>JAMHUH010000991.1:0-1624 GCA_035904925.1 Nannocystaceae bacterium
GCAGCCCGGCCCGACCCTCGCGCTCGCCGATCCACGCGCCCACGAACCACAGGCCAAAGCCGAGGCAGAGCCCGTTGACGCCGAACCAGAGCGCGCGCTGAGCCGCGAAGGCGTTGCTGACCACCAGCAGGAGGCGCGGCAGCACCAAGAAGGGCGGCGGATAGGCGTAGGTGTCGAGGTAGAAGGGCGCGTAGGTCAGGGCCTCGGCGTCGCCCCGTGGGCTCTCGCCAAACGCCGGCCACCAGCTCGCTTCGTAGAGGTTGTCGACGCGCGCCTCGGCCAGCTTGGCCGCCTGGAAGTAGGCGCTCGAGCAGGAGTGGTGGACCATGACCTCGGGCAAGGGCGCGGGCACGCATTCGCTTCGATCGGCGTCGCCCATGAAGGTGCTGAGCCGGGCCGTCTGGATCACGGCGACGCTGCCGAGCAGGATCATCAGGACGATCGCCACGCGCCGAGCTCGAGTCGGCGGCCCGTCGATCTGCGCGGGGATCTGCGCGAGCATGATCGGCAGCGCCCCACTGACCAGCGCCGCGACGGCCAGCAGCGCCAGCGCGGCCGCGATCGACGAGGGCACGGACACGCCGACGATCGGCGCCGCGACGATCGCCGTCGCGCTCGCGCTGCCCCAGCGCACCGTCGCGCGCTCGGGCGCGCGCGCATGCCCGAGCAGCGCCGCGGCGGTGACGAGCAGCGCCGCGACGCTGAGCCAGCCCGCGTCACCGCTCGCGTCGAGGCGAGCGAGCAGCGGCCGCCAGAGCCCATGGGCGAGCACGGGAGCCAGCATCGCCAGCCAGAGCCCCGCGAGCCCCATGCGCGCGCGAAGACTTGGTTTCCACGTTTCGAGCCATCGGGTCGTCGATGCTACGCAAGGCGTCGGCGACCGAGAGAGACTGTCGGCGAGGCGCTTGGGTTAGGCTCCACCGGCGTGTCCACGGAGTCTTCAGTCGAGCAAGCCGGGTCCGAGCCCGAGAGCCCCGCCGATCGTCGGCTTCGTCGGCGCAAGCGCAGGCGCCGTATCGCGCTCGGCCTCGGCGGCGCCGGCTTGGTGTTCACGCTCTTCGCCTGGCTCGACGCCCGCGTGGCCCTGGGCGCGCGACCGGGCGGCACTCGGCTCGAGCGGATCGAAGCCTCGCCGCAGTGGAATGGCGAGCGCTTCGTCGACGCGATCCCGCGGATCGATCCGCCGATGTGGGAGACGAGCAAGCGCTGGCTGAAGGGCGTCGACTTCTCGGTCCCGGACGAGCCGGTCGATGTCGTCGAGCGCAGCGGGGCCGAGTTCGCCGAGGTCCACGAGGGCCTGCGGATCACCTGGTTCGGGCACAGCTCCTCGCTGGTCGAGCTCGACGGGCATCGACTCTTGCTCGATCCGGTCTGGGGCGAGCGCTGCTCACCCTTCAGCTTCGCCGGGCCCGAGCGCTTCTATCCACCGCCCCTCGCCCTCGCCGAATTGCCCGAGCTCGACGCCGTCGTGATCTCGCACGATCACTACGATCACCTCGATCACCCGACCATCGTCGCGTTGGCCGAGCGCGGCACCACCTTCGTTGTGCCGCTCGGCGTTGGGGCGCACCTCGAGCGTTGGGGCGTCGCCGCCGAGCAGATGGTCGAGCTCGATTGGTGGGAA
>JAMHUH010000992.1:0-1925 GCA_035904925.1 Nannocystaceae bacterium
GCGTTGCAGTCGTCGGCGAAGTCGAGCCCGAAGATGTCGGTCGCGAACCCGCCGTTGAGCTGCTCGGCGGTCGCCGTCGTGCAGTTGATCGGGCGATCGCACACGCAGCTGTCGCCCCAGCACTGCGAGCCTTCACAGGTCACCTGCCCACAGGGCGCGATCGGGATGCAGCTGCCTTGATCGTCGCAGACCGAGCCGGGCCCGCAGAGCTGGCCCTCGCAGTCGACCGAGGGACCCGTCAGCGCGCAGGGAGTGTCGGGCAGGACGCAGTCGCCGGTGATCACGTCGCAGAGCGTGCCGGGCTCACAGCTCTCGGGGTCGCCCTGGCAGCCGCTAGGGCCGGTGTCGGTCGAGTCGCTGGTGGTGTTGGTGTCGCTGCTCGACGAGTCGCTGGTGGTGTTGGTGTCGCTGCTCGACGAGGAGGCGGTGTCGCTCGACTCGGTCGCGCTCGAGCTGGTGTCGGTCGCCGAGCCGGTCGATTCGGTCGCCCCGACCTCGTCGCCGGCCGGCTTGTCGTCGCCACAGGCGAGCGCGAGCAAGGGAAAGGTCAGCAGAGTCGAGGTCAGCGAGATCGAGCGCATCAGCGACTTCTACGCGGGCCGCTCCGCGCTTGGCAAGCGCGGAGCGTTGGTGACTGACCACGTGCACCTCGGCCGACAATCGAGTGCGCTTTGGTGAGCAGCAGGTCGCCATGACCATCCTGACTTCGGGATCGCGTGCGAGACTCAGCTCCAGAGGATGGGGCGAGTCGACGACCGAGCGGATGGCGTCGCGGGCGAAGGTGAGCGATTGGGGTACCAGTGACGAGTTAGGACGACGCCGCGCTAGCGAACCCCGAGCAGATTAAGGAGCGCGGGCTGTCACTACAACCGTAACCTCGCGCTGCGACGCATGGGTCGCGGGCCCGACTCGGTAGGTCTACGAGGCCGCGTGGGAGTTCGACCCCAATCGCGAGATCCTGTCCGTCAACGTCAACATCTCGAAGCCTCGCTGCCCCGAGCTTCCGAGCGAGCCGCTTCAGAACGTGATCGTCAAACCGGCGAGGTGCCCGGCACGAGGCGTCGATCGTGCCGATCATTTGCGCGGGCGGGTTAGTCGACTCGGGCCTCGACCGCGCGTGCGTTGGCCTCGACACTCATGAGGATGTCGATTAGCGAGCCCAACTCGGCCTCGCCGAACAGCGCTTCAGGGCCCGCGGCGCGATCGGTGAAGGGGGGCTCATAGAGGGCACCGATATCCATGACCCCGCGGGTCGTCAGGCAGTCGATGATCTGGCGGACGAAGTTGGCTTGGGCGGCGGTCAGCGTGCGGCCGGGGGCACCGAGAAACGCCGAGAAAGCCTCGTTGACAGCGACTCGCTCCAGCCCGACCAGGCTGCGGATGAAAGTGCCCAGGCTACCGGATTGCTCGGCGTAGAGGCTCGCCAACTTTTCGCGGCTCTCGCCGACGTCGGCCCTCAAGAGCAACTCCTCCAGCGCGGTCAAGTCGGTCGGCGTCAGCGGCTTGTTGGTCCGCAGCTTGGCGATAGCGAGGTGGTCGGAGTGGTCACGGATAAACTGCGTGACGCGGCGGCGATAGGCATCGCCGGTCGATGGAAAGACGGGCACTTCGCGGTCTTCGACGGCGGAGGTCAGCAAGGTGTCCTCGAAGTCGGTGTGGATGACCACGCCACGGCGACGGTCGATGAAGCGCATCAAGTCGCGTAGCTCGACACGGACCTGCTCGACCTGCGCGACGCTCGGGTTGGCCCACGCGTTCTCGTCAGTCATCGCATGGATAAACTCGAGCTTGGCGGCAACCTGTGGGATTGCTTTGCGCTGAGCCAGCGCCGCGAGCAAGTTGAGCATCGTCTCAATCTTGGCTACGCGTTCCTTGCTTGATTCGAGCAGCGCGAGCTGCAGCCTGACGCAGTGCAGGTCGAACGC
>JAMHUH010000993.1:0-1881 GCA_035904925.1 Nannocystaceae bacterium
CACCACGGCAACTCGGCGGGGCATGGGCTCTACGTCGGCTCGCTGGTCGAGGTCCCGCGTTCGCATGTCATGGTGGTCGCGCGTTTGAAGCCCGATCCGGAGATGCCCAAGACCGGCTACGGCAGCAAGGGCGATCCGGCCCGGGTGTTCGTGCCCAACTACGGCAAGGAGCCCTACAAGGTCCATCCGAGCACGGTCTACGATCTCGAGCTGCCTTACCGGACCGAGGAGCTCGGCTGGACGCCGAGCCGCGAGAACGTCAAGTACGCGCAGATCGGCGACGAGGGCCTGCGGCACCAGATCATGTTCACCGAGGCCAGCATCCGCGGGCCTTACTCGCTGACCTTGCTCGACGATGATCCCAAAGAAGGGATCGTCTTCGTCGGCAAGTGGGACTTCGTGATCGCGGAGTGAGGCGAGCATGCGGATCGAAGCGTGTGCGCTGAAGATCGCCGATCGCGTTCGCGTGCCTGGCCACGCCGAGGGTGAAGTCGTGCGCCGGCACGGGGTCGGGCCGAACGTCCGCGTCTGGTTCCGCGGCGACGAGGGCAACGAGGAGCCCTCGATGGTCTTCGACGAGACCAGCACGCTCGAGGTGACGCGGCCCGGTGAGCTGGTTCGCCGCAAGCAGCCGGTCGACTCCCCGCGCGATCCGATCGTCGACGCGTCGCCGCAATCGGGCGGAGAGCTTCAGCGCGAGCGCGCGGCCGCTTCGGTTCCCGACTCCGCCCCGCCGGTCGAGACACGTCGCCGTGGACGGCCCGCGGATCGCCAGGGACAAGCCGAGAAGCTGCGCGAGGTTGCGAATCGCCTTCGTCAGGGTCGGCATTCGGAGAGGAGCGCCGGCGCTCTGATGCTGGCAGCGGAGAAGGTCGAACACGGAGCGTTGACCTACCTCGCGCGACTGACCACTCGGCCACAAGTCGACGACCTCGAGCTCGCGCTCGCCGAGGCTCGGCGCGAGCGAGCGACGAGTACGAACGAGCGGATCGGGCGAGCGCCCGAGCTCGGCGACATTGCCTTCGCTCGCTTCACGGGCGTGGCGGTGTGGAAGAGCGACCTACGCGAACTGGTGAAGCACGCGAGCGAACGCATCGACGAGCGTGTGCTCGGACGGTTGCGCTTGCTCGCGCAGGGCGAGGACCAATGGCTCGAGCTCTTCGGCGATGACGTCGATCGGATCCGGGCGTGCATGATCCGCGAAGGTCGGGCGAAGCTGTCGACGCGGGTCGAGTGGATCGCCGACCGACTCAAGCGCCACGACCGACTCGGCCGGCTCGGCGTGCGCGACACGAAGAGCCTGCGTGCAGCGCTGCACGAATACCTCGCTTGTCACATCGATCAGGAGCCGCACAGCGGTGACTTGGTGGCGATCGCGGTGCTCGAGCTGCCGGAACCGCGAGCGATCGTCGAGGTTGTCGACGCGACGTTCGTGATCGACCCGCCCGATCGCATGCGAGGTCCGGCGCTCGCGACCAACCGACCGCCGCCGCCCGTCAGGTCCAAGCCGACCCCGATGGAGTTGCTCGTCGAGCTGGGGCCGACGAAAATCGGGCGCAGGCCAACGACGAGTGCGCGTCGAGTCCGAACGATGCGGCCATACTCGACCGAGTTCGCGTCATGCAGTTCGGAAGCGTCGAAGCGATCTCGAGCAGGGCCGAGTTGGCGTTCTGGACTCTGCGATGTGTGGCCAGGCGAACTGCCGATCTCCGAGGAGACCGGTGATTTTGCCAATTGCTGAACAACCGAATTACGCGAAACGGCGGTGCTCTCGACCCGAGCGCCGCCGTTTCGCGTTTCCCGATCCACCCGCCAGCCCGCCCCACGACTGGGAGACCCGCGTCTCCACCAGCTCTCCAAAAAAGCGCGGGTTCTCAACGG
>JAMHUH010000994.1:0-11273 GCA_035904925.1 Nannocystaceae bacterium
GCCAATTCGAGCTCTTCGTGGCGCTTGGCTGAAACCGGACCGTGGGACGTGACAGCTTCGATCAAGAACAGCCACTCGCGCGCCGGATCGAGGGCGACGATGTCCGGCAGCTTGTCGTGCTTGGTGATGGGGATGCCGAGCTCACGGAGCGCGTCGCGCTCGAGCACGAGGTGCTTGTTGTCGGCGTCGCCGAGATAAAGCAATTTGGCGCCGTCGGCGAACTGGGGCAGGAAGTCGGCGACCACCAGCCGTTGCAGCTCGTTGTGGCGGCCAGGGCTCAGCTCGAAACGTCGACCGTCGGGCAGGGTCACCGGTACGTGAGCGCGCTGTCGGGCCTGCGCGTGGCGCCGGGCGAGGCCGCCGCCGCTCGCCGCGAGGAAGGCCGCGACGCTTGGGTCGAATTGGCGGGTGCCGAACGCCTGCAGAACGGTGAGGAGCTCGTCCGAGAGCGCATAGTGGGTACGAGGACTGTTTGTTGCCAAGTCAGGCTCGTCGGGATTGCGGACGAGCATCGCCGCTTGCACGAACTGATGAATCGCTTGGCGGCGGATGGTCTCGCGAGTGTTCTCCGCGTAGTTCTTGCCATGCCGTGCCCGGATGAATTCGAGGACCCCGTGGGGGTTGAGACGGACCGCGCGGGACTTGGTCCAAGGCGTGCGCGGGCCGATGTCGGCGAACGCGAGCAAGGTGTAGGCGGCGTTGTCGTTGCGCTGGGCCTGGGGCAGTCCCAGCGCGGCGAGGATCGCCTTGGCTTCATCGATCCGATTCATCGAGCAGTTCCAGGATCAAGCTCTCGATGTGGGCGTCGTCGCTGGATTTTTGTCGTGAGGCGCGCCCGAGCTGCTCGATGAATGGCAACGATGGGAGCGGCAACGCGCGGATCTCGGTGGCGGAGACCTGCGTATTGCTGCTGGCGACCCGGAAGAACTCATCGAGAATTTGCGAATTGAGCAAGGCCGACAGGCCCAAGGCCTCGTCGGTGCTCAGGGCCGCTCCCGGTCGATGAATGTAGTTGAGGTGGTTCTCCAACCCCAGCTGCGGAGCCGACCAGTCCTTGCCGAGCAGGGGGGCCGCGGTCAGGCGCCGATGTTCTTCTTTGGCTGAAAACCGGCGCAAGAGCACGTAGTTCGCCGTCGGGACCATCAGCTTGAGACCCGCGCAGGGGCGAATGTGCTCGTGCTTGCGAAACCCGTCACCGAGCGGCCAGATCACTTGGCCCTTGCGCACGTGTTGCAGCCACAGGAGCGGCACGGTTGGTCCCTCGTAGTCGGCTTCGACGAGATAGGCTTCGGCGCGAAAAGGTACGACCGGACCGGTGGAGATCTGCAACCCCAGGGTCTCCAAGGTGTTTGGCAAGCCTTGGATGCGCCTCATGAGCTCGACTCGCCCCCGATCGGTGGGCAGCGAGAGCACCGCGTTGTCGTCGGTCGAGACCAGTTCGTGACGAGGCGAGGTGAAGCTCTGTCGCTGCGCGAGGTCGTCGATGCCAGTGGACACGGAGATTGTGACGTGTCCTGCGGGCGCGGGTGGGTGTTTTTCGTAGAGAACGACGATGTTCTCCTGCAGGACTTTGTCAGTCTTGAAGGCGGCGCTGCGCGACTCGAACACGTGCACGTGCTGCAGCTGCATCGTGTGGTGAAAACGTCGGCGAAACCGGCGAAAGTAGGGGCCGGACGCGTAGCTGCGTGGCACGACGAAACACAATTGGCCGCCGTCGCGCAACATCTTGCCGGTGACCTCCATGAATCGCGCGTAGATGTTGGGTGCATCGCCGCCGCGCGGATCTTTGGGGGACATCTTGAAGTAGGGCGGATTGGCGATGGCGATGTCGATGGGGGGGATCGTCGGTCCACCCAAGCGCGGTGTGGCGAAGTCGAGAAAATCGTCGGGGAAGATCGTGGTGATCAGACGTCGTCCATATCGCGTCGCGGTCGCGCTCAGCGCCAATTCCAACTCGTGCCGAGCCTGGGGCTCATGCTCGACACAATAGAGTTCGACATGCTTCGCGGCTTGGGAGTCGAGCAACGCGCGCGCGAGGGCGATACCCAGCGCTCCGGTGCCGGCGCCCGGATCGAGGATTCGGACGCATCGACTTGGCTCGGCCCGTGGCAGGGTGGCCATGAACGCGGCGAGGTCGGGTGGGGTGAAGTACTGACCCCAGCTCTTTTTGTGCTCGTCGCTCGTCGCCAGCCGCAGTCGTTGTGCGCGCGTGGTCGCGTCTGGCTGCTCGAGGCCGGCCGCGAACGCGGCTTGCTTGGTCGGAGGCGTCATGACGGACGGCGCATCATACTCGACCACGGGAAGGATACTTGGCTAGACAACCGTCAGATCGCTGTTCTGTGAGGGTTGGACGGTGGAGATCTGCGCTGGACGCCGACCCGATCCCGCTTCGAGCCTTCGAGGTCCCGTGGTATGCCCCGCGCCATGCTGGATCTCGCGCGCGCGCTCAGCCTCGCTCTCACGACGATCGCCGCGTGCGGCCCTCAGCCGAGCCCGCAGCCCGACGCCGGACCTCCGGTCGCGCCGGACGACACGCAAGCAGGCCCGCCGGTCGAGCCCGACATGCCCGACGCGGGCAAGCTCGAGCCGGCGATCGACGCCGAGCCGGAGCCCGATCCCTTGCCGGTCGCGCCCGATGGGACGGCGATGTTGGCTTGCGGGAAGGGGCCGGCCGAGATGGCGTGCATTCCCGGCGGTTCGTTCTTGCGTGGCGTCGACGAGCCGGGCGAGATGTACGAGAACTCGATCCCGCAAGCGACGATCTGGGTGCAGACCTTTTGGATGGACATCAACGAGGTCACCTACGCCGAGTACAAGGCGTGCGAGAAGGCCAAGCAGTGTCCGAAGTCGGGCCCGCAATACGTCGACTTCGATCGCCCGACCCAGCCGATCAACGGGATCAGCTGGTTCGACGCCAAGGCCTACTGCGAGGCCCAGGGCAAGCGCTTGCCTTGGGAGGCCGAGTGGGAGAAGGCGGCGCGCGGGAGCGACGGCCGGATCTATCCTTGGGGCAACGAGCCGGCGACCTGCGACCTCGCGATCATCAAGGACAAGCAAGGTCGCGGCTGTGGCTTGAAGAAGAAGGGGGCCGAGCCCGACACCGGCCGACCTTGGGAGATCGGGTCGCGGCCGCCGACGCAGTTCGGGCTCTACGACATGGCCGGCAACTCGTACGAGTGGGTCGGCGACTGGTACACGCGCAGCTACACGGAGTGCGGCAAGGCCTGCGAGGGCGTCGATCCGCACGGGCCTTGCGACGGCGCCGACGAGTGCCCGGGCTACGTCCACAAGATCGTGCGCGGCGGGAGCTGGTATTGGGGTCCAGACTACGCGACGACCTTCTATCGGCGGCCGCACGTGCCCAACAACCAGCCCTTCCACCACTTCGGGTTTCGCTGCGCGGCCTCGCTGACGCAGGCGAGCCGGGTCGTCGAGGTCCGGGCGGCGACGGCCGAGCTCGCGCCATCGGCCGAGCCTGCGCCCGCGGCCGAGCCTGCGCCCAAGCCCTGAGCTCGACTCACTCGTCGTCGCCGCCGAGGCGACCGAACTCGAGGATCTCGGCTTGCAAGAACGCGTCGGTGAACTCGTAGCCCTCGCGCGCGACGACGAGCAGGTGGGTGCCGCTGCGCAGCTGGAGCGTCTGCGCCTGACCGCCTTGCAAGCGCGGGTGCTCGCGCCGACCGGTCAGCTCTGGATGCGAGAAATCGATGACCTTGCCGGCGCTTCGCTCGGCCCGGACGTCGATCACGTCGACCCAGACGTCGTCGGGCGCGACCAGCTGGACCTCGACGGTCTCGGGCTCGTCGAGCACGAGCCGAAAGGTTCGATACATGCCGGGGCGCTCGTCCCAGAGCGGACCGAGCGTGGTCGATTCGTCGCAGCGCAGCGAGGCGTCGGTCCAGCGCGCCTGGCCATCGAGCTTGGCGACCACGCCCTCGCGCAGGCCTGGATAGAAGCTGCGCGCTTGGTCGGTGTAGATCTGCTCGAGGTCGTCGAAGTCGAGGCGGGTCCGGACTTCGAAGGCGCGCTCGAGCGCGGGCGGCCCGGCTCCGTTGGCGACCACGCCTGCGATCTCGCGGATCGTGCCCTGGCCAAAACGATCGAGCATGAACGAGGCGAAGTGCTTGGCCACGCTGTAGTCGAGCGCGCCGAAGCGGTAGTCGCTGACCGAGAGCCAGAGCAGCTCGTCGGGGGTCGGACCCTCGGCGCGGGCGGCCACGCTGCGGAAGGCCCCGACGCCCGAGTAGAGCTCGGCGAGCGCCTCTTCGAGGAAGAGGTTGGTCTGCGACTCGGCGTTGAGCACCGCGTGGACGATCTCGTGCGGCGCCGTGGCGCTGGTCCCGATGATCACCCGGGTGCCGGGGTAGTAGCAGCCGATCGCGCGTTCGCTGCACCAGCTGTCGAGATCACCCGTAATCCAGTAGAACCTGATGCGTTCGCCATGCGGCACGGGGCGACTGAGTGCGGACTCGACGAATGCGAGATGATCTTCGAAGCGGTCCAAGGTGCCCGCACAAATCGGATGATCGAAGTCGGGCGCGATGTCGAAGTGCTCGGTCTGGTAAGCGACCTCGGGCACGTCGGTGCAGGCGCTGGTCGAGGCCAGCGCGGCCAGCAGCAAGGCTCGGCTCGTGCTCATGCTTGCCATGGCTGGCCCTCGCGCTGATCTTCGTGTTGCTCGCGAGCCGAGTCGAGGCCGCGCCGCCTTCGGTCGCCGATCGCTGGACGCTGCTCGACCCGCGCCCGGCCAACCATGTCTCGATCCGCGCGACCACGCTGAGCGACTTCGCCGGGTTCGACCTCGGCTACCGGCGCGCGCTCGGCCATCACCTCAGCTTCGGCGTCTCGCTCGAGTACATGTACCCGGACACGGGCTACGGACAGATCCAGGCGATCGGTCATGGTCTCGAGCTGGCGGTCTGGATCGCCAGGCCCTGGGTTGGACCCTACTTCGCGGCGACCTTCAACGTCGGGCAAAATTTCGTGTTCACGATCCCGGAGCTGAACTCGCTGGCGATCGGTGGCGGGGCCGACTTTGGCTGGTCCTGGGATCTGCCCTTCCACATCAACCTCGGCGTCGCGGTCGGCTTGCGGCGGATGAAGCCGGTCAAGGAGTCGGGCCCGCTGTGCAGCCTCCGGCGTGAGTGCGTGTATCTCTTCGACGAGTTTCAGCCTCACTTCGCGCTGAGCTTTGGCTATCGCTTCTGACACCCTGGAGGACTACGCGGAAGGGAGCCGAGGCTTACGGCGCGGAGATCTCGCAGGCGCTGCTTCCGCGGCGAGCAGACCCACGTTTCAGCCGCGGGCGGCTGACTCGGTTTCAGGCTTGTGTGCTGCGTGTCACCCTGCGTAGCATTCCGCCATGCAAAACCTTCCGTTGCTTCGCTTGCTTGGATTCCTGCTCCCGATCGCGGGATTGGCCGTGGGATGTGGCGAGGCGGCGGCGGGCGTCGATGACGAGGTTGGCGAGACGGGCACGGATGGGACGGGTGACGAGATCGGCACGGATGCTTCGACCGGCTCGACCGACAGCACGGACGCGACGAGCGACACGAGCACGACCGACCCGAGCGACACCACGACCGACACGACCACGGGCGAGCCGCTCGATCCGCTGCCGAGCGCGGCCGTCGGCGACTGGCTCTGGGTCCCGATCGACGGGATGATCTGCCGCGACGGCTCGCAGTCGGGCGTCGCGGTCCGCTACGCCGCCAACACCGACAAGCTCGCGCTCTACATGGAGGGCGGCGGGGCCTGCTTCAACGCGCTGACCTGCGGCATCAACCCCTCGAAGGTCGACCCAGGCGCCTTCGATCCGGGTCCGAACGACGGCATCTTCAGCCTCGACAACCCGCAGAACCCGATGGCGGACTACAACTTCGTCTACTTCCCCTACTGCACGGGGGACGTGTTCTTCGGCAGCAAGCCCAACGCCGACGTGCCCGGCGGCCCGCAGAACCAGATGTTCGTCGGCCACGACAACGTGCTGCTGGCGCTCGAGCGGATCGTCGACACCTGGCCCGACGCGACCGTCGTGACCGCGACCGGCGAGAGCGGCGGCGGCTTCGGGGCCGCGTCCAACTACGACACGATCGCGAGCTACTTCCCGGGCATCGACGTGACCTTGGTCGACGACTCGGGCCCGATCTTCCGCGACATGTACCTCGCGCCTTGCCTGCAGCAGACCTTCCGCGACGTCTGGGGCGTCGACGCCTCGCTGCCCGAGGACTGCACGGAGTGCTTTGGTGCCGACGGTGGCGGGCTCTCGAACTACCTGCCCTTCATCCAAGAGAAGTACCCCAACGCCAGCAAGTCGCTGATCTCCAGCGAGGCCGACGGGACCATCTCGACCTTCTACGGGTTCGGCAGCAACAACTGCATGGCGCTCTTCCCCTCGTTCCCGCAGTTCACCGAGGCGCTCTACGACCTGCGTGACAACGCGTTGAACGGGCCCTCGTGGGCCAGCTACATCAAGACCGGCAACTCGCACACGTATCTGCACGGTGACGACACGCTCTACGGCACGGTGTCGGGCGGCGTGCCGCTGAACGAGTGGTTGACCGACGTGCTCGCTGGCAACCTCTACGACGTCCAGCCCTGAAGCCCGCGGCGCTCGTGCCGGCGACCACGGCGCGGATGATCGAAGGCCCCCGCTCGTGCGACCATGCATGACGGGGGTTCTCTGGTTCGGATGCAACGATTCGCGCTGACCACGACACGCAGGCGGCTGCTGCTTCAACTCGCTTTGCTCGCCGGGATCGGCGTCGCGCTGATCGGCCAACGCGAACCGGTTGCGACTGCGGGCGGCGGCAACGACTGCTTCACCGAGAACATGTGCACGTTCAAGAAGCCCAACTTCATGATCGTGCTCGACTACTCGTCGTCGATGAACACGGCGTTCGGGCTGGGCAAGACCCGCTGGCAGGTCGCGGTCGATGCGGTCTCGACCTTGATGACCACCAACGGCGGCTACTTCCAAGAGAACATGCATGTCGGGTTGATGCGCTACGGCCATGACCCCGACCCCAACAACCCCGGCACGGTGATCCCGGGCGACGCGAGCGGGCTGGTCGACGGCCAGAGCATCGACGTGCCTTGGTACGACGCCGAGGCGGCCGACAAGAGCTACTTCGACTGCAACGGCCAGGCGATCATCGACGCGCTGGCCGACATGCCGCCGCCGCTCTGTCAGGGCAACCCCTGCTCGGGCATCGGCACGTGGACCAAGGGCGCGCTCGATCTGACCGCGGCCCAGATCGCCCAATCGAAGATCGATCATCCGGCCGACTTGATCCCGGGCGAGGAGCGCTTCTATGGCGTGATGGTCGTGACCGACGGCGCGTGGACGGGCCCGGCTGGGTTCCCGCAGCTCTCGCCGCCCGATCAGAACCCCGCGCTGACGGCCGGCCCGATGTTCGATCAAGAGGGCATCCCGACCTACGTGGTCGCGGTCGCCGACGCCAACAACTTGCCCTTCGCCGACGAGCTCGCGAGCGCGGGCGGGACCAACACGGCGATCGGGGCCGACAACCCCGCGCAGCTCAACCAGGCGATCGGCCAGGTCGTGCAGGACATCGCCAACCAAGTGATCGTGCCCGAGTGCACGGCCGGGCTGCCGCGCGTGATGGTCTTGCTCGACGCTTCGTCGTCGATGCTCAACGTCGGCGATCAACCGGGTGGCCCGGGCCAGACCGGCTGGGACCGCGCGCGCTCGGCCTTGGCCTCGGGCCCCGACTCGCTCTTCGACGTCGACGTCGAGACCATCGGGCGTCCGCTCGAGGACCTCGTTCACCTCGGCCTCACGGTGTTCGGCTCGTCGGCGCCGGCCGAAGAGAAGGTGCTGGTCCAGTACGGCCCCTGCATGCAGGACAACTTCGCCTGGGCGCTCGACCCCAACACCTCGTGCGAGCTGCCGGGCTGCGACGATCCTTGGAGCGGGCCGCCGATCACCTGGACCTTCAAAGACGGCAGCTTGGTCGCGCCCTTCTTCGACCAGCCGACCCGCAGCCACATGCCCGCCTGCGCGCCCGGGTTCTCGGCCTGCCAGGGCTCGGGCACCTTCACGCATCGCGGCTTGCAGCTGGTCCTCGCCAACCAAGAGGCCTACGCCGCCAACCCGCCGGCCCTCTACCCGGCCGACGAGAGCACCCAGTACGTCAACATCTTGATCACCGACGGTCAGTACAGCGGCTACTCGACCGACGCCCAGGTCCAGAGCGCGCTCGAGGCCCTGTTCGCCAACGGCGTCACGACCTACGTGATCGGCTTCGGCGACAACCTCGGCTCGGCCCAAGCCCAGGCCCAGCTGACCAACATGGCCTCGTGGGGCTCGAACGGGCAGCAGAACTTCTTCGACGCCGACACCCAGGCCGAGCTCGAGAACGCGATGAAGTCGATCATCGAGACGATCGAGTTCGACCCCTGCTGCGTGTTCAACGACTGCTCGGCGAACCCCGAGCCGACCACGAACGAGCCCGACCCGGGCATGAGCAGCTTCACCGACACGACGGCGAGCGACACGACGGCGAGCGACACGACGGCGAGCGACACCGCCACGACGGCGAGCGACACCGCGACCGACAGCAACACCGACAGCAACACCGGAACGACGGTGACCGGCACGGACGGGACCGCGACGGCCAGCACCGCCGACACCGACGCGGACGGGACCGACGACGTCTGGGACACCAGCTTCGACGGCGGGAGCGATCTGGGCGGCACGGCCGACAGCGCCGACGAGATCGGCGATGGCTTTGGGTTCGGCAACGACGCTGGGCTCAACGGGCGCTGCAATTGTTCGAGCGAGGTCGAGCCGGCGGGCGGCGTGCTCTCGCTGCTCGGGTTGGGCCTGCTCGGGTTGAGCCTGCGTCGACGCCGACGCGAGTAGTCCGCGTCAGGGCACGAACTCGAGCTCGCGGGGCTCGGTCATGATCCCGCGCGGCAGCACGCCGAGCTGGCCCTTGCTGGCTTCGCCCCAGCAGGTCAGCTTCCCGCCGGTCTGGACCACGCAGGCGTGCTCCCAGTTGCTGGCGGCGGCGATGACCTCGTCGAACTCGCGGGTGATCGCGGCGTCGCGCTGGGCCGCGCACTCGAAGGTGTTGGCTCGGGTCCGCACGCACAGGCCCTGGGCGGTCGGGTGGACCTCGGCGACGTCGACGAAGGGCCAGGGCGTGGGTTCGCTGACCTCGAGGCCGGCCTCGCCCACGTCGACGCAGAAGGTCTGGACCTTGGCGCTGCCGTCGAGCGCCGCGAAGCAGCGACCGAGGCCTCGCAGCTCGCGGACGTCGGCGATCGCGACCTCGGTCAGCGACACCTTGGTCGCGGGGGCCTCCGACTCGCGCGGGTCGAAGCAGCCGACCTTGCCACGGTCGTGGGCGACGCAGACCGCGTTGTCGCCGGCCGCGAGCGCGCTCGGCTTGGTCAGCTTCGGCGCGGCGCGTGGCTGCTGAAGACTGTCGGTGCATTGCAGCCCGCGATCGTCGATCCAGCACAGGCCGGCGAACACCGCGAAGTCGCGGACGCCAGCGTGGCGCTCGAACTCATCGAATTGCTCGCCGACGCTCGCAATGTGGTCGCCGGTCGCGTCGAGCATGACCCCACACACGACCAAGCCGTCCACGTCGAGGTAGCAAGGCCGCTCGCGTTTGCGGAGGCGGCCGAGCGCGAAGGGCAGGGGCCGCGGCTGTGCGCTGGCGAAGATGCCTTGGGAATCGACTTCGAACGCGACCCCGCTGGTCGTCGTGCCCCAGCACAGGGTCTCGCCCGACTCGCGCGTGGCACAGGTCCCCTCGGGCTCGACCGTGACCGCGACCGCGTCGTCGAGCAGGACGTGGCGTGGTTCGGGGCCGGCCTCGGGCATCTCGTGCGTGCCCCAGCACGCGATCGACTCGCCATGCATCGCGCACGACGAGGTCCGACTCGCGAACACGGCGTAGGCGTCGTCGATGCCCGGCACGCGGACCGGCCCTGGACGCGAGCCCGAGCCGCCGTCGCCGAGCTGCGCGAAGCCGTTGCCGCCGTAGCAGTCGACCACGCCGGCACGCACGACGCAGCCATGGCCCTCGCCGAACGCGAAGTCGGTCGCGTCGGCGATGCCCGCGACGGCGAGGTACTCGGTGACCGGCAGCGGGGTGTCGAAGCCCGTCGGCGGCTCGACGCGAAGCTCCCCGTTGGCGAGGCGGACGACGACGTCGCCATTCGAATCGCCGACCGCGATCTCGACCGCTCCGGGCACGCGCGCGAGCAAGAGCTCGCCCGAGGGCCCGCGCTGGACCACCCGACCCTCGGCCTGCGCAGTGGCGATCAGCTGCTCGGCGAAGCTGTCCCAGCACCAGATCCCACCCTCGGCGTCGAGCGAGCAGCGGCGTCGGGGGCCGACGTCGAAGTCGATCGCGTGGTTGGAGCGCTGCGATCGCGAGCCGCCGCGCGGGGTCGAGTACTCGATCGAGCCGTCTTCGCGGCGGGCGACGAGGCGCCCACCATCGATCTCGATGTCGACCGCGTCCTCGAGCCCCGCGACCAGCTCGGGCGCCAGCCCCTCGGGCCTCAGGCGGCTCGGGATCTGCCAGCACTGCACGCGCTGGTTCGTGAGCAGCACGCAGGTGGTCCCGTAGTCACCCGCGACCGCGATGGCTCCTTCGACGCCGCGGACCTGCGAGGCGACCGACCAGTCCGTGCTCGCGTCCTGCATTCGGAAGTGCTGGCTTGGCGCGACGCCCCAGCACCACAGCGCGCCGCTGCGATCGACCGCGCAGCCATGGTTGGACTCGACGTAGGCGTCGACGAAGCGGGGGCCGCTCGGCTCTCGCTCGACCACGAGGGGAGCGGCCGAGGTCGGATCCCCGGCGTGGTCGTGCGCGTGGCAGGCGAGGGGTACGAGGCTCGACGCGGCGAGGAGGGACAGTCTGATTTGCACGCTCGAATGCTATCAGGCTGCAGGAGCGGTCGGGCCGGTGCCCCGCCCTTGGTCGACCTGTGGCGGCCGGCATCCGCATGCTAGAGCGGCGACCGGTTTGAATTCACGCGCTGATGCACGCCTGGGGCCGCCCGTGGCGGTGTCGCTCGGCGCTCGACGTATGCCGGATACGCCTTCGGCCTCGCTCCTACCCACGGACGGCCCCAGACGCACCTCAGCACGCGAATTCAAACCGGTCGGCGCTCTAGTGGGTGGCCGCGCGGGCCCCCACCTTGGTCCACCGAACCATGCCTTCATCCGAACCATGCTTTCATGGGATCAACGCTTTCATGGCGATCGCGATCAACCCTGGCTGATC
>JAMHUH010000995.1:0-11196 GCA_035904925.1 Nannocystaceae bacterium
GTCGTGATGGGTTGCGCCACGGCCTGCTGGTAGCCCGAGCTGTTAGCATCAGGACCGGCGCATGAAGACCACGACCGTACTCGCCCCGACGCAGCCGAGCACCTTCTACCAAGTCAAACCGAAGGACCTCGACAAGGAATTCGGCGAGCTCCAACGGATGGCCGAGGCGGACGTCAAATTCCAAGCCGGCTTGGAGCCCAACAACGTCCATCCTCAGGTCGTCTACACCGGCTATTCGGGCGGGCAATACGCCGACACCGCGCTCTCGTCACGCATCGACGCGCTGGTCTTCGAGCCGAAGAACACCAAGGTCCACTTCATCGTCACCGGGCACGGCAGCCCCGGGGTCCAAGGCAAGATCGGCATGGGCGACGTCGCCGTCTTCGACCACCGCTTGACCGCCGCCGAATTTGTCCAGGTCCTGTCGGACGCCGGCATCAAGCGGCTGAAAAAGCTGGACCTGCACTTCACGTTTCGCTGCTGCAACAGCGCCTACGTGCCGCTCGCGCAATGGAACCAGGATCTCCAAAAGGCCAACCTCAGCATCGCCAACGACTCGCTGATCGGCGCATTCAGCCGCTCGATGTCGAGGACCCAGCGGCTGGACGTGACCGTCATCGGATTTCGCGGCTACTACTTCCCCGACGTCAAAGGCCCGAAGCTGGGCGGCAAAGGCGGGAAAAAGAAGTTTCCGCTGGCCGATGGCGAGGTCACGATCAAGCACAACGGCGAGGTCGAATTCACCGACTGGGCCAAGCACGTGAAGATCCAAGACTCGGGCCTGGATTCACTCTTCGCCTGACCTTCGCGTCAATCGCCGCCACCCGGGATCGGGGCGATCCTTTCGGCGTGGGCGAGCAAGGCTTGCTTGGTCCGCTGCCAGGCCGCGGTCCGGTGGGCGTCGGCGCGAAACAAGAGCTGGATGCGATCGGGGATCTGCGGCAGCGAGGGGTGCAGGACCACGAGCTCGCCCTCGTGCCCGTAGTTGGCCACGCGGCGGGGCAAGATGCCGACGCCGACGCCCGCGAGCACCAGGCTCTTGGTCAGCTCGAGATCGCCGGTGATCAGCTGGCGCGACGAGACGACGCCGAGGCTGGCCAGCGCGTCGACGATCTGCCGACACTGCTCGACCCGACTAGCATAGACGAGCGGCTCGCTGCGCAGCCGCGCCTCGATCAGCTCGCGGCTGGCCGGCTGGGCGAGGCCGTCGCGGCGGGCGACGAGCGCGACGGCGTCACGGAACGCGTCGATCATGACCAGCTCGTCGTGCGGCTGCGGGCAGACGACCAGGCCAAAGTGGACCTCGCGCGAGAGCACGGCCTCGCGCACGTCGGCCGAGGTCCCGTTCCAGACCTCGAGTTCGATGCCCGCGCTCGTGCTCGAGTCGAGGAAGCCACGCATGAACGCGGGCAAGAAGTAGGCGCCGAGCGACTCGTGACAGCCGATCACGAAGCGACCGACGTCCTCGCACTCGAGCCCGCGGATCCGTTGCTCGGTCTCTTCCACCTTGGCGAGGATCTCCACGGCCGCGCCGGCCAGCGCTCGGCCGGTCGGCGTGACGGTCACGCCTCGTGGGTTGCGCAGCAGCAGCGTGCTGCCGAGGTTCTCTTCGAGCTTCTTGACCGCGGCGGTGAGCGTCGACTGAGCGACGCCGAGCTTCTTGGCGGCGCTCGTCAGGTTGCCGACCTCCGCGATCGCGCGGAAGTAGCGGAGGTGGACCAGATCCATGGCCCACGATGATGCACGAAGAGGGCCGGCGCGCCGGCCCCCTTCGTTTTCGTGGCTACTGCTGGGGCACGTTGGTGGGGCAGAACTGCTGCTGCGGATCGAGGGCGAAGGGCTCGGTGTCGTCGTCGATCGACTTGACAAAGGCGACCAAGTCCACGAGCTGCTGAGCGGTCGGCGAGAACACCTGGTTGCCGGCCCGAAGGTGGGTGACGAAGTCGCCGTTCGGATCCAGCAGCACCTCGAGCGACTCCGCGGCGCCGTTGTGCAAGAAGGGCGCGCCCAGAGCGATGCCCAACAGCGAGGGGACGTTGAAGCCGTCGACGCCCTGGGCCGGCGTGCCGCTCTGGCGGATCTCGTCGGCGCCGCGGGCATCGGGCCCGTCAGCGTCGAAGGTTCCGACCTTCCGAGCCACGCAGGTGTGTCGCGCCGGCGCCCCGTTGGCGTCGTTGGACAAGACCCTGAGCACGGAAGTGTCGGTGCTCGTCAGCTGATCCGGGCGGACCTGACCGACCGACGCGACGCCGACCGAGGCCAAGCTCAGGGTCCGCTCGTCGAGGTCGGTGCCATCGTTGAGGTTGAAGGCCGGCGTGTAGGTCTGGCTCGAGTTCGTCCACAGCGGGCCGCCGTGACAGCGGGCGCAGCCGCCATCCTCGAACACCGTGCGCCCGGCCAGCACGTCGCCCTCGATCCGGGTCGAGGCCCGAGGCGAGCGCAGCGTGGTGATGTAGGTTTCGATCGCGTCCCAGTCGTCCGGCGTGGCGCCGGTCAGCGCGGCGCCGCGGGCCGAGCCGAGGTTGAAGGCGTTGATCGGGTTGCCGACTCCGCCCGGCCCGACGATGTCGATCTGCACGGCCGTGTTGGCGGTGCCGTTGGCACTGAGCGCGACGTCGCTGACGATCGCCCCGGTCCCGCCAGCCACGCCGCGGGTGTTGAGCTCGAAGTCGTGGATCTCGTCGAAGATCGCGGTCCAGTTGAGGATCCGCTGCTGGGTCGCGCCGCTGTTGTAGGTCGCGCTGGTGTCGACGGTCTGGCGGGGGCCAGCCGGGAACGACCAGGTCACGTTGTCGGTGGTGCCGAAGGGGTGACAGCCGGCGCAGCTGACCCAGCCGTTGGTCGACCAGCGCCCGAGCCCGGTGGTGAAGAAGCGCTCACCCAAGAGCGCTTCGATCTCGGCCGCGCTCCCAGGTGCGGTCGCAGACTCGATGTCGGCCGCGACGGTCAGCTGCTGGGCGAGGTCGATGTTCGAGATGCTGCGCGCGACCTCGTTGGCGGCATAGAGGTGGGGCCCCGAGATCGCCACGCCTTCGGTCGCCTTGCTCGCGGCCAAGAAGCTCGCGCCCGAGGGCGAGCCGGCCGTCGGCGGATCGACCGAGAAGTCGACCCGCAGCACGCTGTCCGAGGCCAGCGAGGCGATGTAGGCGAATTCGCTGTTGGCCGCGAAGTCGATGTCGGCCGGGATCGCGACGAAGCGCTTGGGCGCCATCAGCTTGTCGACGAGCCCGTTGAGATCGATCGGCTGAGCCTCGGGCGTCATCGTGTCGAGCGGCACGCGGCTGACCAAGCCCTGAAGGTTCTGGTGGAAGTCGGTCGCGCCGTTGAACGAGGCCGGCGACGCGCCCACGCTCGTCACGTAGAGCACGTCTTGGTTGACCGCGCACGAGTAGAGCTGGTTGGGGTAGGCCCCCGTCGCTTCGAAGCCCGTGGTGCTCGAGGCCGTCAGCGCGGGCAAGCGGATCTCGTCGAGCGCTCCATCGGCGGCCGCGATCGTGAACACCCGACCCTCGCGCGCGCCGTCGGTCGCCTCGCGGGCGCCGGCCTTGGCCACGCCGTAGAAGTCGGTCACGAACACGGTCTCGTCGTCCTCCTCGAGGTCGAGGTCGTTGGTCACGCACGCGGCGTAGGGCGAGCCGCCGGTCTGGATCTCGTTGGCCACCGTCATCGTGTCGGTGTCGACCGCGACCACGTAGCCCTCGGCCCAGAGCGGCACCCAGAGGCGTCCGCCGGTCGACGAGAGCGCGGCTCGGCCAGGCTCGGCCCCGACCTCGAGCGTGGCGTCGACGGCCGGGCTCCCGCCCACGTCGGCCACCCGCACGACGCTGCCATCCGCGCGCAGCACCGCGTAGATCGTGTCGCCGGTCGGCGAGAAGGACACCGACTCGGGCTCGCCCCCGAGCGTGATCCGGGCCTCTTCTTGGAGGTCCGGCAGCGCGAAGATCGTCAGCTCGCCGCTGCCCGAGTTGACCACCGCCAAGCGCGAGCCATCGGGTGAAGCGACGATCGGCCCGCCCTTCGTCGGCCCTGGAAACGCGACGACCTCGACCTCGCCCGTGGTCGTGTCATCGGTCGTGGTCTCGGTGCCGGTGGTGTCCGTGCCCGTGTCGGTCGAGGTCCCCGTCGACTCGTCGGTCTCGGTCCCGACCTCGTCGTCCTGGCCAGGATCGTCGGTCTTGCAGGCCGGCAGAAGGGTGGAGAGGAGCAAGAAGGAAATGGAGGGATCAACCCAACGACGCATCCCGGCATTGTTGGGGCGCGAGCGAGCCACAACCACTCGACGCGCTGCATCGATCACATCGAGGAAAGCGATTTCGCTGCCCAGCGGGTCGCGAGCGGTCGATGAGCGCCCCTTCAGCGTTCTTCGGCTCGCGCGGGCCCGCGTCGGCGAAGGATCCCCCACCTGGAATCAGGGCAGCGTGCAGACCCAACCGACCTCGCGCAGCGACTCGACCACGACCCCCTCGACGCTCTCACCCTTCTCCCCCTTCTCACCCTTCTCACCCTTGCACGCGCGGACGATCCGATCACGCAGCGCCGGACCGCCATGCTGGCGCAAGGCATCGAGCCCGCTGTGGTTGCTGGCGAGGATCGCCCCGTCTTCGTCGCAGACGAAGGTCGGCTCCGGGCGGCGATCGAGCAACCAGAGCAGCGCGACGCGATCGAGCTTGGCGACCTTCTCCCAGTTGCGCTCGAGCCGGCTGAAGTGCTCGCCGACCAGCGAGTTGACCACCTGCGCGACCTCGCGAAACTCCGACGAGGCCTCGACGGGGTTGAAGCGGCGGTGGTTGTCGCCGCCGCTGCAGGCCTCGAGCACCGCGCCGAGCTCGTAGACCGGGCGGATCAACTTGGCCTGGAAGCGACGGATGACCGCGACCGAGAGGCCCAAGCCGAGCAGCCCGAGCAAGACCAGCACCCACGCGCCCGCCGTGCCCAGCCGCTTGGCGCGGAGGTTGGCGTCGTGCATCGCGTCGCGGTTGATGTCGCCGAGCTGGCCGAGCGAGGCCCGGAGCTCCAGCGAGGCCCGGGCCTCGCCATCGAGCGCGGCCTCGAGCCGTTCGTCGATCTGGGCGATCACGGCGACCTCCCGCTCGTCGGTGATGTTCTCGCGCGCGTCCTCGAGCGCCTGCTCGAAGCGCTCTCGCCGGTCGCTGGCGTGCGCGGGGGTCGAGGCTGGCTCGCCGAGCACCAAGAGCATCCGCTCGACCGCGTGAATCGAGCGCTCGTTGTCCTCGAGGATCTTGTCGATCGCGGGGGTCATGCGCGAGAGCAGCCCGACCGCGGCGAACATCATCAGCACCTGCACGAAGAGCAAGGTCCCGACGCCCAGGCGAATTTCGTCACGGATGCGCATGGCGATCAGGTCCGCTCGAGCAGGTTGCGGATCGCCTCGGGGCTCGACGCGACCAAGAGCAGGTCATCGCCCGCCAGCGCGCGATCGGGGCTGGGCACGAGCGCCGCGCCGACCCCTCGCCCACCCCGACGAATCGCGATCACGTTGACGTTGAAGCGCTCTTGCAGGCGCAGCTCGGCGAGCGTGCGGCCGACGAAGGTCTCGGGCGGGCGGATCTCGGTCAACATCAAGTCGGGGCCGAGCGGCAGCTCCTCGAGGATCTCGTCGTAGAGCAGCCGGCTGGCCAAGCGCTCGCCGAAGGCGCGCTCGGGGTTGACGATCTGGTGGGCGCCGACCATCGACAAGATCCGCTCGGTCAGGTCGTCGGTCGCCCGCGCGACCACTCGCGGCGCGCCCATCTGGCGGAGCAACGCGGTGACCAGGATGGCCGACTCGCGGGCCTCGTTGCCGATCGCACACACGCACAGGTCGCGGCGGTCGGGCGCGGTCCGCTGCAGCGACTCCTCGTCGGCGGCGTCGAAGCAGGCCGCCTCGGCGCAGAAGGCCGACGCATTTTGCACGCGCGCGCGCGAGCGGTCGACCGCGAGGACCTCGACCCCACGCTCGGACAAGGTCCGAGCCAGGGCCATGCCGAACTGTCCGAGCCCGATGATCAGCGCTTGCTTGTTGGCCATGGTGGTCTGGGTCAGCCGACGCTGACTGTCTGGGTCAGCCGACGCTGACTGTCTGGGTCAGCCGACGCTGACTTCTTGTTCGGGATACTCCCAGGTCTCGTCGGCGACCGGTCGGTTGAACATCAAGAACAAGGTCAGCGGGGCGACCCGGCCCATGAACATGCAGACGATGATGATCAGCTTGCCGACGCTGTCGAGCTCGGCGGTGCCGCCGATCGACAGACCGACGGTGCCGAGCGCCGACACGGCCTCGAAGAGCGCGACCTGCAGATCCATGCCTTGGGTCAAGAGCAGCAAGAACACCGCGAGCAGCACGCTCAGCGCCCCGAGGGTCACGACCGCGGCGGCCCGATACAAGGTCGAGGCCGGCAGCCGTCGCCCACCCCACACGACCGCGTCGTGCTGGCGGGTGACGGCGAAGATCGCGGCGATCAGCACGAAGAGCGTGGTCGTCTTGACCCCGCCCGCGGTCGAGCCGGGGCTGCCACCGATGAACATCAGCCCGTCGACCAGGATCAGCGTGGCCGGGCTCATCGCCGCGAAGTCGACCGAGTTGAACCCGGCCGTGCGGGTCGTGACCGACTGGAACCAAGCGTTGTGGATTCGGTCGGCCATCCCGAGCCCGGCCAGCGAGGTGTTCCACTCGAGCGCCGCGAACAACAAGGTCGGCACGACCAAGAGCACCGCGCTGGTCAGCAAGACGATCTGCGAGTGCAGGGTGAATCGACCGCGACGCAGCGCCTGCGGCAGCCCGACGACGACGACCGGGCCCAGCCCACCGATGATGATCAGCAGCGCGACGACATGCAAGATCAGCGGGTTGTCCTGGTAGCCGATGAGGCTGTCCGACTGAATCGCGAAGCCCGCGTTGCAGTAGGCCGAGATCGAGGTGAAGACCCCGCGCCAGATCGCCATCCCGAGCGAGTCGCCGCCAGCCCAGAACAAGCCGCTCAGCCCGAGCGCGCCAGCCAGCTCGGTCACGCCGGTCACGACCAGCATCCGCAAGAGCGCGGTCGAGAGATCGCCACGGCTCTCGCCGCCGATCAGCTCGACCGCCGCCTTCTCCCCGCGCAGGCTCATGCGCCGGCCGAGCAGCACCATCGCCGCGGTCGAGAAGCTCATGATCCCGAGCCCGCCCAACTGGATGATCGCGAGGATGCAGCCCTGGCCGATGCCCGAGAACGCACCGGGCGTGTCGAGCACGGCCAGGCCGGTCACGCAGATCGCCGAGAACGCGGTGAACATGCCGTCGATCATGCTGATCGCGGCCCCGGTCGAGCAGATCGGCAAGGTCAGGATCACGCCGCCCGCGAGCCCGCCGATCAAGAAGGTGCCGACCAACATGCGCGCGGGCTGCTCGAGCATCAGCTCGCGCCAGCCATGACCGTGCAAGGGATCGACGGCCCGCTGCCGCTGGCGCAGCGTGATCAGCAGCGCGATCGGCAAGGCGCAGATCGGCAACATCGCCAGCCGCGGCGAGCCGTGCAGGGCCAAGGTCCCGAGGATCGAGACCAGCGCGATCGAGCCCAGCGCGATGTCGCGGGTGCGCAGGCGAGGCCGGCCGAGCGCACGAATCGTCAGCCCGACCGTGACCACGAGCGAGGCGAGCGGATAGGCGACCGCGAAGGGGGCCTCGATCAAGCCGAAGCCGATCATGGCCAGGGCCGCGGCGAGGGTCCCGATGGCCGAGGCCCGCGCCGTGGCGATCCGGCTCGCGCCCGCACGCACGCGCGCGCCCTCGTCCGCCTCGGGGGCCGACAAGGTCCAAGCGACGACCAAGAACACGCCGACCAAGACCAAGAGCGCCTCGACTGGGCGATCACGCAGATCGATCGCGACCATCAGCGCGAAGAGCAGCACGCCGAACGAGATCAGCGGTCGGCCCTCTCGCGGCGCGCGAACGAAGGTCAGCGCGCCATCGAAGACCAGCGCGCCGATCAGCAGGGCGATCGCCAGCAGATCGGGGACCAGCACCCAACCGGACGCGACGAGCGTGCCCGTGTGGATCTCGGTCAGCGCCGGCACGATCAGCGGCGCGAGTGCGGCGAGCAAGCCCGCGCGACCGAGCGTCCGGGTCTCGTCGAGCCGCAGCGAGTGAGTCTGCGCGAGCGCCCGGCGTGGCGTGCTCATCCCCGAACCACCTCGCGGCTCATGCTCGGTTCGACAAGGCGCAAGCGTCCACGGGAGGGCACGGCGCGCGCAGCGTAACGCATGTGTCGACGCCGAACCATTGACGCGACCGAGCCCGACTGGCCAACTGACGGCGTGAGTCGCTCGGGCCCGAAGGGACACGGCGTGGATCGCGAGCCCGATCCCACCCGCTGGGCGTGGCTGCTGCCCTGGACTCGCTACTTCGTCACGCCAGCGCTTCGCCGCCGCGGACCGACGGCCGTCGCTCGGGCCAGCGCGCTGGTCTTGGCCTCGCCGGTGATCGTCGTGGTCACGCTCGCGCCCATGCTCGGGCCGATGCTCGACGGCATCCCGCCGCCGATCGCTCCGGCGGTCTTGGCCCTGTGCGCGCTCTGCTTCGGGCTCACGCCCTTCGTGTTGCGCTGGACGGGCTCGGTCGACTTCGCAGGCGCGTGGCTGATGACCTGCGGTCTGCTCGCGACCTTGATCCCGGCCTACTTTCAGCACGGGCTCGGCTCGAGCATCACGATCTGGCTGCTGCTCGCGCCGGTCATCGCCAGCTTCTTCCTCGGCGGTCGTTGGAGCTTGGTGATCGCGGGCGTCTCGGCGCTGGCGATCACCTCGCTCTGGGTGCTCGAGTGGTTTCCCAAGGCCTTTCCCGCCGAGTACTTCCACGAAGAGGGCAGCGGGTTTCGCTGGCTCAACTCGATGCTCGGCCTCCTCGCGATCAGCGCGACGGCGCTCTTCTGGGACATCTCGGCCGAGCGAGCCGAGCGCGAGCGCGAGCGGCTCGAGGCCCAGGTCCGCCACAGCGAGAAGCTCGAGACGGTCGGGCTGCTCGCCGGCGGCGTCGCCCACGACTTCAACAACATCCTCGCGGCGATCCTCGGTCACGCCAGCTTGCTCGAGAGCGACGTGCACGAGCCCGAGCAGCGGCGGCGGGTCGCGGCGATCGTCGCGTCGTGCAAGCGCGCTTCGGGCTTGGTCAACCAGATGCTCGCCTATGCCGGTCGCGCGCAGACTCGGATCGAGACCGTCGACCTCGCCCAGACCGTCCGCGAGGTCGCCGAGCTGCTCCGGCCCGCGCTGGCCAAGAACAGCGAGCTGATCCTCGACTGCGACGCCGGAACGCCGCCGCTGACGGGCGACCCGGTGCAGATCCAGCAGATCGTGATGAACCTGATCACCAACGCCTCGCAGGCGCTCCAAGGTCGGCGTGGTCGGGTCTGGATCAGCACGGGCCGAGTCGAGCTCGACGCCGACTCGCGTCGCCGCGGCTACCTCGGCGACGAGCGGACCCCGACTACCGAGGGCCGCCACTTCGCCTTCTTGGAGGTCCGCGACGAGGGCTGTGGGATCCCCGAGGACCAGCTCGACGCCGTCTTCGATCCCTTCTTCACGACCAAGCCGACGGGTCGGGGTCTCGGGCTCGCCGCCGTGATCGGCACGGTCCGCCAGCACCAAGGCGACATCGAGCTCGAGAGCGAGGTCGGCCGCGGCACTCGCTTTCGCGTGCTCTTGCCGGTCGCCGACCCCGGCCTCGAGCTCGACGCCGTGGCCCCGCGCGCCCGCCCGCACTCGGTCCGGCGAGAGAGCGGCGCGAGCCGAAGCGCCGCGATCTCGTCGAACGAGGCGCTGGGCTCGAGCCTGCTCGGACCGCTCGTGTTGATCGTCGACGACGAGCCCGTGGTTCGCGAGCTCGCGGCCGAGGTGCTCGAGCGCGCGGGCCATCGGACCTTGACCGCCGCGGACGGCGACGAGGGCCTGGCCTGCTTCGAAGCCCACGCCGACGCAATCGTGCTGGTCGTGCTCGATCGAACCATGCCCGGCCTCGACGGTCTCGAGCTGCTCGAACGGTTGCGCAGCTTGCGGCCCGATCTCCCGGCGATCCTCAGCAGCGGCTACGCGGAGGACGGCAACTCGACGCGGCTGCGCGAGCTCGGCATCGACGCGATCCTGCACAAGCCGTGGTCACCGCGCGATCTGGTCGAGGCCGTCGCTGCGCTCACCAACGAACCTGGCTCCAACGAAGAGGCTGCGGCCAAGCCGGCCACCCCGGCTCCAGCAGGAGCGTGATAGCGTCGTGGCGTGGCCGATCTCGGCAGCTTGACCGACTCCGAGCTCTTCGACGCGTGGCTACGCGGCGACGCCCGAGCCGCGGCCGAGCTCTTCGAGCGCCACTTCGACGCCATCGCTCGCTTCTTTCGCAACAAGGTGATCGAGGGCCACGAGGACCTGGTCCAGCAGACCTTCGCCGCCTGCCTCGAGAGCCGCGACCGCTTCCGCGGCGAGGCCAGCTTCCGCACCTACCTGTTCGCGATCGCCAACAACATCCTTCGCGTCCACTTCCGCAACCGCAAGCGCGACCAAGGCCGGCTCGAGTGGACCGAAGTCAGCGCGATGGATCTGGCCCCCGGCCCGAGCACCTTGTTTCGAGCCCAGCGCGAGCAACAGCTCCTGCTCGATGCCCTGCGCCGGATCCCCCTCGACTACCAAGTCGTGCTCGAGCTCTACTACTGGGAAGAGCTGCCCGCGTCGAGCATCGCCGAGATCGTCGGCCTGGTCGAGAACACGGTCCGAAGCCGGCTCCGCAAAGGTCGGCAATTGCTCGAGAAGAAGCTCAAGGTCCTGGCCAGCTCGCACGAGGAATTCGAGCGGACTTGCCAGGACCTCGATCGTTGGGCGCGGTCGATCCATCGCGGGGGCGAGGATCGAGCCAGGGCTTGAGGGCTCAGCCGCCGCCTGTGCCGCCGCCAGCCTTCTTGACCTTGAACTTGCCTGCGCAGGAGAGTGAGGTGCCGTTCTGGGCCAAGGTGAAGTCGAATCGATGGGATTCCTCCACGCCGGGCGGCGGCACGGACAAGACCCCACTCGTACCGTTGGACCAATTCACCGTTTGAAGCGACCAGCCCGTCGGCGGTTGGATCGAGACGTTGACGCTGCCCGCCGAGAATGCCTCGGTCAGCAGGGTCCCCTGATCGAGACCCTGCGTGAGGGTCAGTGCCCCGGAGGCAGGGTCGATGGTGCTCTGGAGAGAAG
>JAMHUH010000996.1:0-11881 GCA_035904925.1 Nannocystaceae bacterium
GCGCGCGGCGATCGTGCGGCGCGATCGCGAGGGCGCGGTCCAAGTAGGGCAAGGCCACGTCGTATTGGTTGTTGCGCGTGAACACGCTGGCCTTGGTCCGCAAGAACGCGACCTCGTCGCCGAAGGCGAGCGCGGCGTCGCACTTCGCGTCGGCCTGGATCAGCTCCTTGGCCTCGGCGAGCGTCTGACACTCGTCGTCGGCGAGGGTGCCTGCGAGCATGGCGAGGCGAGGATTCTGGGCGACGAGCGGGGCGACTTCATCGTCGAAGAAGGCCTGCATGCGCTCGTGGGAGCCACCCCAGCGCGGGGTGATCGCGTTGAGGTATTGCTTGCGCGGGACGTAGCAGAGCGGGCACTCGGCCAGGGCCGCGTCGAGCTGCGCGCGCTCTTGCTTCTCGTCGCCGCGGATGTTGGCGATGTGCAGCAGGCTCGAGCGCAGCGCGACCAGCTTGGGTCGGCGTTGGAGCGCGGCTTCGAAGTCGGCGACGGCCAAATCGAGCTGCGCGTCCATGGCTTGAAGCTCGGCTGGCGAGACGCCCGTGATCACGCCCGTCCCGCGATGATGTTGACCGACTTTGTAGCGATGGTTGCCGCGCGCGGCCAAGGCCGCGAAGGACTCGGGCATCTGCGCGACCCATTCGTCGAGCAGCACACCAATTTCGGGATCGGCCGAGTAAAACGCCGCAAACGCGTCTTCGGCCCAATACTCGTGGTGGTAATCGGCTTCGAATTGGTCTTGATAATGGGTGACGAATCCATCGAGCACGTCGAAGCGACGTAGACGCAGGAGGTTGAGCAAGGCGACCTGATCGGGGCGTTGGCGGGGATATCCAAACCCGTCGACGCCCGCTTCGCCGACGAATGGCGGCTGCTTTGGAATGCTAACCTCGGCGACCCGCGGGCCTTCGACGCGTGGTGCTGGAGGGTTGCCGCGAGTGGCCTGGCCCTGCGGTGGAGTGGGCTCGCAGGCGCCGAGCAACGCGAGCGTGACGGGGAGGAGCAGGATTCGAGCTTGCACGCGCGGAGGCTAACATCGATGCCGAGTCGAGACTCGCGGCCGCGCGGCTTGCTGGGAGTGAGTCCTCAACTGCGCGCGGCGAAACCATCGGCGAAGGCGTCGAAGGCCGCGCGGACGCGGGCCGTCGCGCGGCGTCCGGGCGAACAGATCGCGTGAATGTCCGGCCCCTCGGCGGTCTCGCTCGAAAAGAGCGCGACCAGCCGACCCACACGCAGGAGCTCCTCGACCATGAAGCCGAACGCCTGGGTGACGCCGAGGCCCGCGAGCGCGGCGTCGATCAGCGAGGGGCCGTGCTCGGTGATCATGACGGGCGCGGCGATCGGCCGCGGGCCGCTGCGAAACATCCAGGGCCAGGGCCGACCCGAGGGGCCGACGAGGACCAGGCAGTCGTGCGCGTCGAGCTCGTCGAGCGTGCTCGGCATGCCGCGTCGGGCCAGGTAATTGGGCGAAGCGAGGGTCACCATTCGCGTGCCGCTCAAGCGTCGAGCGATCAGCGAGGAGTCGGCCAGCGGACCGATGCGCACGGCGACGTCGACCGACTCTTCGGCCAAGCGCGAGAGCGCGTCGGTGACGATCAGGCGAAAGCGCAGCCGAGGGTGACGCTGCCGCAAGGTCGCGAGCACGGGCGCGACGACTCCGGTTGCGACCAAGGGCAGCGAGAGCGAGAGCTCGCCAGCGGGCTCGCGGCGGGCTTGCTCGATCGCCGCGGTCGCGCCCAGCACGGCCGCGACCGCGGGCCGGCAGCGGGCGAAGAAGTCCTGGCCTTCGCGGGTGAGCGAGGCTCCGCGAGCGCCTCGGGCGATCAGCGGCGCGCCGACGCGAGCCTCGAGCGTGGCGATCGACTTGCTCACGGCCGCGGGGCTGATGCCGAGCCGCACGGCGGCCTGCCGAAACGAGCCTTCTTCGGCGACGGTGACGAAAGGGACGATGCCACGAAACAGGTTGAGGTCCATGTTGCTTTGCGCCGAGCGTCAACCTGAGGTTATCACGAACATGAAGAAGAGCCGTCTTGTTCGATTTTGGTCATGCGGCAAGCTCGAGGCCATGATCGAGCAAACGAACGACGAGAACCAACTGCGGACCGCCGTGATCACGGGCGCGACCTCGGGCTTGGGCCGAGCGGCCGCCTTGGCCCTGGCCCAGCATGGCTTTCGCGTGATCGTGGTCGGCCGCGACCAAGCCCGCGGCGAGGCGGCCGTGCAGGAGATCGCCAGCTTGGGCGGCGAGGCCGAATTGGTGCTTGGCGACCTGATGACGGTCGAGGGCGTCCAGGCGATCGCGGCGAGCATCCGCGAGCGAGCCTCGGCCATTCACCTGCTGATCAACAACGCCGGCGGCGCCTTTCATCGCGACGAGCGGACCGCCGATGGGCTCGAGCGGACCTTCGCGCTCAACGTGCTCGCGCCGCATCTGCTGACCGAGTCGCTGATCGACGCGCTCGAGGCCGGTCGGGCGCGGGTCGTCAACGTCGTCACGGCCGTGCCTTCGCGGGCCAAGACCAGCGTCGACGCGATCGCGGGCGAGGGGGCCAAGGGCGGCATGGGCTCCTACGTGAGCAACAAGTTGGCCTTGCTCGCGCTGACCATCGAGGACCAGCGCCGCCACGCCAAGCGCGGCGTGACCTTCGTGGCCCTGCATCCGGGCGTGATCCCGGGCACCCGCTTCGGCTCGGACTCGCCCGGCTTGTTGATGAAGATCGGGCCCGTGATCGCCAAGCTGCTCGGTATCACCTCGACCCTCGACGAGGCCGCGGCCCGCTTCGTGAAGGTCGGCACCGAGGCGATCGAAGGCGGCGGCTTCTATCACGAGGGGGTCTTGCGCGAGGCGCCTCGACTCGCGCGCGATCAGGTCTTCGGTCAGCAGCTGCGCACGACCCTCGACGCGCTGGCTTGATCGGCGTGGCGCCACCCGATTCGATTGTTGCGATCGAGTGAACGAGGCGAAGCTCCCGGGCCGGTCCAGAATCGATGGCTCACCCGCCTTTCGCGGTTCTGCGATTCCAGGCAACCTCGCGCCGATGTCGCTCACCTTCTACTTCGCGCCCGACTCCACCGCACTCATCACCGCCGGCGTGCTCGCCGAGCTCGGCACCCCGCACGAGCAGATCGTCCTCGACATTCGTGGCGGGGGGACCAAGACGCCCGAGTTCCTCGCGATCAACCCCAACGGCAAGGTCCCGACCATCGTCCACGAGGGCACCGCGATCTGGGAGTCGGCCGCGATCACGATGTACCTCGGCGAGACCTTTGGCGTCGACGCCAAGCTCTACCCCGCGCCGGGTCCCCTGCGCGGCGAGGCCATGAAGTGGATCACGTGGAGCAACGTGGTCCTGGCCCAGGCCGCGGTCGAATTGATGATCGCGATGCACGGCGACGAGGCTGCCGTCGAGAAGGCCCGGCAGGGCATCGCGGCTTGCCTCGGGATCCTCGACGGGGGCTTGGCCGGCAAGTCGTTCTTGCTCGGCGACTACAGCCTCGCCGACACCCACGTGCAGGGCTTCGTCGGCTGGCTCGGGATGATGAAGGTCGACCTCTCGCCCTTCGCCAACGTCTCGGCGTGGTTGCAGCGCTGCATGGAGCGGCCGGGCCTGGCCAAGCTGATGGCCGGCGGCTGAAGCGAGCGAGGATCAGGGCGCCGCGGGGGCTGGCGCGGCGCCGCCCTTGGGCTCGAGCGACCAGTCGTAGTTGCCCTCGCCATCGGCGAACTTGATCTTGAGATCCATCGCCACATCTGGGGCGGCCAGGTCGGAGGCGTTGCAGATCCACTCGGAGCCGGGCGACGAGACCAGCACGCGCTCGGGGCAGTCGACCTTGATCTGCCGACCCGCGAGCTCGGGCAAGAGCGGGATCGCGGCCTCGATCTGCTCGTGCTTGACGGTGACGTACTTGGTCTTCCACTCGACCGTGCCATCGCTCGGGTTGGTGACCTCGACGCGGACGGGCACGTCGATGCCACCGACCTTGCAGTTGCACTCGAACACGTTGCCCTTCTCCATCTTCTGGTTGTCGGGGCAGACGATCTCGGTCGCGGACAGGCTGTTGGACTCGAGCCACTTGGCGAGCTCGGCCTCGAGCTTGTCCTTGGACACCTTGTTCTCGAACAGCTCGCACGCGCCGAGCGAGAGCAGGACCAAGACGAGGGTGGGGATCGTGCGGCGCATCGACATGGCTAGCATTCGAATACCGCGCTTCGGTCGTCGGCGTACAGCCCGACCCTGCGGGGCTTGGTCAAACCGGCAGACGCTCGAGCCCGCGCATGATCTTGTCGAGCACCCAGGTCGAGCCCTCGGGCGTGGTCAGGTAGAAGTGCCCGCCGTTGAACTGGGCCGACTGGAACTTGCCGGTCGTCTCGCCCCGCCACAGCTCGAGCTCGGTGCCGGTCACGTGCGGGTCGGTCGTGCCCCCGAGCGCGAGGATGGAGCAGGCGACCGGCGGCTCGCGGACGTGTCGATAGGTCTCGTTGACGGCCAAGTCCGCGCGCAGGATCGGCAGCATTCGCATCAACATGGCCGGCTCGACCAGGAGCTCGCGCGGGATGCCGCCATAGATCCGCTGGACCTCGCGGACCAGCTGGGTGTCGGGCAGGCTGTGCAGCTTGAGCGTGCGGCCCATGCCCGGGATCGTTCGGCCCGAGACCACCAAGAGCGTGGGCAGCTTCGAACCCCGCCGACGCAGCTCGAGCACCAGCTCGAGGGCCAGCAGCGCGCCGAGGCTGTGGCCGAAGAACACGACCTGCTCGTCCATCAAGTGGGCGAGCGCGAGGGCGAGCGGCTCGACGATCTCCTTGACCGAGGTCATCAGCGGCGCTTCGGACCTGCCCGCGCGGCCCGGCAAGCAGATCGGCAGCAGCTCGACGCTATCGGGCAGCTCGTCGGCCCAAGGATAGAAGCTCCGCGGACTCGCGCCGGCGTGGGGCAAGCAGACCAGCTTGACCGCCGCCTTCGGCTGCGGCTTGGGGTACTCGATCCACGCGTCGGTCATTGCTGGCCCACGGTGAAAACGCTAGCCCCACGGCGCCGCCAGCGACAACTGCGCTGTGGCCGGAGTTCGGGTTCGTGTTGGCTAGGCGGCTTTCGGCGCGCGCGTGGCCCTTCGCGGACGCCGCTGCTACCCTGGCCCGACGTGCCGAGCCTCCGCCGACGCCTCGTCATCGCCAGCAGCGGGCTGGTCGGCCTGATCAGCTTCGCGGTCCTCGCCCAGCAGCCCGATGTCGGTGATCCGATGGCGGTGCCCGATGGCGCGGCGCCGAACCTCGGCCAGCCCAAGGACTTCGCGCGCACGCCCGACGAAGACGAGATCTGGTCGCTCTACCAAGAGGACAAGCTGCTGACGGCGCGGCGCAAGACCGAGGCGCTGCTGGCCAAGGAGCCCGACTCGATCGTCGGCCACTACGTGCTCGGGCAGATCCTGCGTCGGGCCGAGGGCGCCTTGCCCAAGGCGATGAAGCACCTCGGCCGCGCGCGCGAGCTCTACGAAGAGAAGTACCAACCGACCGTCGCCAACCTGCAAGACACGCCCTGGCTGCTCCACCGCGAGATCCTCTATGCCGCGCAGACGCTCGCGGGCGAGCTCGAGCGGCACGAGTATCAGCTCCAGCTGCTCGACTACAACGACTCGCTCTACGACCCGCGCCTGACGGCCGAGCACGCCTGGCCCTTGATGCTGCTCGGTCGCTACGACGAAGCTCGCAAGTACGCCGAGAAGGCCAGCGAGAGCCGCGATGAATTCCAGCAGTCGCTCGGCCGCAACGCCCTGTGTGCGATCGAGGGCGAGGCTGGCACTCGCGACGAATGGTTCGCCTCGTGCACGGCCGCCTACGACTACGCGGCCGAGCGGGCCAAGTCCGACAAGCCCTTCAGCAAGCCCGACGAGCTGACCAACGTCACCGTTCACGCCTACAACGCCGCGGTCGCGGCCATGGCCGTGCTCCGGCCCGACGAGGCCGAGCGCTTGGCCAAGGCCGGCGCGACCCGGATCGAGTTCACGCCGGCCAACCCGTGGATGCTGCTGGTCCGGCTCTACACCGATCAAGGCCGAATGAGCGAGGCCGTGCAGGCGCTGCGCGAGATGCAGTCGTGGCGGCGCAAGCAGCCGCCCAACTTGCGCGAGCAGGTCCAAGCCGAGACCGAGGTCACCTACGCGACCGTGCTGCTGGTCGCCGGCAAGACCGACAAGGGCATGACCATCGTCGATCGGGCGATCGCCAACCCCGACCGCCGCGGCCTGACCTCGTCTTCGAAAGAGCAGACGCTCGGCGCCCATGCGCTGCTGCGCCTGGCCTTGCGTCGGACCCACGCCGAGGTCGAGGCCGAGCGCGGCTCGTGGTCGGGTACGCAGGAGCGGGTCGGCATTCGGCTCGACAAGGTCGAGCTCGACCTCGCCAGCTGGGCCGACGAAGAGCGGATCCGTGCGGTGTTCGGCGACGACCAGCGCTTGGTTCGAACCTTCCGCATGTACGTGGCGGGCGGCGTCGAGCCGCTGCCGAGCTGGCTGCTCGGCGATCTGATCGACGTGCTCGGGGCCGGCGTGGTCGAGGTCGTGCTCGAGATGGTCCGCAAGACCGAGAAGTCCGAGTCCGCCGAGGCCATGGAGCCCTACTACGTGGCGCTCGACGCCGAGCTGGCCCTGCGCCGCGGCGACGAGACCGAGGCGCTCGCGCTGGCCAAGCAGGCGCTCGACGAGCTGCCCGAGTTCGAAGTCCTGCTGCGCGCGCGCGTGGCCGCGGTCGCGGGCGAGGCCGCGCTCGAGCTCGAGCGCTTCGACGAGGGCCTCGAGCTGCTCGCGACCGCGATGCAGAGCGACGCGGGCATCATCCGACGGCGGGGTCTGGTCTTGCCGGCCCGCCTGAAGGTCGAGATCGGTGGCGAGCTCGGCGAGCGGATCCAAGACCTGCTCGAGCGCTCGCCTCGCTTCGAGTTCGAAGGCAGCGGCTTCGAGGTCGTGGTCGCCAAGCAGGGCGACGCGGTCGAGATCTGCTTGAACGCGCCCGACGGCTCGCTGCTCGCTTGCGCCCAGCCCAAGCTCGAGCCCGATCCACCCGCGGCCGGCAGCGCGCCCGCGAGCGAGGAGCCCAAGCGAGCGATCACGCCCGACGACGAGCAGCTGGCCGCGCTCGCGGTCGAGGCCTTTCATCAGCGCGCCTTCGCGATGCCGGTCGGGCTTTCGAACGTCGACCTCGGCTCGCTCGACGGCACCGCGACCTTGTCCGACGAGGCCGCGCGCGAGCAGATGCAGGGCTTGCTCGACAAGCTCGACGCCGACGTCGACTGATCGGAACCTTCGTGGTCGGCTCGCCTCGTGGTCGTGCGAGCGCTGCCCTCATGACCCACGCCGAGTCGAACCCCCCGAACCCCGACCTCGACCTCCAACCCGACGCTCCAGTCGATCCCGCGCCCTCTGGCCGGCGCCGCGCGACCCTGGTGATCTCGGGACTCTCGCTCTTGACCCTCGGTGTGGTGTTGAACGCCGAGCCTCTGGGTCTGCTCGCCGAGCCCGAGCCGACGTTGGTCGAGCAAGAAGAGGAAGCGCCGGCCGTCTTGGATGAAGAGGTCGCGGGCGGTCAGGGCCAACGCCATCGAGGTGAAGAGGGCAAGCTGGGCAAGGCCAGCCACTCGAAGTCGGGCCTCTACGCGATGAAGGCCCCGACCCAAGCTCAGGGCCACTTCTTGGCCTCGCCTCAGGGCGGCGCCTTCGCGATCGGCGACGACGACGAAGACATCTGGGGCGGGCTGACCGGCACCGAGGTCGGGCAGGCCTACGGGGTCGGCGGGCTCGGTCTGAGCGGCACGGGTCGAGGCGCCGGCGGCGTCAGTGAAGCCCAATACCGTGCGGGCCCAACCAAGGGCTCGTGGGTCGAGTCCGAGTCGACCCGGACGGGTCGACTCGGACACTTCATCCCGACCCGACGCGACAACAAGTCGACCTTCTCGATCGACGTCGACACCGGCTCCTATGCGCTCGTCCGTCGCGCGCTGCTCGAGCGAGGCTCGCTCCCGGACCCCGACTCGGTTCGACCCGAAGAGCTGCTCAACTACTTCGACTACGACTACGCCAGGCCGCACGACGCCAAGCCCTTCGCCGTGACCACCGAGGTCGGTCCGAGCCCCTGGGCGCCCGAGCGCCGCCTGGTCCGGATCGGTCTGCGCGGGGCCACGCCCGCTCGGATGCCGCCGCGCAACCTCGTCTATCTGGTCGACGTGTCGGGCTCGATGGACCAGGTCGACAAGCTGCCGCGGGTCAAGCAGGGGCTGCTGGCCCTGACCGAGCAGCTGCGGGCCGAAGATCACCTGGCGATCGTCACCTACGCGAACGGGGCCAAGGTCGAGCTCGAAGCGGGGACGGGCGCCGATCAGGCCGAGATCCGTGCGGTCATCGAGGGCTTGAAAGCCTACGGCAGCACCGACGGCGGCGCGGGCATCGAGCTGGCCTACCAGCGGGCCGAGGCCAACTTCATCGAGGGCGGGGCCAACCGAGTGATCCTCGCGACCGACGGCGACTTCAACGTCGGCGTCAGCAGCCACGAGGCGCTGATCGAGCTGATCGAAGCCAAGCGCGACTCGGGCGTGTTCTTGTCGGTGATCGGGTTCGGGGTCGATGGCGCCGACGCGACGATGGAGCAGGTCGCCGATCACGGCAACGGCAACTACGCGGTGATCGACAACGAGCTCGAGGTCCGCAAGGTCTTCGTCGACGACGCCAGCGCGACGCTCCAGACGATCGCCAAGGACGTCAAGCTGCAGGTCGAGTTCGATCCGGACCAGGTCGCCGAGCAGCGCTTGATCGGCTACGTCAACCGCCGGCTCGAGCACCGCGACTTCGCCGACGACGAGAAGGACGCGGGCGAGATCGGGGCCGGTCATACCGTCACGGCGATCTACGAGATCCTGCCCACGGCCGCGTTCGGGCATACGCCCGACCAAGCCATCATGACGCTCGACCTGCGCTACAAGGCACCGCAGGGCGATCAGAGCGAGCTCATGTCCGTGCCGATTCGGGCGCGCGAGACCACGCTCGCCGCGACCTCGAACGACTTTCGCTTCGCCGCCGCCGTGGCAGCCTTCGGCGAGAACCTGCACGGTCGCGACGAGTTCGTGACGAGCTATGCCGACATCGTCACCTTGGCCATGGGCGCGCTCGGTCGCGATGATGCCTGCTACCGGCACCAGTTTGTCGACATGGTCTGGGAGGCGGGCAGCCTGGCCGGCGAGACGATCGCCAAGCCGGACACCCGCTGCACCCCGCTCGAGCCCCGAGCCTCGCTGCCTTCGCGGATCATCGAGCGCGCGATCGCTCGCCCGACCTCCGTGGCCGTCCCCGAGGCCGCCCCGACGCAGGAGGGCGAGGACTGGATGACCTTCGTGCTCGAGGTGTTGCGGCTCCTGCCGCCGCTGCTGGCTCTGCCTTTGTTCGTGATGGCGAGCCGCCGACCGCGACGCTCGCCCAAGAGCGTCCGGCGCGTGTAGCATCCATGGGGCATGCGCTACCGCGTCGACGAGATCGGCTTCACTTGTCCGAGCGGTCTCGCCGACGTGACCAGCTACAGCTTTCGCTCGACCAGCCCGCGCGAGCAGCTCGACATCGAGTTCGAAGCGCCCGCGGGCGGTGCGACCCCGGCCGAGCACGCGATCGCGGACATCCGCCAACAGATGGTCGATCACCTCGGCAGCGCGCTGGCGATCGTCGGCGAGGGTGATCGGAGCGTCGCGGGCAAGCCGGGCAAGACCCTGCACTACACGTTCGACGATCACGGGGCCCCGAGCCAGGGCTTCATCGTGATCGCCAACCTCGGCAGCGACGCCAACGAGGGCGACTGGGTCCAGCTCAGCTGGCAGTTCAAAGGCTCGGCCGCGGCGCTGCTGGGGCTCGTCGATCCGGTCCTGGCCAGCTTCCGCGCGGGCGCGGCCACGGCCCCCGCGATCGGCTCGAACCTGCGCCAAGCCGGCCCTTGGGTGTTCGAGCTGCCCTCGCGCTACGCGGGCCCGCGCAGCTTCGTGTGGACCGACGACGAGGCCGAGCAGCGGATCTCGATCACGATTCACCCCTTCGACGTCGACAAGCCCGACGTGGCGTTGGCGATCGCCAAGCTCGAGGCGCGAGGTCGCAGCGTGACGGCCCGCGACGACGTGCCGATCATCTACGGCCAGCTGGTCCGCTTGCGCCTCCAAGATGCCGCGGGCGAACAGTTCTTCGTCTCGCGGGCGCAGCAGGCCTATCAGATCGGCAACCCGGTCCGCGTGCGCTGGGTCGAGGTCGCGGTCGAGGGGCTGCTCGCCGACGAAGCCGCGCTGCGCAAGCGCATCGACGACCTGCTCGCCAGCATCAAGGTGGAGGATCGCCCGTGACCGTCGAAAGCAACCCAATCTCGCGCGAGGCCGTCTGTCGGATCGACGACAACACGCTCGAGACCGGCAAGATCCCGATCGTGTTCGTGCCCGGCGTGATGGGCTCGCGCATCCACTTCCCCGACATCGGCCAGTCGTGGGACCCCGACAGCACCTGGGCGATGATCCACTGGGTCCGAATCTCGGCCGAGCGGACCCGGCAAGAGTTCGCGCTGAGCAACCCGGGCGAGGTCATGACCGACAACGACGACCTGACCCAAGCCCAGCGCGACCGCGGCTGGCCGGGCGTCGCGTGGGGCTTCTATGGCCAATTCGTCCAGGACCTCCAGGCCCAGCGCTTTGGTCGTTACCAGACCCCGGTCTACGTGATCGGCTACGACTGGCGGCAGAACAACCGGACCTCGGGCGACGCGGTCGCTCGGCGGATCAACGAGATCCTCGAGATCGAGGGCGTCGATCGCTTCATCTTGATCAGCCACAGCATGGGTGGCCTGGTCACGCGGGCCTGCCTCAAGAACAACGCCGACGTGGCCGGCAAGCTGATGGGCGTGGTTCACATCGCCCAGCCCGTGCACGGCGGCGTCGTGCTGGTCCGGCGCATGTTCACCGGCGCGGTCTCGTCGGTCGACGGCGGGTTCGGGCTCTCGATGGTGCTCGGCAACGATCGCAAGAAGTTCGCGACGATCATGAGCGCGCTGCCGGGCCCGATGCAGCTGCTGGTCACGCCCGCCTATCGCGACACCGACGGCAGCAACTGGTACGACTACGCCAGCTTCGAACACCCGGCGGTCACGACCGCGTGGGCGGGCAACGTCTGGGATCTCTACGCGAGCCCGGCCTCGCCGCCTGGCTTGCTCGCGCCCGCGGGCGAGTCTTATTCGGTCGATCCGGTCCCGCGCCGCGAGTTCGGCCGCCGCCTGACCGAAGCCCGCGCCTATCACGATTGGGTCGGCGTCTGGAAGCACGAGAAGACCTGGGCGATCTACTCGACCGGGCTCGAGGTCGACATGCGGGTCCACTTCGCGCTGCCGGCCGCGCACTACGAGATGCACGTGCTGCCCAGCTACGACATGGCGCCTCCGGTGATCTTGTACAGCGCGCGGCGGGCCGACGGGACCGAGGTGACGGTCAGCGACCCCAACCCGGCCGATCGCGGCAACGTCAGGATCCGTCGAGCGCAGAGCGACAGCACCGTGCCGACCCCGAGCGCCGAAGGGCTCTTCCCCGACCAGCGTCACCCGGTCGTGATCGGCACGGACTACGAGACACACCGGCAATTTCGGATCTCGGGCGCGGCCCACGACGCGATCTGCCACAACGCAAACTGCGAACGCTGCCTCTTCGACATCCTTCGCCACATTCTCGGGATCTGAGCGGCGAATGGGGGATGATGCTGACATGACAGGTCGACTTGGACTTCGGATTTCGCCGCTGACTCGACTCTCGATCATGTCCGCCGTCATGGCCGTGGCCGTGATGGCCGCGAGCGTGGCGTGCAGCGGCGGCAGCTCGGACGAGGGCTT
>JAMHUH010000997.1:0-2281 GCA_035904925.1 Nannocystaceae bacterium
ATCAGCGCACGCTGACCCGGCGCGAGGCCGTGCGGCCGTAGACCTCGGGGTAGTACATCATCTCGGCCGAGGCCGGCGGCATCACGTACTCGCCCGGCGTGGTCGCGCGCAGGAACACGGTGTGGGTGTGGGTCCCGGGATTGAGGTGGTCGGCGAACACGACCGCCCGATCGCGGCGCAGCTCTTGGTGGCTGACCCAGCGGCCCTCGTTGCCGCTGATCCGCATCGCCGCGCTGCCCTTGCCGAGGCTCATGTCGATCGCCTCGAGCCCGGCTGGCAGCGGCAGCTCGATCGCGACGTGGGTCAGCTCGGAGCGAGTGTCGAGCTGGATGTCGAGCGCGAGCAGCTCGCCGGTGGCGATCGCTTGGTCCTCGGCGATGACCCCCGAGCCGTCGCGGATCGCTCGGACGATCGTCAGGCCCTCGGAGCGGGCCGGCAAGTTGGTCGCGGTCGAGGCCCACTCGAGCCCGACCCGGTAGTACATTCGGCCGACGCCGGCGCGCTCGAGCAAGAGCCGGCTGGAGTCGGGGTCCTGCTGATCGGCGAGCAGCAGCGCGCTCATGCCCGTGAAGCCCTCTTCGAATTCGAACTTGCGACCGTCGACGCGAACCCGGGCGACCGCGCTGCGATCGAGCCAGACCCGGCCTTCGAAGTGCGGCTCCACGGCCTCGTAGATGGCCGCGTACTCGGCCAGCGCGACCAGGGCGTAGGCGTTCTCTTGCGTGTTGGACCAGCGGCCGCCACGGCGCGAGTCGAGCAGACCGCGGGTGAGCTTGGGGACCAACACGTGCTGGGGATCGACCGCGAGGTAGGCCAGCAAGACCAGCGCGCTGCTGCGCACGCTCGAGTCCCAGTACCAAGTCCAGGTGCCGGTGTCGTCCTCGACTCGGGCGATCGCCTCGCGCTCGTCGATGAAGCTGCGCAGCTCGCCGAGCAGGGTCGCGTTTCGTGGGTCGTTCGGGAGCTGGTCGTGGAGCGCGAGCAGCAGCATCGCCTTGGTGAAGCTGGGCATGCCCTGCCGGCGTGCGTAGAGCTTGTCGAGCGCCGGGGTCGGAGCCGCTTGGATGACAGCCAGGGCCGAGAGCGCCAGGGCGATCTCGATGTCGCGGCCGCGGGTCGGCGCCGCCTCGGCCATCCACGCGCCGACCTCGACGGACAGGTAGTTCAGCGCGGCCGCGTACATGTCGTCGGGGACCGCGTAGCCGGCCTTGATCGCCCGACCCAGGACCCAGGTCGCGTAGGCGCTGCCGTAGCGGTTCGCCTCGGTTCCGCCGGGCCAGTAGGCGAAGCCGCCGTTGGCCAGCTGCATGGTCCGCAGCCGCGCGACGCCGGCCTTCACGTATTGCTCGGTGTCGGTGATGCCGAGCGGATAGGTGCCGGCCAAGCTCCCGAGCGGGATCAAGGGCAGCAGCGAGCTCGAGGTCTGCTCGATGCAGCCGTAGGGGTAGTCGACGAGGTAGGCGACCGCGTCCTCGACCCCGCCGAGCATGCTCGATCCGATCGACACGCTCAGGCCACCGAAGGCCGGATCGATCGCGTCGGGCAGCTCGAAGGGCAGCATGGCCGCGCCGTCGTCGTCGAGCGTGCCGTAGACGGCCACGCGATCGGTCATGGTCCGCTCGGCCTCGATCGGCAGCGGGAGCAAGACGGCGTCGGCCTCGGCCGCGCCTTGGTGGGGACGGACGCGCGCCTGGGCCTCGAAGCGGGGCGTGCCGGTCTCGAGCGCGCGGACCTTGAAGGGCACTCGGACTTGCTCGCCCGCCGCGATCACGAGCGTGGTCGAGGGCGGCGAGAGCAGCTCGAGCACGCCCTCGGCGTCGTGCAACACGACCGAGATCTCGACCTCGCCCGCGCCCGCGCGCAGGTTGTCGACCAGCACGCCGACCTCGGCGCTGTCGCCAGGTCGCATGATGCGTGGCAGCGCGGCCCGAACGATGACCGGCCGGGTGACGCGGACCCGCGCGTCGCTGGTCCCGAAGCGAGCCTCGACGTCTTGCTCGGGCAGCGGCGACGAGACGACCGCGGTCACGCGGAAGGTGGTCAGGTTGTCGGGCAGCTCGCCTTGGAGGTGGGCGACGCCCTTGGCGTCGAGCTCGGCGTCACCGATGAAGATCGGCGCCGACGAGAACTTGCTGCGCGCGGCGGGCATGGGCTGTCCACCGACCACGCCCGCGCCCGCGCCGTGAAACGAGCCGCCTCCGCCGCCATAGCCCGAGCCCGAGCCATAGCCGATCATGTGGCCGAAGGCTTGGTCCGGATCGCTGGCCCAGCCCATCACGAA
>JAMHUH010000998.1:0-1545 GCA_035904925.1 Nannocystaceae bacterium
CGCGCGGGCGAAGTCGAGTCCGTCGACGGCCTCGCGTTGATCCGCTTTTCCGCCGCGACGCGTGGGGACCTTGGCGCGGCCCTCGGCGGAGAGGGGTCGGACTTCTCGAAAGGTCGCGGGGGCGGTCCCTAGAGGCAGCCAGAGCTCGTCGCGAGTCTCCTCGGGACTCGCAGAGGCATATCCGACCATCGCCGAACGGACTGAGAAGGGAAACGACAGGCTGCCGCCGCGGCTGGACTCCAGTCGACGCGTCGCCGTGCTCGACGGAACGAGGGCACCTTCGATCATGAGCACGAACGACCAAGGGTTGATCTGCGAGGCCGCATCGAAGCCTGCGGTCGCGTTCACCCCACCCGCTTGCGAGGGGTAGAACTGGCCGACGGGTGCACCTTGCAGGGCCTGCGTGGGCTCGCCGAACAGGAAGCCACGCACGATCCGGGGATCCGCGGAGACCTTGCCGAGCAAGAGATCCGCGATGCGCTTCATGAAGTTGTTGGAGAACTCCAGCCGGCCATCGTTGCCACCCGTGCCGAGCAGCGGCGGGAACTTCTCGCCATCGTTCGTCAGCACCAGGGCAGCGTCGATCCAGTCGAGCGCCGAGTCGGACAGCTCCGAACGCAGCCGGACGATCAACTCGGTCTTGGCCTTCTTGTCGGGCTTGGCCTCGAGACCGAGGTTACCGAGCACCACGCGGACTTCGCCAATGACCTTGCGATATTCGGCGAAGCGGTCCGTGTCCGAACCAAGGATGGCGTCGAGCCCATCGGTGTTGTCCTTGGGGAAGAAGCCGCTCCCGCCGTTCCAAGGCCCCAACACCGGCGAGGGCCGATAGCGAGCGACGAAGAACTCGACGAGCTGATCTTCATCGAGCTCGCTGGTGAGCACGAAGGTGTCGTCACGCCAGTGGCCCGTTGCCTCGGCATCGACCTGCTCGGCGACGAGGCGCAGGACCCCGAGCGCAGCGAGATACTGAGCGAGCGGCTCGGCGCGCAGTCCCGTCAAGATGACTTCAGGCATGGGTTCCTCCCAACCGCTTGCGAGTCCCTCGCCAGTCGGCGATCCGCACGAGCGCCTCGAGGTAGGCCAGTCGGAAGGGCCCATGCTCGTCGAGCAGGCCAAGACTGCGCTCGGTCCAGCTCGGCTGATCCGCTCGTCGGCCCAGCTTCATCGGCGAGAGATCGAGGTCGCATGCTTCGGAGATGACGCCGTCGCCCAGGTCGACGCGGGGCAGCGTGTCGCCTTCCCATACGCCGAGCGCGAACAGGCGGTCGCGGAGGACTTCACCGTCCGAAGTTGGCGGCGGCTCGGTCGGCCGTGAACGGATCGCCATCCGCACCTTCCCGTGGTGCGCCGCGACCAGATAGACCTCGAGGTCCTCGCCCCCTTGGCGCATGAACGCGAGCGCGCTCGCCAGCTCGTGGCGAAAGTGCCTGCGTTCGGAGCGTCCAGCGTGCTCGCCATCGCTCTTGGCCCAGAGCCGCCCATCTCGGCGAGGGTCGTCCTGTTCGAGCCCCTTCGTGAGCATCGTCTGGAACACCGGATGCG
>JAMHUH010000999.1:0-1516 GCA_035904925.1 Nannocystaceae bacterium
CCAACCCGAGAGAGATCACTCGACGCTGTGCATCTCGCCGTCGGTGCCCAGCCACTCCCGCGACCATGCGTGACTCGGCAGGTGCTCGAAGGGCTGAACCACGTTGGTCTCGCGAAAGTCGATCGCGTCGAAGCTCACGGCCGAGAGCCGGTGACGAAGCAAGCTCGACAGCCCCTCGACCCGCAGCGGCACGCGTGGGACCTTGCCGCGCACGTAGGGGCCCGCGCTGTAGTCGGTGCAGCGGAAACGAAAGAGGCCGAGGCGACTCAGCTCGATGTCGTAGGGGACACGGACACGCAGGATCCCGAGCTCCGACCACAAACGCTCGAGCCGATGGGCGGCGAAGGTGAGCATGACCCGCTCGCAGGGCAAGCGAGGCGCCCAACCGAACGCGCCAGCGCCGAGTCGCGGATCGTTGGCCGCGCTCGCATCGGCGAGTTCGAAGATCGCCGAGCTGTTGGAGTCGCCGATCTGCTCGGGCGATGTGACGATCTCATAGCGATCCCGGGAGTCGCGAGCGCGGCGAGCGGGCTCGAAGAGCGCGTGATCGTCGAAGCGCACGCCCGACCGCGCAGGCTCGCGCAGCAAGAGCTCGAGGAAATCCTCTTCGGAAGACTCCCTGACCCACTGCTCGAAATGGACGTCCGGGACCGCGCCGCCCTCCCCCGAATAGAACAGCCCGACCTGGCCGAGCGCATCGACGGCGAACCAGTGGGTGTCCATGCTGTGCGCGGCGGGCCCGAGCAGCGGCTCGGCCAGTTCGCTCGCGTCGGCCAGTTCGCTCGCGTCGGCCGGCTCGCTCGCGTCGGCCGGCTCGCTCGCGTCGCTCCGATCGCCTGGGCTCACTCGCAGAGCCTACCATCCAGCGAGAGTCGCGAGCGGCTTCGAAGCGGGCGGTCAATCGACGGGGTGCATCTCGCCGTCGGTGCCGAGCCACTCCTGACTCCACGCGTGACTCGGCAGGTGCTCGAAGGGCTGAACGAAGGCGTCACGGCGAAAGTCGATCGCGCCGAAGGTCACCGCCGCGAGCCGATGGCGAAGCGAGCTCGAGAGCGACTCGACCCGCAGCAGGGGACCGCGCGGGACCTCGCCGCGAACGTAGGGGCCCGCGCTGTAGTCGTCGCAGCTGAAGCGAAACAGGCCGAGGCGATTCGGCTCGATGTCGTAGTAGGGGGAGCGAACTCGCAGGACCCCGAGCTCCCACCACAGCCGCGCGAGTTGGTCGGTGATGAAGGTCGAGGCGAGCACGACCCGCTCGCAGGACAAGCGATGCGCACGATGGGAGTCGGACGAGCCGATGACCAGGCGCGGATCGCTGGCCGCCGCCGGATCGGCGAGTTCGAAGATCGCCGACCCATGGGCCTCGCTGACCCGCTCGGGCGAAGTGAAGACCTCGTAGCGATCCCAAGGGTCGCCCGCGCGGCGATCGGGCTCGAAGAGCTCGTGGTCGTCGAAGCGCACGCCCGACCGGGCCGGCTCGCGCAGCAAGAGCTCGACCAATTCTTCTTGCGAGGAC
>JAMHUH010001000.1:0-5317 GCA_035904925.1 Nannocystaceae bacterium
GCAGGCTCGCGACGAAGTGCTTCGGCATGAGCTCTTGGGCGCAACCGAGCTCTGGCAGGCGATCGAGCTCGAGCAGGCCATCGACACGCTGGGCTCTCCCGAGCTCGCGGCCGCCTACGTCGAGCGGATCGGTCGGGCCACGCTCGACCTCGATCCTCGGCTCGCGCTGGCCAAGCCGCGCTGGTCGAGTTGGATCGCCGCGAGCCTGGCCGCCGCGTTGAGCTTCGGCCTGCTCGCGAAGAGTGAGCCCGGCGCGCGGGCGATCGAGTTGCTCGAGGCTGGGATCGACGGACGTCCCCTGCCCCCGCCAACGCCGGTCTGGTCCTCGCTCGAGCTGACGCTCGTCTACCCCGCGCACACGCGCCGGCCCGAACGCAGGGTCGCCAATCCGAGCGGCGCGCTCCGAGTCCCCGCGGGCACGACCCTCCGCTTCGACCTCCAAGCCAACGACATCGAGACCACGCAGATCCGCGTGGTGCTGGTCCTCGACGCGAGCGAGCTGAGCCAAGCGATCGAGCCGGAGGTGGTCGCGCTCGGCCGCGACGACGAGGGCCACTTTCGCGGCGAGATGCTCGTTCGAGGCGCCGGCACCTGGACCGCCGTGGTCCTCGACGACGAGGGCGACCACGATCCGAGGTCCGCCAAGCGCTCGCCGGCGATGCGGATCGAGCTCGAGCCCGACGCCCCACCCGAGGTCGAGCTCCAGCCACTGCCCGAGGCCCAGCGCGAGGCCAACGAGACCGATCACGTCGAGCTGCGCTTCGCGGCCCGCGACGACTTCGGCGTGGTCGAGGCCGAGCTGGTCTACGAGCTGGCCGAAGGCGAGCGACATCGACTCCCGGCCGGCGCGGCGCCGGGTCGTGCGGCTCGAAGCTGGCGGCATCGCTACACCTGGGATCTCTCGACGATCCCGCTCGAGCAGCGCAGCGAGCTGACCTACTGGATCGAGGTCCGCGACAACGACCCCGGGCTCGGCTTGGTCGCGCTGGTCGATGGGCCTGGCAAGGTCGCGGCTTCGGCTCGCCAGCGGCTGACGGTGCACGACGACGAGGCCGAGCACGCGGGCAACATCCGCGACCTCATGGCCATCCGCGACGCGGCCGTGGACCTGCTCGCGGCCCGGCTGACCACGACGGCCTTCGACCCCGAGAGCGCCGACGGTGAGCTGCGTCGGCTCGCCCAGGCCCGCCAGATCCATCAGGCTGCGGCCGCGCTGTTGACGATGATCGCGGGAGCCGTCGACGCGCTCGCGCTCGACACCATGGTCGACGAGCGCGAGGTCGAGACGCTGGCCAGCATCCACGCCCGACTCCTCGAGCTGCACCGCGAGGAGATCGAGCTGCACGATCGCTTGCCGGTCCAGGCCGAGTTCGAGCGCAGCGAAGACGTCGGCCCGCTCCTGCGTGATCTCGGCCGCCACAACCCGCGCGAGGTGACCCAGCTCGAAGACGAGATCATTCGCCTCGACGACCTCGTCGACAGCCAGATCATCGAGCGGGTCGAGGCGCTGGTCGCTCGGCTCGAAGCCTCGCAGCGCAAGTTGGTCGAGAAGCTCGAGCAGCTCGCGGCGGGCGACGAGAGCGTGCGGCCGGAGATCGATCAGCTCGAGCAGCGGATCCGCGAGGACATGCAGCGGCTGCAAGAAGCCCGCTCGCAGCTGCGCAAGGAGCTCGGCGACGAGTGGATGAACCTCGACGCGTTCAAGGCCATGGAGGCGCGGCTGCGCAACCAGGCGCTGCTCGAGCGGCTGCGTCGTGGCGACGTCGAAGGCGCGCTCGAGCAGGCCCGCGACGGCCTCGACGCGATCACGAAGATGCGCGCGCAGGTCCAACAGAAGGGCGCCGAGAGCCCGATCGCGCTGTCCGAGGAGGACCGCAAGCGGATGAAGATGCTGCGCGAGCTCGGCCGCCTCCAAGACGAAGAGACCGGCCTGCGCGGTGACACCAAAGCGCTGCGCGAGCAGTGGCGCGAGGCGGTCGGCGATCGCCAAGCCACGCCGGACGCGACCAAGCAAGCGGGCCAAGACGCCGCCAAGCTGCGCGAGGACCTCGACACGATCAACGACGCTCGACTCTCCCGCGAGGGCCGACGCGCTTGGGAGGACGCCCGCGAGGCGCTTCAGCGGCTCGAGGCCGCCGCCGAAGACGGCCAAGCGAGCGAGCTCGAATTGTTCGAGGCCGCGCGCGAGGCCGCCGACGCGCTCGAGCGTGCTGGAGCGGGCGCCGAGTCGGACGAGGCCGAAGGCAAGCGCTTGGGCGAGCTCGGCAAGCGGGCCGAGCGGCTCAGCGATCGGCTGGGCAAGCCGCTTCCAGGTCCCGGCGAGGTGCTCGACGAGGCCGGCCGCGAGCGGCTCGAGCGACTCGCCGACGCCCAGCAGAGCCTGCGCGAGCGGGCCGAGCGACTCCTCGACGACCCCGCCGCCGACATCCTGCCGGGCGAGGGCAAGCAGGCGATGCGCAGCGCCGATCGGGGCATGCAGCGCGCCCGCGATCAGCTCGACGATCAGGCGCTCGACGAAGCCCTGCGCGGGCAAGAGTCGGCCTGGCAGGGCTTGCAGCGCGCGATCGACAGCTTGCGGCAGAGCGCCTCGCCGCCACCGGCTGGCGCGGGCGGGGAGTCGTCGACCGAGGCCGAGCGCGATCGTTCGCTGCGCGACCAAGTCGTCGAGGCCATGCGCGAGGGCGACCGCGACGAATTCGACGACGACACCAAGCGCTACTACGAGGAGCTGCTGCGATGACCCGCAAACGGACCCATTGGCTCCCCTTCGTGCTCACGCTGCTCGGGCTGACGATGCAGCCCTTCGCCGGCGCGGCCCCGCCGAGCGACGACGTCGCGACCGAGTCGACGCAGCCGACGCAACCAGAGCCGAGCCTCCACGAAGAGAGCGACGCGCTGACCGAGTTCCTGATCAGCGTCGAGGCGTGGCGGCTCGACGACGCGGCCCTTCAGCTCGAGGCCTTGCCGGCTGGGGTCGAGCGCGAGCTCGCCACGGGTGTGTTGGCCGTCTACGAAGCCCGCTATCCCGAGGCCGAGCGGGCGCTCGCGGGGGTCGTCGCCGCGCTGACGCCCGCCGACGCCTCGGGGGCCATGGTCGCCAACGATGCGTTCTCGGCCCGCGCCCAGCACTACCTCGCCGTCGCCCGTGGCGCCCAGATCGCCCTCGGCGACGCGATCGTCGTGCGCAGCGAGGACGGCCGCTTCGAGGCCGTGTTCGCCGACCGCAAGGATCAGATCCTCGCGCCCTACCTCTTCGACGCCATGGCCTCGGCCTACGAGGTGCTGGGCGAGGAGCTCGGCGAGCGACCCGAAGGACCGATCCGCTTCGAGATCTACGACGAGCCCGGCAAGCTGGCCTTGGTCACCCCGCTGACGCTCGACAACATCTACACGACCGGCACGGTCGGGATCTGCAAGTACCAGCGGATCATGATGATCACCCCGCGGGTGATGGTCTACGGCTACAGCTGGCTCGACACCGCCGTCCACGAGTACGTCCACTACGTCGTCACGCTGCGGACCAACAACGAGGCGCCCGTGTGGATGCAAGAGGGGCTCGCCAAGCTGTTCGAGAGCCGTTGGCGCGAGGGCCAGGCCGGCCCCCTCGATCCGCCGATCCGCCGGCTCTTGCATGACGCGTTGGTCAACGAGCAGCTGGTCACGCTCGAGCAGATGCACCCCTCGATCGCCATGCTGCCGAGTCAAGAGATGGCCGCGCTGGCCTACGCCGAGGCCGAGACCATGCTCGGTTTGCTGGCGGAGGAACGCGGCCAGGCCGGGCTCGGCACCTTGATGGACGAGGTCGGCCGCGGCGTCGATGCCAAGCAAGCCTTCGCCGACGCTTGGGGCGACGACTTCGAGGCCTTCTTCACGATCTGGAAGCAGACCATGCGGACGCGCAGCGCTGGCGGCAGCGACAAGCCCTTGGCCGACATCGAATTTCGCGACGACCCCGAAGCGCCGATCGAGCCGGGCGATCCCAGCCTCCAGGGCGACGTGTTCTCGCACCTCGGCGGCGGTCGGGCGCGCCAGCACGCGCGGCTCGGCGTGCTCTTGACCCTGCGCGGCCATCGTGAGGCGGCGGTCATCGAGTACGAGAAGGCCCGCGCGGTCGATCGCCAGGTCCGCAACGATCCCGAGCTCGCGCGCCGACTCGGCGAGCTCTACCTCGACCTCGACCGCGCAGCCGAAGCCCTACCCTTGCTCGAGCTGGCGATCGAAGCCGAGCCCGAGAGCCCCAACCTCGCGGCGGCGCTCGGTCGAGCGCGCCTGCGAACCGGCGATCACGAGGGGGCCCGGGTCGCGCTCGGGCTCGCGATTCGGCAGAACCCCTTCATTCCGACCGTCCACTGCGACCTGGCCGAGCTGGCCGAGGATCCACTGGAGCTGGCCCGAGAGAAGGCCCAGTGCGCGCAGTGATCGGCTCGGCTCGGCGCGTGCGCAGCTCGATCGTCGCGGGCACGTGGGCCAGCGGCGTCACGACGGCGTCGATCGGCACCTCGATCGCCGCTTCATCGCGCAGGTAGGTGATCGCGCGGATCCGATCGAAGTCGAGCGGGAGCTCGACCTTGATCCACTCGAACCCAGCCTCGCTCGAGCGCTCGACCTGGACCCACGCGTCGACGTGCTCGCCCTGGTCGGTCGAGAGGCGCACGCGGTCGCGCGCGCTCACTCGCTCGGGATCGATCTCGCCGCGCGCCAACCACCATTGCGTGCGGCCATCGAGCTCGCGCATGCCCATCAAGATCCAGCCCATGCCCGCGGGCTCACTCGCGGCGAGGTCCCAGGCGGTGAGCGTGGCGATCCGCTCGTGGGTCTTGGCCCAGGTCCAATCGGACACCCAGCTGGGTCCGCAGTAGCTCATGTAGTCGTAGGTTCGATCGGGGTCGAAGACCTCGAGCCGACGAACACCCGCGCCCCAGCTCCCGATGGTTCCATCGACATGGGGATAGCTGGGCTCGATCCCGTCCGCGGCGGCGTTCGGGCACTGGACATGCGCGAGACCTTGGTTGTGGCCGACCTCGTGGTTGAAGGTCTCGGCGGCCAAGCTCGGATCGGCGGTCCAGTAGAGGGTCGCGGCGACCCGGTCGGCGCCTTCGCCCTCGCTGTCGCCGACGATGTTGCCGATCCCTCGGCGGCCGCCGAGCGAGGGCGCGCCGATGTCGACGAGCGCGTGGTAGTAGGTGTTGGCGTCGGCTCCGTCGGCGGTCTTGAGCTGCGACAACAAGGGCAGCAGCGAGGCCACGTCGTCGAGCGTGCTCGCGTAGTCGACCGAATCACGGACCGCGTACGAGACTTGGTTGACCGGGTTCTGCTC
>JAMHUH010001001.1:0-8661 GCA_035904925.1 Nannocystaceae bacterium
CTTCTACACCTTGCTCGGCGGGTTCTGGGCCGCGAGCATCACCGACACCGTGCAGGGCCTGCTGATGGCCGCGGTCGGCCTCTGCCTGCCGCTCGCGGCCCTGTTCGCGATCGGTGGCCCGAGCGAGCTGCTCGCGGGCATGCGCGAGGTCGAGGTCGAGGGCTACATGGCCGTCGCGAAGGGGCTTCCACCCGCGGCCGGCGTCGGGCTCGTGCTCGGCCTGCTCGGCATCGGCCTGGGCTATCCCGGCCAGCCTCACGTGGTCAATCGGATGATGGCGCTGCGCGACGACGAGGCGTTGATCGGGGCGCGGCGAATCTCGATGATCTGGGCGCTGGTGATCTACACCGGCATGGTCGTGCTCGGTTGGTCGGTCCGCGTGCTGATCCCCGAGCTGGCCGATCGCGAGGACGCGTTCATGGTCGGCACCGAGCTGGTGCTCCCGCCGGTGTTCGCCGGGGTCATGGTCGCGGCGGTGCTCTCGGCGATCATGTCGACGGTCGACAGCCAGCTCTTGGTCGCGGCCTCGACGATCAGCCACGATCTGATCGGTCGCGCCGGCGAGCGCGAGGTCGCCGTCGATGGGGCGCGCCGGGTCTTGCTGCGCTCGCGCCTGACCGTGCTCGGCCTCTCGCTCGGATCGATCGGCGTCGCCTTGGTCGTCGACGAGGGCATCTTCGCCTCGGTGCTCTTCGCCTGGTCGGCGATGGGCGCGGCCTTCGGCCCGGTCTTGCTGGTGACGGTCCTGCGTCGGCGCCCGCGGCCCAACTGGGTCCTCGCGGCCATGAGCGCCGGGTTCGTGCTCAGCGTGATCGCCTATTCGAGCAAGGCTGGCGGGACCATCGAGCGGGTCGTGCCCTTCGTGGTCGCGCTGGCGATCGCGGGCTGGGGCGCCCGCGCCGAAGACTGACCATTCAGGCTCGAGCGGGTCAGGGCTCGTCCGCCCACTTGCGAACCTCTCGCTTGAGCTTGTGCTCGGCCTTGGCTTGGACGAGCTCCCACTCCTCGTCGGGGGCCGCCTCGGCCCAGGCTCGCAGCATTCGCGCGAGCTTGACCTCGACCTTCTTGCCGATCTCCTCCCACTCCTTGTCGCGCGCCCGGTCCTGGGCCCGCTGGCTCCGACGCGTGGCCCCGCGATGGAGGCCGCCCGACATGATCACGACGCCGAGCCAAAAGCCCGCTTCATAGCCCCAGCCGCTGTTGTCGAGCTCCCAGAACCCGACCTTCTCGCTGAAGAGGCCGATGATCAGGGTGATCAAGGAGATCGATCCGTGCCACAGACCAGCCCAGAACCCAGCCGGAGCCTCGGGCGTGTAGAGGGCGTCGCCCGCAGCACAGCCGATCATCACGAGGCTCGCGAGCGCGGGCAAGGCGAGGGTGGCGAGGCCGAATCGCTTCATGGCGCGAGCATGAGCGGCTTCGGGGTGCTCGCGCGGCGAGATGTTTTCGCCGGCCGTCGAGATTGCCCGCAAGCTCTGCCGTCAGCCCGATTTGGCGCTCGCCCGAAGCTCGCGCGCCGGTCCGATCGCCTGAACCATCGGGATCAGCAAGAACACCCGAAAGATGATCCCACCAATTGGCGGGTCCACGAGCCGCCGCGGCGCAGCTCGGCCTGGCCGTTCATCTGGCCGAGCTCGCGGCCTTCGGCGTAGACGGTGAAGTTCTTCCACAGGCCCTTCCAGGCGAGCTCGACGGTGTCGTGGGAGTCGGGGCTGAGCTCGAGGGTCTGGCGGGGCATCTCGGGCTTCTCCGGGCTCGCTTGCGGGCGGCGGGGTCAGCATACTCCGGCCGTGCGGGTTGCGATCGATACCCACGGCTGTCGGCTCAACCAGGCCGAGAGCGACGCGATCGCGGCCGCTCTGGCTGCGCAGGGCCACGAATTGGTCGGGTCGCTCGAGCAGGCCGACTGCTACGTGCTCAACACCTGCACGATCACGCACGAGGCCGACGCGGACGCTCGCGCGGCGATCCGTCGAGCGACGCGAACGCGGCCCGGGCTCGCGGTCGTCGTGACCGGCTGCCACGCCACCGCCGAGCCCGAGCAGCTCGCCGCGCTGCCGGGCGTGCGTGCGGTCGTCGGCAACCTCGACAAGCAACGACTCGAGCCGCTGCTCGCCGCGATCGGCCGATCCGAGCCACCGCAACCCGAGCCCGGCTTCGTCGCGCTCGATCGCCTGACTCGCCGGCGCGAGCGTCCGCCGGTCTGGCAGCTCGAGCCAGCGCGCGCGGCCGAGCGGACCCGACCGCTGCTCAAGGTCCAGGACGGCTGCGATCTCCAGTGCAGCTTCTGTATCGTCCCGCAGGTCCGCGGGCGCAGCCGCAGCCTCCCGCTCGAGCGCGCGGCCGAGCAGCTCGCGACCCTGCACGAGCACCCCGAGGTCGTGCTGACGGGCGCGCACCTCGGGCTCTGGGGCCGCGAGCTGGAGCGCGAGGGAGGGCATGGATCGAGGGGCCGTGGATCGAGGGCGTCTCGGCTGGGCGAGCTCGTCGGCGGTCTGCTGGCCGCGCAGCCGAGCGCGCGGCTTCGCTTGGGCTCGGTCGATCCCCACGAGGTCGAGGACGACCTGATCGCGCTGCTCGTCCGCGGCGTCGATCCGAGCAGCGGCGCCGGCCTGTGCCAGCACATCCACCTCCCGGTCCAGAGCGGCGACGACGAGCTCCTGCGAGCGATGCGGCGCGCTCACGACGTCGCGGCGCTCGAGCGACTCGTGCCCAAGCTGCGGGCGGACGCGCCGGGCCTGGCGATCGGGACCGACGTGATCGTCGGCTTTCCGGGCGAGCGCGACGACGCGTTCGAGCGCACGCTCGCGCTCTTCGAGCGGCTGACGATCGCCTTCGCCCACGTGTTCGTCTGGTCGCCGCGGGCCGGCACGCCGGCGATCAATTTGCCGGACCGGGTCGCGCCCGAGCTCGCGGCCAAGCGATCGAAGGCGCTGCGCGAGCAGGTGGCGAGCACGCGGCGCCGATTCTTGCTCGAACAGATCGGCCAGGAGCGATCAGCGGTGATCCTGCGTCGGCGAGATCGCCGAAGCGGCGAGCTCGTCGCCTACACCGACAACGCGATCGAGCTGCGGCTCGCGGGACCCGACGCGCTGCTGGGCAGCAGGGCGCTGGTGCGGGTCGAGGCGCTGATCGAGGGCCGCGCGCGCGGCTGCTTGGCGTGACAGAACGCCGATCTACGAGCCATTGAGCCCTGCGAGCGTGACTTGCCCTCCCCGCACTCGTGACGGATCTGTCACGAACCCATGTTACACACGGCCTCGCTCATGCCGACCACCATCTTGATTGTGGAAGACGAGCTGGACCTCCTCGACACGCTCGAGTTCAACCTCCAGCGCGAGGGCTATGTGACTCGGCGAGCGGCCAGCGGCCGCGCGGGTCTCGAGGCCGCGGCGCTCGAGCCCCCGCCCGATCTGGTCTTGCTCGACCTGATGCTCCCCGACATTCCGGGCACCGAGGTCTGCCGACAGCTGCGCGCGAGCGAGCGGACTCGGACCACGCCGGTCGTGATGTTGACGGCCCGCGGCGAAGAGGTCGATCGCGTGGTCGGCTTCGAAGTCGGCGCCGACGACTACGTGACCAAGCCCTTCTCGGTCCGCGAATTGATGCTGCGCGTCCGGGCGATCCTTCGTCGGCTCAGCGGCCCGCCCGAGGACGCGGTCAAGCTGCAAAACGGCGAGCTCGAGGTCGACGTCGCCAGCCATCGCGTGTGGGTCAGCGGCGAAGAGGTCCGGCTGACCGCGCTCGAGTTCCGGCTCTTGCAGACCCTGCTCAGCCGTGCGGGTCGAGTCCAGACCCGCGACACCTTGCTCTCCGACGTCTGGGGCATGCACGCGGGCCTGACCACCCGCACCGTCGACACCCACGTCACCCGCCTGCGCAAGAAGTTGGGCGAGGTCGGCGACTACATCGAGACCCTGCGCGGCGTCGGCTATCGCTTCCGCGAGCTCGGCGAGATCGAAGGCCGGGTCAAGCCGGCCCAGCCCAGCCCCAGCGGCCCGACCGAAGCGATCGTGTAGCGCCTTGGTCCGCCTCGCGCATCGGAGTCGCTGCTCGTGAACCTCGGCGTTCGGGCCAAATTCTTACTCGTCAGCGTCTTGCTCGTCGTCACGGTCGACCTGGCCGCCGGCACTTACTTGGAATTGCAGCTGCGCACCGATCATGAGGAGCGCATCGAAGCCGAGCTCTCGCGCCACACCCTCGCGGCGCAGGCCTTCCTCGAACTGAACCCGCCCGCGTGGACGCCCCAAGCCATCGATCCGATCGCCGACCGCCTCGGCCAGGCGATGCAGGCTCGCGTGACGATCATCGATCAGCGCGGGGCGGTGCTCGGCGACTCGGATCTCGATCTCGCCGAGGTGCTCGAGGTCGAGAACCACGGCGATCGGCCCGAGTTCACCACGGCGAACGGGCAGCGCTGCGGACCGACGCGTCGGCACAGCACCACGCTCGACACCGACATGCTCTACTGCGCGGTCTCGGTCGCGGCCGGCGAGCACTCGGGCTTTGTCCGGGTCTCGATGCCGCTGCAGACGATCGACGCCGCGCTCGCCCGCTTGCGGGTGATGCTGGCGATCGCGGCCTTGCTCTCGCTCGGGCTCGCCGCCAGCATCGGCTTGGTCGTCTCGCGCGGGTTCTCGCGCAAGGTCAGGACCTTGATGGAGGCGGCGCGAGCCATGGCCGAGGGTGATCCCGATCGCCGGCTGCCGGTCGCCGGGACCGACGAGCTCGGCGGGCTCGCGGGCTCCTTCAACCGGGTCGCCGAGGAGCTCGAGCGGACCGTCAAGGCGCTCGCGGCCGAGCGCGACCTCTTCGAAGCCGTGCTTCACAGCATGGACGAGGCCGTGATCGCGGTCGATCACGAGCGCCGGATCATCGCGGTCAACCGCGCGGCGATCGAGCTGCTCGGGATCTCGACCAAGGTCCGCGGCAACTCCTTGCTCGAGGCCGTGCGGATCCCCGAGCTCTCCGAGGCGCTCGACGCCGCCGTCCAAGGCGAGTCGTGCAGCGTCGACGTCAAGCTCTCGCGGCTCGGCACGCTCCGCCACCTCATGTTGCGCGCGACCCCGCAAGGCGAGTCGGGCGGGGCGGTGGTCGTGATGCACGACGTGACCGAGATCCGCCGGCTCGAGACCGTCCGCCGCGACTTCGTGGCCAACGTCTCGCACGAGCTGCGCACGCCGGTCAGCATCATTCAGGCCAACACCGAGACCCTGCTCGCCGGTGCGCTCGACGAGCCCGCCCAGGCCCGCCGCTTCCTCGACGCGGTCAGGCGCAACGCCGAGCGGCTCGGCCAGCTGATCAGCGATCTGCTCGACATCTCGCGGATCGAGGCCGGCAAGTATCGAATCGAGAAGCGGGCGGTCTCGCTGGCCTCGGTGGTGCGCGCGGTCAACAAGGCCGTCAGCGAGGCCTGCCGGCGGCGGGGCGTGTTGCTCGAGATCGCGATCGAAGAGGGCCTGACGGTCTGGGCCGACGCGGGCGCGCTCGAGCAAGTCCTGGTCAACCTGGTCGAGAACGCGGTCAAGTACGGGCCCGAGGGCGGCACCGTCGAGATCAGCGCGATGGAGCAGGGCGCGGTCGTCCGGGTCGAGGTCCGCGACGAGGGCCCCGGCATCGCGCCCGCGCATCGGCGGCGCGTGTTCGAGCGCTTCTATCGGGTCGATCCCGGTCGTTCGCGCGGCATGGGTGGCACCGGCTTGGGCCTCGCGATCGTCAAGAACCTGACCGAGGCGATGGGCGGCGAGGTCGGCGTGGATCCGCGCGAACCGACCGGCTCGGTCTTCTGGCTGCGCCTGGGTCGAACGAACACCCTCGCGGCCACGGGCGACGCCGAGAGCGAGGCGATCGATTTGGCCATGGCCGGCTCGGGCCCCGAGATCGATCCGATTGTGGCTGGATCTCTCGACGCGAAGGGTTGATCGGTTGATCATCGCTCGGGCGATGACCGAGGGCCGTGACCGCGCGATCGAGCAGAGCATGCTGGGCCTGAGCCTGGTCGCGCTCGCGCTCGTGCCTGCGCTCGTGCTCGTGCTCGTCGTCGTCGTGCTCGGCCGCAGCGGCGGCTCGCTCGACGTGGTCTGGCCCTTGCTCGCCAACTCCCTGGCGATCGGCGCGCTCGCCTTGCTGGTCGCGCTGCCGCTGGGACTGCTCGGCGCGATCTATTTGGCCGAGTTCGCCTCGGCCAAAGTCCGGGCCTTCATGATCCCGACGCTCGGGCTGCTCGCCGCGATCCCGAGCGTGGTGTTCGGATACTTCGCGCTGTGGCTGCTGCCGAGCATGCCCTTCGTGCGCTGGTCGAGCGCGAGCCTGGCGATCGGCCTGATGCTGATCCCGATGGTCATCTCGCTCGGCGACGCGGCGCTTCGGGCCGTGCCCCTGCGGCTGCGAGAGGCCGCGTGGAGCCTGGGCGCCGATCCGCTCACGACGATCACCAGCGCCCTCTTGCCCGCCGCGGCTTGGAATCTGGGCTCGGCCGCGCTGCTCGCCAGCGTCCGAGCGATCGGCGAGACCATCATCGTCTTGGTCATCGCGGTCCCGACCCTGAGCGCCGGCATCGTCGATCTGCGGCTTCGCGAGGACGCCTTCGAGGGCCTCGCGGACGGGCAGATCTTCACCCTGGGCGCCTGCTTGTTGGTCTCGACCTTGGTGATCGATCGCGGCGCCCGAGCGCTCGCGCGGCGGGCTCGAGTCGAAGCCGGAGGCGAGGCCTGATGCCCGAGCGCAGCCGCCTGATCACGGCCGAGCGCACCCGCCTGATCGCGCCCGCGCGCCCGATCGACGTCGGTCAGCGATCGGCCAACATCGGGCTCGAGCGAGCGCTGCGAGCCCTCGGTCTGGTCGCGCTGCTGGTCCCGCTCGGGCTGCTCGCCTTCGTGCTCGTCGATCTGCTGCGCCAGGGCTGGTCCAGCATCCCGCATCGGATCGACGCGCTGCTGAAGTGCATCCCTTACGCATTCTGGTTGATGGTGCTGGTCACACCGCTCGCCCTCGCGACCGCTTGCGGGCTCGCGTTCGCGCGGCTGAGTCCGAGCCGCGCCGTCGTGCGCTTTTGCGGGCTCGTCGAGCGCACCTTCGCGAGCCTCGCCAGCATGCCCACCCTGATCTTTGGTCTGCTCGGCCTGGCGGTGTTCGGGCCGAGGGCGAACGATGAAGCGCGCTTTGGGTCCGCGGTGGCCGTGCTCGCCCTGCTGGTCTTCCCGAAGGTGTGCGCTGGCGCGAGCACGGCCCTGACCGAGTTCTCGGCCAACGCCCGCGAGGCCGCGCTCGCGCTCGGGGCCACGCGAATGAAATGGTTCGCGTTCGAGCTGGCCGCGCCTGCTTGGCCTCGGATGACGGCCGCCTCGATCCGCGCCGTCGCGCAGATCCTGGGCGAGGCGGCGCCCTTGTTGGTCTTGGGCGGCTTCGCCTACGCCGATATCTTGCCCGTGACCATCGTCGCCGACCTCCTCCGGCCCGGCCGCCAAGCCGACGCCGCGGGCGGGCTCTTGGTCCTGCTCTTCGCCCTCTTCGCGCTCGAGCTCGTGGCGATTCGGATCGCCGCGGGCCCGCGAGCCCCGACCGACTGATTGCCGCGAAGGTCGCGATCTCGGACACTGCCCAAGTCGATGCTCTTGCCGCCCAAGCTCAGCATCCAGGCGCTCGAGGCCTGGTACGGCGATCAGCCCGCGCTGCGCGGCGTCGATCTCGACGTCGCCCCCTTCGGCGTGACCGCGCTGCTCGGCCCGACCGGCGCCGGCAAGTCGACGCTCCTGCGCTGCATCAACCGAATGCACGAGCTCAGCCCCGGCGCGCGCGCGCGCGGCAGCGTTCGCGTCCGCGGCAGCGTTCGCCTTGACGGCCGCGAGCTCTACGACCCCAGCGTCGACCCGGTCATGCTCCGGCGTCGGCTCGGCCTCGTCGCCGCCGAGCCGACCCTCTTTCCGAGCATGTCGATCCGCGACAACGTCCTCGCCGGCCTGCGCATGACCGGTCAGCGGCTCGGCCCCATCCGCGAGAACGAGATCGTCATGCGTGCGCTGCAAGAGGTCGCGCTCTGGGGCGAACTGCGTGGCCAGCTCGACCAGCGCGGCCGCGGGCTCGCGCGTGGCCAGCTGCAGCGGCTCTGCATCGCCCGCGCCCTGGCGCTCGAGCCCGAGGTCCTGCTGCTCGACGAGCCCTGCGCCGGCCTCGACAGCCTCGCCACCGCCAAGATCGAGGACCTCCTGCACGCCCTGCGCTCGCGGACCACCATCGTGCTCGCGACCCACGACGTCAAACAGGCCGCCCGCGTCGCCCAGCACACCGCGTTCTTGTTCGAGGGCGAGCTGATCGAGCACGCCAGCTCGGACGTGTTCTTCACCTCGCCCGAGGACCGCCGGACCGAAGATTACATCACCGGCAAGTTCAGCTGAGCTCAGCGGGCCCGGCCAACCGGCGGGCCACGATTGGCAATTGCAGCGATTCGGTGGTGTTGACATTCCACGCGGGTTGCTCGATTCATGAATCATGAATGAAAGTACATTCATGACCCGCGAGCAGCTCGATCGACTCGCCAACCAAATCGCCGATCTCTCGCTGCGCATCGACGTCGCCAAGCATACGCTGCTCACCCATTTGCGCGAGTTCGACGCTCACGATGGTTGGGCCGGCTCGGGTTTTCTCTCGCTCGCGGCCTGGCTG
>JAMHUH010001002.1:0-5608 GCA_035904925.1 Nannocystaceae bacterium
CGGGCCTGGCGGCCGCCAGCGGACCACCGAAGGCCAGCTGGCCAACCGACAAAGGGCTCGAGTGTGTGACTTGTTCTTCCGCCACAACCAGAACGTTTGCACATGCGCCAATTCCGCTGGCCTCGTTGCCTCCTAGATGCGGACTGGGCGCGGCGCCTGGGTCGGTAGTACGGGTCGGTAGAAGTGAGCTCAAGATACCCATGGATCCCTCGTTGCGTCTACGGCGCCTGTCTGGTAGATAGCCAACATGCGAATCCCCAGCGGCTTCATGCTCATCTCCACGCTGTTGCTCGGTGCATGTGAGCAAAGCCCGGAGCCCTGTCCTGTCGGGCAGAGCGGCTGCGAGTGCACCGTGGAGAGTCTTTGCATTGCGGGGCTCTCGTGTATCGACGACGTATGCCAGACGATGGTCTCGGACGGCTCCGATAGCTCGAGCACCGGAGTGTCCGACACGGATGGTTCGACCAACGCGGATGGTTCGACCGACTCGAGTTCGGCGACCGACCTCACGGATAGTGATTCTTCGAGCACCGATGGGCTCTGTCCGCCGCCGCAGATCGAATGCATGGGCGATTGCGTCAACCCGCTCACGGATGCACAGAATTGTGGTGACTGCGGAAATGTCTGCATCATCGAAGGTGAGTACGGTGGTTGTGTGAATGGTGAGTGCATGCCAAGCCTGAGCGAATGCATTTCATGGGCAAATCCAATCGCATGTGACGACGTGTGTGCTCAGGCGGGTCTGGTTTGTGCCGAAGCTGCCTGTCAAGGGTTGACTTACATCACCTACGACGTGAACGCAGCGTGCGTTGCGCATGACCCGAGCGGAGCGAGTGCTGATCCTTGCACCGAGCCGAGCTTCGTTGCTACCGGTTCCTACCGCTGCTGCTGCGCCCAGTAGCCCTCACACTCGCGTGGGGATCTTGATCAGCTCGACCTCCGCGAGCTGATCCGGCAACAACACATCATTGAGCTCGCAAATCCTCCAGTAGGCCGAGGCATCCTTCAGATAATACGATGCCAGATGATCGAGCCGCTGTCCATCCCTTCGAATGTGTTCGCCCAATTCTTTTTGTGCGGGAACTCGGGCCCTCCCCATGGTCAGCACTTTCCTGCCCTGGGCGTCGGTGGTCTGCTCGAGGGTCGAGAACTTTGCGTAGCGACTGTTGCGATCGTAGATGGCCATGATTCGTGTCCTCGTTTTCCGCTGGGAGGCGAATTAGATGAAGGGTGGGAGGCCGATGCCGCGATGGACGTTTTGGATCGCGTTGGCGATCGCGAGGGCGTCGTCGACGAGGCGAGTGTAGGAATAGGCGGCGACGGCGATACCCTGGATGAGCTCGCCGCGGGCGCGGAAGCTGTCGGGGGTCATGACGTCGAGGCCGAGGCTGACGCTGGCGTGGAGGGGGTCGAGGGTCGGGGAATAGAGGGTCTCCTCGACGCTGAAGCTGGTCACGCGAACGGGCAGGATTCGGCCGGGACCCCAGATGAACAAGATGACGGGGACGGTCGGGCGGCTGACCTTGCAGGCGACGTCGCCCGAGATGGCCTGAAAGTTTCGGACGAGATCGCCGAGCAGACCCTCGCTGGGATAGGTGAGCTTCTTGAGCGCGGCGAGGCGGTCGGCGATGCCGTGGCGCAGGGCCGTGCGGTTGCCTTCTTCGAGGTCGTCGGTGGCGTCGAGCTCGAGCGCGAGCGAGAAGGTCTCTTGCGGGTTGAAGGGCTGGACGGTCGGCATCTGGGCGCCGCGCTGGGCTTGATCGACCTCTTGCGGGTTCCAGGGCGTGATCGTGTGGGTGATCTTCTCGGGGTTGTATTGGAAGATCACGATGTTGGGGAGGATGGCGCCGATGATGTCGGGCACCAATTGCACGAGTGCGCCTTTGCGGAGGACGGGGCCGGGTGTGGAATAACGTGACATGGCTTTCCTGCGATCAGGGGATTCGACGAAGACGGGCGCGCTCGCGGTCGCTGAGGGCTCGGCCTTCTTTGCCGAGTTCGCGATCGAGGCCACGAACGATATGATCGATGTCGAGCGGTCGACGGGCCCGCTTGGCGATGAAGAGGGCGGCGAGCAGGGCATTTTTGATTTGGGCGCCCGATACGTCGACGGTCTCGGCGAGCAGCGCGAGGCTGGGTTCGAGGCCCCTCAGGAGGTCGGCGTTGGTCAGCTCACCCAGGACGCGTCGCCAGATCGCCCGCCGCTGGGCCGGGTCGGGGCGCGGGAAGTCGAGGACGTAGCGGATCCGGCGGGTGAAGGCGGGGTCGAGGTTGTTCTTCTTGTTGGTCGCCAGCAGCGCGATGCCCTGGTAGTCCTCGAGCAGCTGCAGCAGGTAGTTGGTGTCGGCGTTGGCGTGGCGGTCGTGAGAGTCGCGGACCTCGGTGCGCTTGGCGAAGAGGGCGTCGGCCTCGTCGAAGAGCAGGACGGCGTTCATGCGGGCCGAGCGGGCGAAGATCTGGCGGAGGTTCTTGGCGGTCTCGCCGATGTACTTGCTGACGACGGTCGCGAGGTCGATGCGAAAGAGGTCGAGGTCGAGGCTGCCGGCGACGACCTGGGCGGCCATGGTCTTGCCGGTGCCGGGGGTGCCGGTCAGCAGGGCAACGAGGCCGGTGCCGCGCGGGAAGAGCCGGCGGGTGTGGGGCTGGTCCCAGAAGGCGGCTCGTTCGGCGGCCTCGAAGGCGAAATCCTCGAGCTCGTCGCGCAGCTTGGTGCTGACGACGAGATCGTCCCAGCCGAAGGGCGAGTCGAGCAGCCGACCGAGCTCGCCGAGGCGGCCGCGAGTCTGCTCGCGGGCGAGCAGGGCGGCGTGGGGCGGGCTGCTCGGGCGGCGACGGGCGACCTGGACGATGTCGCCGACGCCGAGGCGGTGGCGGGTGGCGAGCTTGTCGAGTTCGTGGGGCGGCCAGGCGTTGCCGGGCAGGAGCCGAGCCCAGAGGCCGCGACGCTCGTCGAGGGTGAGGACGGGCAGCTCGATCAGCTCGTCGAGCACGCCGGGGATCGGCTGGAGGACGCGGGGGTCTTCGCAGGCGACGAAGTGCAGGACGGGCGGCGGAACGTGGCGAGGCCAGCGACGATCGATGCGCTGACCGTGCCAGACGACCAGGGCGTTGGTGAGCAGGGCGGTGCGCGTCGCCTCGACGTAGAGCTCGGGCCAGCGCTCATCGGCGATCTCGTCGGTGTCGACGGCGATGCAGCGGGCTCCGAAGTGGGCGGCGAGGCTGGCCGCGAGCGTGCGGCGACCGCTGTCCGGCGGACCGACGAGGATCAAGCGGGCGCGCTGGCCGAGTTCGAAGAGCTCGTCGATCCGTCGGCGAAGTCGTGCGAGCGGCCAGCTCGGCAGGGCGGGGCGGGTCGGCACGAGCGTGCAGCACGAGCGCAGCTCGCCGCCGAGGCCGAGCTCGTCTTGCAGCCAGTCGAGCAGCTGCGGCTCGAGCTCGAGCAGCGCGGGCTGACCTGGCTCGCTCGGGTGGGCGTGCACGAGGCCCCACGCGAGCAGGTTGCCGTGGCCGAGCAGGCGGCGATGACCCCAGCCGAACAGGCGCGCGACGAGGGGCTCGGTCGGGTGGCGATGGCGAGCGTGACCGGCGAGGCGGGCGAAGGGTTCGGCGAGGCTGGGGTCGAGCGCGAAGGCGAGGCAGGTCAGCAGGACGTCGCGTTCGCACAGGTCGAGTTCGAACACCTCGGACAAGAAGCGCAGCTCGGGTCGGTCGAGCTGAGCCTCGAGCTGCTCGCGCTGGGCGTCGAGCTCGGCGTGGCGCTCGGCCTGCGCGAGGGCGCGGGCGAGCAGGGTGTGCACGAGCGCGAGGGCGAGGCCGAAGAGCGGCGGCTCGCTCGGCCTGGTCGCGCGGCGAGGGGCCTGCTCGCGCTCGTTGGCGGTCGAGACGGACATCAGGGGATCTCGATCCAGTAGGGGGCCGACTCGGCGCCCTCGACGATGACGCGGCAGGGGTGGTCGCCGGCGACGTCGATCGCGAAGCGGGCCTGGAAGGTGAGGGTGGTCGCGTTGGTGGTTTCGAAGAGGCCGTCGTTGTCGGCTGGATCGCCGGGCATCGGGTCGAAGTCCTTGCGCAGGTAGGACTTGCCGTCGACGACGAGGCGGATGTCGAGCTCGTCGTTGGTGCCCTCGGCGTAGTCGACGGTGAAGTCGGCGAGGGTCAGGGCGATCCGCTTGTTGGGCACATCGAGCGTGGCGCCGGTGATGCGCGGGACGACGAGCAGCGGGACCTCGTTGCTGTCGATGGTGAAGGGCTCGAGCTCGCCGTAGACGAGCCGCTCGTCGACCGTGCTGCGCAAGAAGGCGGTGTAGATGCCAGGGAAGAGCGGGATCGCGGTCTCGTCGTCGAGCTCGTTGACGAAGGTGAGGGTGTCGCCGACGTCGAGCACGAGGCGATCGGGCTGAACCGAGAGGGCCCAGCCGGCGCTCGGATTGGCCGCGAGCGCGAGGTCGATCGGGATGGGGCCGCTGGTTCCCGCGGGCGAGTTGGTGGCGGTCCAGCGAGCGCTTCGAAGCCAGAGCTGGCGCGACTTGCCGAGCGTCAGGTTGGTCCCGAGCAGGGTCAGGCGGTTGTGGGGCGCGGCGCTCGGGCAGGCGCGCGCGGGCGAGATGGGCAGGGTCTGGGTCTCGCCGCCCGCGGCGGCCGGGAGCACGAACTCGAGCTCGCTGCTCGACGAGTCGAGGTGCGGTGCGCCGAGCTGGTAGAGGTAGGTGCCGAGGCTGAGCACGGGGCCGGGCACGCTGATCGGCGCATCGGGCTCGAGCAGGATCACGCGGACCTCGTAGTACGCGGACAGTCTCGTGGTCTTTTGGTCCTCGGCGCTCCAGAACCCGACCGAGTCCTCGGGGCTGACGGGGCGCATGATGATCTGGACCGGGTTGTCGCTGCCGATCAGCGCGCTGGGCAGGATGGCCTCGCCGTCGATCTGGGTGCCGTCGAAGATCAGCGGGTAGTCGTGCAGGGTCTTGAGCGCGTAGCCCATCAGCTTCTGCTGGACGAGCGAGTCGGAGGGCGCGTCGGTGTCGTGATGGGCGGTGAGGATGTAGTAGAGGCACAAGCCCATCGGGGCGCTGGCGATGTTGCGGGGATCGTTGCCGACCCCGGCGAGGTTCTTGTACTGAGCCTCTTCGCTGAGGTGGTACATGTAGAGGCTCAGCGTCTTCATGACCGTGCCGACCGCGTCCGGCGACTGCGGGGTCAAGGTCACGGCGGCGGCCGTGTCGATGGTCTTGTTGATGTTGTCTTCGAGCAGCTTCATCAGCGCGCTCGTGACCAAGGAGAGATCGAGGAGTGCCATGGTGGTGCTCGTTCAGCGGTAGCGGAGGCGAAGCCAGCGACGGTTGGGGAAGTGGCGATCGAGCGGACCGATCTGCGAGAGGCTCTCGATGTCGCGCGGACGCGGGCGCGAGCTCGGGCGATCGGGTGTTCGAGAGTTCGAGCGGGTGGGCTCGCGCGCGTTGGTTTGGGCGCGGGCCGGCTGGGGGGATTGGATCAATTGAACAGGTGCGGGCGCGGCGAGGGTGGGGCTCGCGAGGGGTCGCGGGATCGGAGCGAGGGGCTCGAGCTCGGCGTGGGCGAGCGCGAGCGGGAGGCGGCGCGGGGCGGGCTCGAG
>JAMHUH010001003.1:0-1601 GCA_035904925.1 Nannocystaceae bacterium
AATCGCAGCCCGTGCAGGTCGGTCCCTACCAGCTCACGCGCTGCCTCGGCCAAGGAGGCATGGGCGAGGTCTGGCTCGGCAAGCGGACCGCGATGGGCAGCGCGGCCAAAGTCGTGGCGGTCAAGCTGCTGCGCACGCCCGACGCGGCGGCGCGAGAGGGCTTCGTCAAGGAGGCCAAGCTGGCGATGCTGCTACGCCACTCGACGATCGTACAGGTCAACGACGTCGGTGAGAGCCAGGGCATCTGCTACATGGAAATGGAGTGGGTCGACGGGCTCGATCTCGCGCGGCTCGGCGAGGCTCTGCGCGAGCTTGGGCAGCGGCTCGACCTCGGCATCGCGGCCTATGTGATCGGCGAGCTGCTCAAGGCGCTCGCCTTCGCTCACGCGCTCGACGTCGAGGGCAAGCGCGAGACGATCGTGCATCGCGACATCACGCCCCACAACGTGCTCATCTCGAAGTCCGGCGAGGTCAAGCTGACCGACTTCGGCATCGCGTTCATGACCTCCGACAAGACCGCGGGCGAGCTCGTCAAAGGCAAATCGCGCTACATGTCCCCCGAGCACGTGCGGCAGGTTCGCGAGCCCTGCATCGACATCTTCGGGGTCGGGGCGATCTTTCACGAATTGGTCGATGGTCGAAAGTTTCGCCACACGGCCGGCAGCGACGTCGACCTGTGGGCGATGGCCTTCGCGGGCGACGTGCCCACCCTCTCGATCGAGCTGCCGGCCGAGCTTGAAGAGCTTCGCCGGGGCTTGCTCGCGCGCGAGGTCGGCGAGCGCTTCGCCAATGCACGAGCAGCTCTCGCCGCGCTCCGACGCTGGCCGGGCTATCGCGACGCGAGCGAGGAGCTCGAGACGCTCGTGCGTGCCACGACGGTGGCCGACGAGGTCCCGCTCGCGGCGACCGAGCAGCTTCCGGCGCTGCCACTCGCTCGCAACGAGTCGACCACGCCCGAGCAGGGCCAGGCCCCGCAGGCCGAGGCATCCGAGACCCGCTCGACCACGTCCAAGCCCGCGTCGCGCGGCGACGCCAACCGGTGGGCCGCCATCGGGCTCGCGTTGATCGGGCTCGGGCTCGCGGGGTGGAGCTCGAGTCTGTTTTTCGTAGCCACGGACGAGCAGGTCGCGGAGGCGGACGCACCCTCGGCCGAGGCGCCGCCCGCAGAGACACCCGCGGTCGAGGAGCCGGTCCAACCGAAGCCGGTCGAGAAAGCGCCACCGGTCGAGGCACCACCGGTCGAGGCACCACCAGTCGAGGCACCACCGGTCGAGGCACCACCGGTCGAGATCAAGCCGGCCGCAAAGACCAAGACCGCCGTCACGCTCGGATCGGCCTACCCCTGGGTGCAGATTCGCATCGGCACGGCGATCCACGTGCTCGATCGCAAGACGAGCCCGACCAAAAAGATCTCGCTCGAGGCGGGCTCGTACTCGGTCGAGTTTCAGGTCGACGAGGAAGAGCCATGGCAGAAGCTGGGCAAGGTCACCATCCCTGCCCGACCGAGCGCCAAGCTGACGCTGCAGAAGCCGGGCAAGCTGGTCGTGGAGTAGGCGGCCGATCAGCGCCAGCAACTCTTGCGGGCGTGTCGGGTGGCGGAG
>JAMHUH010001004.1:0-7043 GCA_035904925.1 Nannocystaceae bacterium
TTCATGGTTGCCGTTGAGCACGTGCAGCGCCCCGCCGGCGGCCTTGGCCTCGCCCTCGAGCCGCTCGAGCAGCTCGAGGATCGCCTGCTCGTCGTCGCCGCGATCGAGCTGATCGCCGGTCTGGACCACGACCAAGTCGCCGCCGATCCAGCGCGCGTCCTGATCGATCGCGCCGGCCAAGCGCAGCGCGGCTTCGGTCGCCGCGAGGTCGCCATGCACGTCGCCGATCGCGACCAAGCGTGGCGGCGCGGGCAGGCGCGAGGCCGAGGGCGCTCGACTCGGTGGCTTGGCCGCTTCACTCGGCGCGGTCGCCTTCGCGCTCGTGTTCGGCTGGGTCGCGGGCGGCGTCGCGGGCTCGCTCCGCTGTGAGGGCGGCGGAGCCAATTGCTCGCAGCCGAGCGCCATGCTGGTGCAGAGCAGCGCGAGCATGCCGAGTCGCTCGAGGGTGTGAAGCGGACGAGTCACGCGAGCGACCATAGCAGCGCTCGCGTGCTCGCGCTCAATAGCCGATCGGCTCGTCGGGCGTCGGATCGTCGCCGGCTTGGGCTCGCTCGCGCTCGACCTCGGCTTGGGCCTCGGCGGTGTAGCGGGCGGCGGGATCGAGCTCGAGCCGACGAAAGCCGATCGGCTCGTCGCTCTCCTCGCAGATCCCATATTCGTCGGCGTCCATGCGAGCCAGCGCCGCCTCGACCTCGGCCAGGCGCGCTCGATCGCGGGTCAGCATCTGCATCGCCTGAAAGCGCATGCCCTCGCGGGCGGCCTTGTCTTCGATGTCGCGCAGGTCACCGCCCGAACCCTCGGCGATCGCGTCGCTGCGCTCGGCGATCCGCTCGCGCAGCTCGTTCGCCTCCTGATCGAGGCGGCCGCGGAGCATCGTGAGCTGGGCTTCGCCGAGGTGGTCCATGCGCCGCGAGCTTGTCGCCGAGTCACGCTGCCGTCCAGCGCCCTCGCCGGTTATCCTCGGCGCATGCGACTCCGCCGATCCCCGCTCGCCTCGCTCGCCCTGCTCAGCGCCCTCACGCTCGGCGCCGGCTGCAAGACCGACAAGCAGGACGCCGAGCCGAGGGACGCGCCCAAGCCCAGCGAGCCGGCCAAGCCCGAGCCCAGCGCCACCAAGGCGCCCTCGACCAGCGCCGCGCTGCCCGAGTCCACGACGCCGCCGATCGACTCGCCCGCGATCACCGAGCTCGGCGAGGTCATCGCGACCGTCCAACTCCCGGGCGGGGCGGCGATGAGCGACCTCGCGCCGATCGTCGACAGCTTCAAGCCCGGCAGCTCGGCGCTGCTGGCCGTGCAGGCGCCGACCATGCTCGGTCAGCTCGCGGGCATGAGCTTGGACGGCGCCAAGCTCTCGGCCCCGATCTCGATCGTCGTGCTCGATCCCTCGACCTACCCGCAGCCGATCGGGTTGCTGGTCGAGACCGAAGACCTCGAGCTGCTCCGCGCCAGCGCCAACAAGGTCGGCCACGCCGTCCATGATCGCGAGGGTCGGGCGCTGATCGGCCCGCCCGCGTTGGTCGACTCGGCCGAGGACTTCGCCTTCGCCAACCTGAGCAAGGTCCCCGACCACAGCGAGATCGTCATCTATCCGGCGCCGCTGCGGCGCGCCTTCGCCGACAAGATCGGCGAGGCGCTCGCCCAGATCCCGACCGCCATGGCTGGCACCGGCTTCGAAGGCACGATGACCAAGATGGTCGAGATGTACGTGCAGACCTTCGAAGCGATGAGCGAGCAGACCGAGCGGATCGTCATCAGCGCGAGCCCGAGCCAGACCAGCAACGATCTCTTCATGCGCTTTTATCCGGTCGCAGGCACCACCTTCGCCTCGTTCATCGCCGCCCAGACCCCCGCCGACCACTCGCTGCTGGCCAAGCTGCCCGCCAACGCCGGCCAGGGCGGCTTGATGAGTGGTGAGCTGCGCGCGGGCGCGGCCAAGGACGCGATGCTCGGCTTCATGATCGAGGCGATCCAGATGCTCTACTCGAACACCATGACCAGCGAGGCGTGGACCAAGCTCGTCAACGACTGGATCGCCACGCTCGACGGCCGCTTCACGGCCAGCTTCAGCATGGACCTGGCCAACCCCGCGACCCCCTCGATGCGGATGCTGACGGTCTTCGGCTCGACCGACGAGGCGGCGATGCGAGCGGCTTGGCGGGCGATGATGGGCGCGATGACCATGGACGGCGCCCCGCTGATCCAGATGATGGGCATGAGCGTCAACGTCGTGTTCGAGCCCGGGGCGCTCGATCACGAGGGCGTGCCCGTCGACCGCTACACGACCAAGATCGACGCCTCGACGATGACCCCCGAGGCCCAGGCCGCGATGCAGAAATCCGGCGGGCTCGAGCAGATCATGCACATGGCGGCCTTCGACCAGCTCGGCGCGATGGCCTCGAGCGCCGACGACATGGCCGAGCTCATCGACGCCGCCCGCGGCAAGACCAAGACCTTCGAACCCAGCAAAGGCATCCAGCGGGCGATGGAGGTCTCGCAGGCGCGCGGCGAGAGCCTGTTCTACTACCTCGACTTCGCCGCGCTGCTGCCAGCCGGGAGCGCGGGCGAGCTGCCCTTCGGCGCGATGGTCATGGGCATGGGCAAGCAGGGCGAGGCCCTGAGCGTGTGCCTGTCGCTGCGCAAGTGAGCGGGTCTTCTCAGCCCTGCGGATCGGGCACGTCCGTGTCCATGATCTCGAAGTCGGCGGGCTCGGCCTGGGCCTGCCGCCACAACATGAAGGCCGACGCGACCGCCCGGTTCAGCACGGTGTTGGGCGGATAGAACCCGGTCTCGGCGTCGCGCTGGCCCGCGGGGCGGCCGAAGAAGAGCGCGAGCGCCTCGTGGATGCTGGCGACCGGCCAGACCTGGAATTCGCCGCGGGCGCAGGCCTCGACCACGTCGTGGCGGAGCATCAGATCGCCGACGTTCGAGCTCGGGATCACGACCCCGTGCGTGCCGGTCAGACCCTCGGCCTTGCAGGTGTCGTAGAAGCCCTCGATCTTCTCGTTGACGGCCCCGATCGGCAGGATGTTGCCGAGCTGATCGATCGCGCCGGTCATCGCGAGGTCCTGGCGAATCGGCTCTTGGCTCAGCGCCGAGAGCAGGCAGACGATCTCGGCGGCCGAGGCCGAGTCACCGTCGATGCCCCCGTAGCTCTGCTCGAACGCGATCGAGGCCTCGAAGGTGAGCGGGTGCTCCGTCTTCAATAGACTCCGCAGCAGCCCACCGAGGATGTAGAAGCTCTTGGTATGAATCGCGCCCGACAATTGTGATTCGCGCTCGATGTTGATGGTCCCGCCCATGCCGGTGCCGACCGTCGCGGTGATGCGAATCGGAAACCCATAGGTCAGCGGCCCGGCTTGGATCACGGCCAGCCCGTTGATCTGGCCGATCACGCGGCCACGGATCGCGACGAGGATCCGGCCATCGGCGACCAGCTCACGAAAGCGGCGGGCCGAGCCGTCGGCGCGTCGCTTGGTCCGCCGGATCGCCTCGCGCACGTCGTCGCCCTCGACCACCGCCGCGCCCTCGCGCTTGCGCGTCAGGTAAGCCGCTTCGCGGGCGATGTCGGCGATGCGACCGAGCCGAGCGGTCAGCTTGCCGCGCGTCGCCGCGACCCGGGCTCCATGCTCGGTCAACTCGGCGATCGCGGCGGCCGAGAACGCCGGCAGCTTCTCGTCGCGAGCGATCCGAGCGAACACCCCCGCGTAGAGCTCGACGCTGCGGGGGCTGCGTGGGATCAGCTCGTCGAAGTCGGCCAGGACCTTGAACAGGTTGGGGAAGTCGTTGTCGAGCTGATCGAGCAGGTGATAGAGCGAGGCGTCGCCGAGCAGCACGACCTTGACCTCGATCGGGATCGGCTCGGGCTTGAGCGAGGGCATCGGCAGCAGCACCGGCAGCTCGGGCAGCACGTGCTCGACCCGACCGCTGCGCAAGGTTCGGATCAACGCCTGCCAAGCCCCGGGGTTGGGCAGCAGCTCGGCGACCTCCATGACCAACACGCCGCCCTCGGCCCGCAGCAGCGCGCCCGCACGAATGTTGAGGTGATCGGCGCGCGGGCTGCCGTCGGGCAGCATCGCGGTGTCGACCGTGCCGAGCAGCGCCCGCATCGTCGGCACGTACTCGACGATCACCGGCGGCGGGTCGTCGACGCCATGACAGGAGATCGGGTTGACCTCGTAGAAGGGCAGCCACTGATCGATCTTGTCGAAGGCGCTCAGTCGCCGGTGGACCAAGTCGTGGATCAGCGCGTCGAGGAAGCGGGTCGTGTCGGGCGAGCGAAAGTCCTCGCGCAGCTCGGCGCTGGCCTCGGCCAAGAGCCGCGCGGCCTCGGCCCGGACCATGTCGCGAACCTCGATCCGAAGCCGCCGCTGGAGCTCGCCGACCTGGCGAAACACCCGATCGACCTGCTCGCGCGCGGCACCGCTGCGCTGCTCGAGCTCGGCGAGCTGCTCCTCGCTCAGCTTGCCTTGCTCGATCAACGCGGCGAAGCGCTCGGGCGCGATCGGCTTGCCCTCGATCAGCGGCAGGATCACCGGCTGCGCGACCCCGCCCGCCTCGCGCACGACCAGCGCGAGCCCAGCCGCCGAAAGCTCGCCCTCGAGCGGCTTGGTCAGCAGCTCGATCTCGGCCAGCGTCCGGCGCTCGAGCTCGCGCCGCCGCCCGACGACGACCTCGCCCTCCAACGCCGCCGGTAGATCCGTGACGATGAACTGGCGCAGCTCGGCCAGCTTCTCGCAAAAACCAGTCCCGCGACCGCGCTCGAGCGTCAGCAGGCGCGGGCGATCGGGGTGGTCGAAGTCGTAGACATAGAGGCGATCGGGCGCCGGGGGCGTCTGCGGTCGAATCTGCTCGAGCAGAGCCCGAACCGTGGTCAGGCGGCCGGTCCCCTGCAAGCCGCGGACGTACACGTTCTGGCCCTCGGCCGCGATCTCGAGCCCGAAGCGGAGCGCGTCGATGGCTTCGTCCTGGCCGATGACGCCGCGGATCGGCTCGACCTCGGCGGTGGTCGCGAAGCCGAGCGTGGCCGGGTCGCAGCGCCAACGCAGCTCGTCGGCGCTCAGCGGGGTCGCGTCGATCGGAGCCGATTCGCTCGCGGTTTCATCACTCGGGGTCGCGTCGATCGGCTCGGCGGGCGGCTCGGACATCGTCGCGAGCGTACGACTCGGCGCTCGCGCTTCCAAGCGCTCGCGCGATCGAGAGATCGTCTATGGTGGTCCGCATGGTCTCGCTTCGCGCTGCACCGCTCGCCGCCTCGCTCGCGCTGCTCGGCTGCGCTCGCTCGATCGGCTCGAGCGACGACGAGATCGGCGACACCTCCGACTCGACGAGCTCGACCGACTCGGCGACCGATTCCAGCTCGACCAGCTCGACCAGCGCGGGAACGAGCGACACGAGCGAGACCGACACCCTCGACTCCGCAGACACCAGCGATTCGACGAGCAGCAGCGAGAGCTCGACCGACACGACCGAGACCACCGACACGGGCGGCTGCGAGCCCGACCTGATCGAGTGCCCCGATGGCGCCTGCGTCTACCCTTTCCCCGAGTACTCCTGCTGCTCGCACGGCGGCGCGTGTGCGGCCGGCTGCGAGCCCCAGGACGCCGACAAAGGCATGGGCCTGTGCCCCGGCGCGCCCGAGTACGCGTGGACGGGCGAGGCCTGCGAGGAGGTCTGTCCCTGCCAGGGCAGCGACTGCGCGGCCCTGTTCGACAGCCCGATCACCTGCCTCGAGGCCTACCAGAACGGCTGCGGCGGGATCGACTTCTCGCAGTGCCCCTTCGACGCGCCGGTCTCGGCGATCTCGATCATCGGCCAGATCCCCGGCGAGTCGGTCGACCTCCAATTCGGCGCCTTCGGGCTCTTTTATGGCAAGGGCAACGGCGTGCAGCTGCTGCTTCGCTTCGCCGCCGACGAGCTCACGCTGGCCAACTACATCGCCCACGCGTGGCCCGACCAGTACAGCGAGGGTGTGCTGCAGCTCTGGGCCGAGCCCGTGATCGGCGTCCAAGAGGTCACGCTCGTCTGGGGCCCGGGCTTCGAGCCGATGGCGCTCGGCACCCTGACGATCCTCGACCTCGACCTGATCAGCCCCGATTCGCTCGACTACTTCGTGACCGGCACGCTCGAGGTCACGGTCGATGGCTGGGACCTCGCGGGCAGCTTTGGCCTGCGCCACTGCTACCCGCTCAATCAATACGCGCCCTGATTCATGGGTCTCTTTGGTGGCCAGATGCGGAAATTCTGGCGTTCAGACCGATCCCGCAGAGGGGCGCGCGTAGATCGTGATGCATGATCAACGTGATCGCGTCGTCGACCGCGAGTTCGATCGGCACGCTGGCGAGCCCAGCCGACCGCGGGTAGCCCTTCGCTGAACAGTTACTTTGCAATGGCCGCCGGGTGTCGGTCCAGAAGGTAAAGCTCGCCGCGCATTGCAGCGATCAGCATGCCGATGGGTCGCCTCGCACCGCGAGGTGGCGAGGTGACGTCGGTTTCGTTCGCTCGCAAATTTGGCGGCACTTCAGCGGCCGCGTTCGCGAAATGTCGTCATGGCGGATTGGCGGGATCGGCCGAGGCAGGCTCGGATGACGCCGGGGTACTTTCTCCCGCGGCATTCATGACCCAACCGACATTCTCGAGGTACTTGTACGTTCCCCGCCTGTCGCAGCCCGAAACGCCCACCGAGGCGCCTCCCAGGGCCTTGTAGGTGAGCTTGTCTTCCGGGCAATCGAGGTCGAAGGGTGCTCGCGTCACCAGACTCTTGAAGAGCAGTTTTGGACTCCCGAGAATTGGGTAGAGTGAACTGCCCGTGAATACCTCTGATGTCGGGGTCGGCTGATAGCCGGCGCAGCCCAGAATCGAGAGAGCAGCAGCTATGACGCACGCGTGTTTTTGAATCACGAAGTGACTCTAGAGGGGGTCCTCGTAGCGTGTCAAGCGTCCGCGGATAGGACATCCGAAGGGAGGCGGCGGGAACTTCGCGCGGCCCTCGCTTGGCGTGCGGGGCCTTCGCGTTGCCCTCGCTTGATGTGCTCGTCGGCCGGGGA
>JAMHUH010001005.1:0-4625 GCA_035904925.1 Nannocystaceae bacterium
CGCTCGAGCTTCGATCACGCGACCGAAGTCGCGAGCCCGGGCTACTACGCGGTCACCTTGGCCGATCCAGGCGTGCGCGCCGAGCTGAGCGCAACCATGTGGACGGCTCGGCATCGCTACACCTGGGACGCGCCGAGCAGCGAGGCGACGATCGTCTTCGACCTCGGCTACAACCCGGCCCAGAAGACCTCGACCGCCAGCGAGGTCACGATCGATCCCGCGACCCAGACCATCCGCGGGATGATGACGGTCTACGGCAGCTACTCGGATCGCTTCGGCGGCGTGCCGACCTACTTCGCCGGCAAGCTCTCGCGGCCGATCGCGGAGTTCGGGGTCTGGGACGACGCGAGCACGCTCGCGCCCGGCAGCGCGAGCATGAGCGGAGCCGACATCGGCGCGTGGCTGCGCTTCGATCTCGTCGGCGCCGACACCAACAGCGTCGAGCTCGATCTCGCGATCTCCTATGTCTCGATCGAGTCGGCCGAGCAGAACCTCGCCGCGCTCGGCCAGCGCAGCTTCGACGAGACCCGCGCCGCAGCAGCCGCGGCCTGGCAGACCGAGCTCTCGCGGATCCGAACGCTCGGCGGCGACCCGCAGCAGCGCACGCTCTTCTACTCGGCCCTCTACCGATCGTTCTTGGCCCCGACCACCTTCACGGACTCGAGCGGGGCCTATCGCGGCTTCGACGATCAAGTCCACCAAGCCGAGGGCTTCACTTATTACAGCGACTTTTCGCTCTGGGACACCTATCGCACGGTCCATCCGCTCTTCAACCTCATCCAGCGCGATCGCTCGGCCGACATGATGGAGTCGCTGACGAGGATGGCCGCGCAGGGCGGTGACCTGCCCAAGTGGCCGCTCGGCATCGGCTACACCGGCGGCATGGTCGGGACCCCGGCCGACATCGTGCTGGCCGACGCCTACCTCGAGGACATCACCGACTTCGACGTCGACACCGCCTACGCGGCAGCGTACTTGCACGCGACCGAGCCGCGACCGAACGCGGGCCGAGCGGGGATCGTCGGCTACCGCGAGCGCGGCTGGGTCTCGACCGACGACGCGAGCTCCTCGGCCTCGCGCACGCTCGAGTTTGCCCACGCCGACTACGCTCTGGGTCGCTGGGCAGCCGCGCTGGGCAAGCCCGACGATGCCGCGCTCTTCGGGGCCAGCGCGGGCAACTGGGCCAACTTGTGGTCGCCCGAGCTGGGCTTCTTGATCGGTCGCCACTCCGACGGCAGCTTCGATCTCGCCGGCTTCGATCCGCTGGTCTGGGCCAGCTACTACGCCGAGGGCACCGCCCAGCACTACACCTTCGCGGTCCCGCACGACGCCAAGGGCCTGGCCGCGATCATGGGCGGCGACGCGGCGATGGTCGAGCGGCTCGAGGCCTACTTCGAAACCTCGAAGGCCTTCCTCGAGAGCGCCCAGTACACCCCGCTCGAGCCCGTGCCCTACTACTGGCAGTCCAACGAGCCCTCGCTGCACGCCGCCTATCTGTTCACCGAGGTCGGCGCGCCGGCCCTGACCCAGCGCTGGGTCGCCTGGGCCCGCGATCGCCACTATGGCCTCGGACCCAATGGGCTGCCCGGCAACGACGACGCCGGCACGATGAGCGCCTGGTACGTGTGGGCGACGATCGGCCTCTACCCATTGCCGGGCAGCGGCGGGTTCTGGATCACCGCGCCGACCTTCGAACGGCTCGAGCTCGATCTGAGCGACGCGAGCGCGCCGGATCGCAAGCTGGCGATCGTGAGCGAGGGCAGCGGGATCTATGTGGCCGGCGCGAGCTTCGGCGGCGTCGCGCTCGAGCGGCCCTGGATCACCTGGGCGCAGCTGCGCGAGGGCGGGACGCTGCGGGTCTCGCTCGCGGCCGAGCCGACCGACTTCGGCGCGTGGTGAGCCGGGCCCTCGCTCGAACATCGCCCAAACTTTGCCCCGATCCCGGTTCTGGCCGACCCTGGCCAGGATGCCCGCCTCGCCGCCCGAGCCCGCCAAGCGCCGCTCGCTGAAGATCGGCGCCTGGGTCTCGACCACCTACTTCGCCGAGGGCTTCCCCTACTCGCTGGTCAACAACCTGGCCGAGATCCTGTTCAAGGAGCTGGGCGCGTCGCTGCAGGTGATCGGGCTGACCTCGCTCTTTCACCTCCCATGGAACCTCAAATTTTTGTGGGGCCCCTTCGTCGATGGCTATGAGAGCAAGCGTCGCTGGCTGCTCGGCTGCGAGGTCGCGCTCGTCGGCTTGATCGCGCTCCTCGCGATCACGACGGGCCTGAGCACGGGCGCCACCGCGGCGCTCGGCTTGTTGGCGGTCGGCTTCTTGCTGCTCGGGCTGGTCTCGGCCACGCACGACATCGCGATCGACGGCTACTACCTCGAGGCGCTCGACGGCGCCGATCAATCGCGCTGGGTCGGGTTTCGAGCGGCGGCGTATCGACTTGCAATGCTCGCGGTCGGCGGCCCGCTGCTCTGGCTCTGCGCGACGATCGGCTGGACCTGGGGCTTGAGCGTGGCCACGCTGGCGATGGGCCTGCTGCTCGTCTACCACGCGCTCTTGCTGCCCGACATCGAGCGGCGCAAGGCCTCGTGGACCAAGCTCGTCGCCCCGCTCGCGAGCGCGCGCGGGCTGGTGTTCGTGCTCGTGCTCGTGCTCTTGTGGGCGCTCGAGCAGTTTTGGGCGCTCGGCAGCGCGAGCCGCTTCGCGATCGCCGACTTCATCGCCGCTCGCCCAGCGCTGGTCTGGCTGAGCGCCAAGCTGGGCGGCGGGGCGTGGGCGGCGGTGCTGCTCTTGCTCGGGCTCTTGCTCGGGCTGGCCTTGCTGCCGCGCATGCGTCGGCGACTCCGAGCCAAGCGCGAGGCGGGCGGGCTCTCCGACTACGCGGCCAACTTCGTCAGCTTCCTCGACCAGCCGCGGATCGGCGTGATCCTGGCCTTCGTGATCTTGTTTCGGACCGGCGAGTCCTTCCTTCAGAAGATGCGCTGGCCCTTCTTGGACGACGTCATCCACCTGCCGCTCGGCCACTTCGGGCTGATCAACGGCACGCTCGGCGTGGTCGCGTCGTTCGGGGCGACGATCCTGGGCGGCCGCTTGATCGCCCGCGACGGGCTGCGCAAGTGGATCTGGCCCTTCGTTCTCGCCCAGAACGTGCTCAACCTGCTCTACCTCGGGCTCGCGTTGCTGCCTTGGGAGTGGTTCCCGCGCGAGGTCAACCTGGTCGCCCCGCTGCTCGACGCGCTCGGCTCGACGACCCACGCGGGCAACGTCGTCGAGCAGGCCCGGCAGGGCTTGTCGATCGATCTTCAGGCCGCCTTGCTCGGCACCGTGATCGTCGCCGAGCACCTCGGGGCCGGGCTCGGCACCGCGGTGTTCATGGTCTACATCATGCGGACTTGCGATCCCGCGCACAAAGCCGGGCACATGGCGATCGTCACCGCGCTGATGAGTGTCAGCTTCACGATCGCCGGGGTGGGTAGTGGATTCATCGCTGACGCGATCGGCTACGCGTCCTACTTCGGGTTCACCTTCGTCGCGACGCTGCCCGCGATGCTGCTGATCCCCTTCGTGCCCTACCTCGACGGCCGCGAATCCGCGCCTGCCCCGAAGGCCTGATCCCCTCGCTGGCGATCCTGGTTTACGCTCCGGCCCATGACCGAGGGGACCTTCGCGCTCACACTCGCGCTCGTCGACGCGGCCGGTGGCGGTGTCTGTCGAACCAGCCTCGACGGCACGATGATCGAGGCCTCACCGCGCTTCATGATGCTGACCGGCTCGGGCACGATCGCGGGCCGTTCGATCCACGCGCTGCTGCCCGAGCTACCGCCATTCGCCGAGCTGCCCGACCACGTGACCCGCGAGACGCCGGAGCTCTTGCAGGTCGGCGCCGACGGGCTCGGCCGAGAGCTCAGCGCGGCCAAGATCCACGCGGGCGAGCAGGTGTTCGTGGTCCTGAGCGATCGCAGCAGCGAGGCCTTGCTGCGCCGCCGCGAGGCCAAGCTCGATCAGCAGGTCACCGATCTCCAGACCGAGCTGGCCGCCCGCGAACGCGAGCCCAAGCGCTCGCGGATCCGCTCGATGACCGAGCTCGCGGCCCGCATGGACGAGGCGCTGATGCGAGCGCGTCGCTACAAGCACGACGTCACGCTGGTCGCGATTCGGATCGCCGGCAAGGAGGCCGAGATCGGCCTGGCCGGGCCGATCGGCGAGTGCCTGATCGGCTGCGTGCGCGGGGTCGATGACATCGGTCGAATGGCCGACGATCACTGGCTGCTGGTGCTCCCGCACACCAACCTCGAGGGCGCGGCGGTGGTCGGCAAGCGCGTGCTCGAGCGGGGCGGAGCGCTGGACGTCGGGATCCTCGCGATCGGCTGTGCGCAGGTCGGCCCCGACGAGCTCGCCAGCAAGGCGCTCGAGCGGGCCGATCAGGCCGCCCTCGACGCGCTCGAGCAAGGTGGCGGGCAGCTGCTCGCGGTCGCGTTGGTGGAGCGGCGCTTCTCGTCGAGGTCGAGCCCGCCGCCGGTCGCCGGATCGAACTCGACGCGCTTACACGCCGAGCCGGGGTTCGCGGACGCGAAAGCGTGTGCGTGGCGACCTTCTCGGGTCCCCACGTCGACGCCCGTGGGAGCGCAGA
>JAMHUH010001006.1:0-44748 GCA_035904925.1 Nannocystaceae bacterium
GACCAGCTCTGGCCCGAGTTCGACGCGCTGGCCGAGGCCGAAGGTGTCGAGCTGCGGCCCTTGCTGCATGCCTTCGCCCGTACGCTGCTGCCCACCGAGGTGCCGGCCGACGATCCTGCGCTCTTGGCCTTCGTCGGCTTGCCGCCGGACACCAAGAGCTTCGAAGTGCTCGAGCTCGTGCCGCTGCGCGAGCGCCTGGCCCCGCTCGAAGAGCGGACGATCGCCGCGCTCGAGCGCTGCCTGCCCGCCCGCGACGATCGACCGAGCCATGGTCGACCCTTGCTCGCGTGGCTGCTCCGGCGTCACGGCGAAGTGGTGGCCGAGCCGGGCTGGCTCGAGCTGCGCTTGTGGCTGCGCGAGGTCGACACCGACATCCGTCGCGCCGGCCTCGATCTCGATCCCGACTGGCTGCCCGAGCTCGGGGTGGTCGTGAAGTTCATCTATGTCTGAGACGCTCCACTCGCCCCGGATCGAGGTGCCCAGCGCGGCGCCGGTCTCGGCGTCGGCGTCGGGGCCGAGCCAGTCGCTCGTCGATCGGATCGCCCGGCTCTCGCTCCAGCTCGCCGCGCTGCTCGATCACTTCGAGGGCGTCGACTTCGAACGCGGCGCCGGGTTCTTGCGGGCGATCGCCGAGGCTGGCGAGGTCGAGCTGCTCGCCCGTCCCGGCGCGGCGATGCTCGATCGCCTGACCCTCGCCTGGTCGCTGAGCTCGCTCGAGCTCGATCTGCTCGCGCTCGCGCTGATGCCCGAGCAGCACGAGGGCTACGCCGGCATCTTCGCTTCGCTGCATCCACGCAGCGATCCGCGGCCGACCCTCGGGCTCGCGGCCCAGCTGCTCGCGCCCGGTCCGGTCGAGCGGCTCGCCCTGGGTCGGGTGATCGACGAAGGGCCCGCGCGGGCGCTGGGCATGTTGGTCTGTCGCGAAGAGGGCCCGACCTTCAACCGCAGCCTCGAGCTCGGCCCGGGCATGACTTCGTTGCTGCAAGGTGGCGCGAGCTGGCCCGCGCCTTTGCAGCCGCGCGAGGACGAGCCCGAGCGCGTCGACGCGCTCGGCCTCGAGCATTGGCTCGATCAACCGGCGACCCGGCAAGCGATCGCCGCGCTGCGCGAGCAGGCCTGCGTCGACGTGCTGGTCATCGCCGATGATCTGCGCAGCGCGAGCGAGCGGGCCCGAGTGTTGGCCGCGTCCGCCGGCCTGCGCTCGGCCTTGTTCGAACTCGACGCCGAGTCGCTGACCAGCGCGGGCGCGAGCACGCTCGCGCAGATCCGCGTGCACACGATCGCCCGCGCTCGGGTCGCGATCCTCGCGATCGAGCCCGGCGAGCGCGAGCGAGCGCTGCCGAGCTGGACCGATCACCCCGCGCCGATCATCGTGTGCACGACTCGCGGACAGTCGCGCGCTCGCAACCAGCGGCCGATGCTCGCGCTCGAGTGCGGTCGCCCCGATCCCTTCGCGGCCCGGCAAGTCTGGGCGAGCGCGCTGCCCGAGCTGGCCGAGCACGCCGATCAGCTCGCGTCGCGCTTCCCGATCGAGCCCGCGCTGATCCGCGAGATCGCGGGCGACATCCGGGTCCGCGCCGCGCTCAGCGACCAGCCTCTGGCCCCGAGCGAGCTCTTCGCCGCGATCCGACTCCGCTCGGGCGCGACCATGCGACCGGGCATGCGCCTGCGTCGGCCGAGCGCGGGCTGGGATCGCCTGATCTTGCCGCCCGAGCGGCTCGAGCTGCTGCGCGAGGCCGTCGCGCGGGTCCGACTCCAGGCCAAGGTGATCGACGAGTGGGGCTTCCTCGACGATCGCCTGGGCGCCCGTGGGGTTCGGCTGCTCTTTTGCGGCCCGCCCGGGACCGGCAAGACGCTCTCGGCCGAGGTCCTCGCCCGCGAGCTCGACACCGATCTGTTGATCGTCGATCTCTCGCGCTTGGTCTCGAAGTGGATCGGCGAGACCGAAAAGAACCTCGCCGAGGTCTTCGCCAGCGCCGAGCGGTCCAAGGCCGTGCTGCTCTTCGACGAGGCCGACGCGCTCTTTGGCAAGCGGACCGAGGTCTCCGACGCCAACGATCGCTACGCCAACCTCGAGACCGCCTACCTGCTGACTCGGCTCGAGGCCTACGAGGGTCTGGCCGTGCTCGCGACCAACCTGCGCCGCAACATCGACGCCGCGTTCATGCGTCGGCTCGAGTTCGTGATCGACTACGAGCTCCCGGGTCGCAACGAGCGGCTCGCGCTGTGGCGCGCCCACCTGCCCGCGTCGGCGCCCTTGGCCGAGGACGTCGATCTGCGCGAGCTCGCCGACTTCTACCCGCTCGCGGGCGGCTTGATCCGCAACGCCGCGACCGCGGCTGGCTTTTTGGCCGCGGGAGGCCGCGAGGTCATCACCCGAGCCGACTTTTTGCGCGCGATTCGGCGCGAGTACGAGAAGACCGGCGCTGCCTTTCCAGGCACGCCGCCGCCACGCCGGCGCTGACCGGCCGAGGAGATCATCATGCCCACACTCGAGGAATTCGCCCAAGCAGAAGTCGATCGGCTCGAAGCGCTCGACACCGACGCACGAGCAGAGTTGAGCGCAGCGCAAGCCGATCTCGGCGCTTGCAAGGTCGCCAGCGCCGACGCGCTCCACGACTTGCGCGAGGCCGATCTCGAGCTCGCCGCGATCCGCAAGCAGCTCGGCGGCAGCGAGGTCTCGGCCAACGCGAGCGCGGGCAGCAGCGAGCTTCACCTCGCGCTCGTCGCCCAGCGCGAGGCTCGAGCGGCCGTGCACGAGGCTCGCCTGCTCCAGCTCGCGGGCGAGGATCGCCTGGCCCAGGCCAAGTCCGAGATCGAGGCGATCGGCGAGGGCCTGCGCGAGGCTCGAGCGAGCCTGATCGAGTCGAGCGAGCGCAGCCAGACGCTCGCGGATCGGGCCGATGCGCTCGGCTCGGGCACGGCGCTGGCCGGGCTGCCGGCCGACGCGAGCGCGCTGCTGGCCGATCCGCTCTTCAGCGCCGCCAAGGCCAAGGTCGCGGCCACGCTGCCGGGCGAGCTGCGGACGCGCGCGAGCCAGCGGATCGCCGCGCTGATCGACGAGGACGAGGCCCAGGCCGAGCATGTCGTCGCGCTCGAGCGCGCCTTCGACGGAGTGTTCACGGCGACTGGCGGGACCTCGGGCAGCGTGCCCGCGGCCTCGCGCCTGCTCGATCACACCGAGGCTGCGCTGGCCGAGTACGTCGCCCAGGCGGCGGGTTGGTTGGCCGACGCCAAGCTTCGGCTCGACCGGATCGCCGCGCGGCGGACCATCACCAGCGCCGAGGCCGACGCGCTGGCGGTCGACGTCGCGCGCACGGCCGCGCTCGCGGCCGAGCTCGCCCACGATCAAGCCGCGAGCGACCTCGCGAGCGCGCAGCGCCTGCTCGCCGAGCGCAAGGCCGAGCTGTGGGCCGCCGATCCCGATCCCGACTTCGCCAGCGACACCGAGATCGGCGATCAGCTCGCGGCGATCGACGCGGCCAACCTCGCCCTGACGATGCCGGGCACCACCGCCGCCGACATGGTCGCCTGGCAGGCCGAGGTCCCCGAATTCGCGTGGGACGACCTGCTCGATCTCCAGCTCGCCGAGCACCAGCTGACCAAGCTCGCGGCGGTCGTTCCGAGTCACCTGGCCGACACCGCGCGCGCGGCCGAGCTCGCGCTGGTCAGCGCTCTGCAGGCCGAGCTCGACGTCGATCGTCGGCTCGAGCCGATCGACACCTTGCTCGAAGCTGGCGACCAAACCCTCGCGCGCCTCCGCGCGACCCTCGAAGACCGCCGTCGCGCGGCCATTCGCGGCCTTCGTTGATCACTTCTCGCGGCTCGCTCCGCTCTGCTCCCGACTCCCGCTCCGAAACGAGGATCCCGTGGCCAACACACCCGACGTGACCGAATGCGCTGCTTGCCGGCGGCAAGGCGACGCGCGCCTCCCCATCGATCCCTGGCGCTCGCTCGCCGTCCACTTCGGCATGCTGCTCGGCGTCGACGACTTCCAGACCGTCGACGCCTATCACCGCGGCAAGATGTGGCTGCACGCCGCCTGGCTGCATCGCGAGGGCGTGGTCTGGGGCCTCCAGCCGAGCGTGATCGAGGACCACGCCGAGCTGCGCCTCGAGCCTGGCTTGGCGATCGACGCTTGCGGTCGCGAGCTGCACCTCGATCGCCCGGCCTGCATCGACCTCGGCAAGTGGTTCAGCGCCCGCGCCGAGGCGCTGCTCGGCGAGCTCGGGCCCGCCCCGGCCGCCAGCAAGCCCGGCGCGATCGAGGCCAAGGTCAGCAAGCCAGTCGCGATCGGCAAGCCGGCCGCGATCGAGGCCACGCCGATCGCAGCGCCGGCCCGCGCCGTGGGCAAGGTCGCGGTCGCGAGCAAGGCCCGCTTCGGGCTGGTCTGGACCGACGCGGGCGAGGTCCGGCTCGACGCGCACGTCCGCATGCGCTTCGTCGGCTGCCTCGATCGTCAGGTGCCCGCGCTCGGGGATCCTTGCGACGCGGCCGGTCGAACCACCGCCTACTCGCGCATCTACGAGACCGTCGAGCTCGAGCTGGTCCCCGGCTTGCCGGATCCGGTCGAGCCCGTCTATCCGCGCCTGCGTCGGCTCTTCGGTCTCGACGATCCGAGCGCCGACGCCGAGGTCGCCGAGGCTCGGGCCGGGATCGCCAGCATGCCGCTCGCCGATCAGCCGGACGCGCTCGAGCGCGAGTTCCGGCGCTTCGCGGCGCTCGACGCCGCCGAGCTCGCGCCCGCCTTGCTCGCCGATGCCAGCACGCGCGGGATCCTGCCGGCGATCGATCCCGCCTGGTTCGTGCTCGCCGAGCTGCGCGGGTTGACCCTGCGCCAAGTCGGCGAGGTGTGGCGCTTCGAATCGCTGAGCTCGCTCGACTGGCTCGCGCGGCCGACCCATGTCGCGACGCGCCCGCTCGAAGACCTGCTCGCGGCCTCGCTGGCCGGCTCGCTCGCGTCGGCGTCGGCGCCCGCGTCCGAAGCTCCGCGAGTGCTTCGCGGCTCGCTCTCGATCACCGACGACAAGCTCGGCTTCGCCTGCGACGCCCCGCTCGAGCCCACGAGCTTGACCGAGCGGATCGAGCTGAGCGCCTTCGTGCCGGCGGTCGGTTGGAAGCAGCTGACGGTCAGCGACATCCAGCTCGGCGACGCCAACAAGCAGGTCCGCGCCCTGCATGATCCTCCGCCGGCGGGCACGACCCGCCTGCGCCTGCGCATCGACGGCACCAGCGCTCGACCCGTGCTCGGCAGCTCCGGTTGGCCGCTCGCGGGCGCCGACGACGAACCCCCGATCTCCAGCCACGCTGGCCGCGACTTCACCCACATGCAGCGGCGAGGAGCCTGAGCCATGACCACCGACAGCAAGACTCTATCGACCAACCAGTGGCTGGTCGTCGAAGGTATCCCCGGGCTGACCATCGCGCCGAGCGGCACGCCTCTGACCCGGCTGCACTACTTCGACGGTAAGTTCCTGCGCGCCAGCGACCTCGAGCTCGAGCAGAACGCCCAGCGTCGGCTCGTCCAGCTCTCCAACCAAGCTGGCGGCTTCGGCATCGTCCACGGCTTCGACACCCGGCTCTTGGTCGGTGACATGCTCGAGGTCGGGCCCGGGCAGGCGATCGACGCGGCCGGCAAGGTCTTGCTCTTACCGATGGACGTGAAGGTCGCGATCACCGAGCTGATCGAGCGCTCGCAGCAGCTCGCGAGCAAGCCGAGCGCGGCGGCCAAGTCGGTCGACAAGGCCGGCGAGAGCTTCTGCGAGTGCGCGTCCGAGACCAGCGCGCCCTCGCCCGGCGCGGTCGTGGCCGGCGGCGCGCTCTGGCTGATCACCATCGCTCACGCCGAGTTCCTGTGTGGCGAGGAAGAGGTCTACGGCAAGCTCTGCGAGCAGGCCTGCGTGTCGAGCACGGAGCGGGCCTTCCGGGTCGAGGGCGTGGTCTTGCGCGCCCGGCCCTTGACCCTGACGAGCCCCTTGATCAGCTCGACGGCCGTGCCGATGAGCGCCAAGCACCTGCGCTCGCGCGTGGCCTCGGCCTACTTCGCCGACGAGCGCGGGCGCCCGGCCAGCTTGATCTCCGGCGCCGGCCTGCGCAGCAAGGCCTGGTGCCTGGGCGCCGACTTGGCCGAGGGCGAGGTCCCGCTCGGCGTGCTGTGTCGGCAGGGCGCCAGCAACCAATGGTTCGACGCTTGGACGGCCCGACGCGAGCGAATGGACGGGCCGCCGCGCGACTACTGGGCCCATCGCATGGCCATGCGGCCCTGGCGGGAGTACCTGGTCCAGATCCTCCAGTTCCAATGCCAGCTCGCCGAGCTGCTGTGCACGATCGTCAACGAGGGCGGCCAGCTGATCGAGCCTTGTGCCGAGGACAAGGCCAGGATCGCCGGAGCCCGCGACGCGATCAGTCTCTTGCTCGCCAAGTGGGCCGAGGCCGGCGTCGATCAGGCTGGCAAGATCGGCGCGATCACGGTCGACACCTTGGCCAAGCTCGAGGCCGAGCTCGGCAAGGCGGGCAGCTCGATCGGGTCGGGCGGATCGACGAGCGGCCAGCACGTCCTGATCGACGGCGGCATCGTCGAGCTGCCGCCGGCCGGCTACCTGCCCGTCGATCCGACCAGCGATCTGAGCGTCAACGATCAAGTCCGGCGCCTGCTCGGGGATGGCGTCGACCTGCGCTTTTGCGTGGTCCGGGCCGACGACGTCGCGCGCGAGATCGAAGGTGCGCAACACATGGATCGGATCTCGCTGCTCGCGGGCCTCGACGATCCCAACGCGCTGCCGCCGGTCGACATCTTGGTGCCCGAGGGCCAGATCGTCGAGGCCACCAGCAAGCTCGAGGGCCTGAGCTTCCGGGCCAAGCTCGGCGTCGGCGAGATCGAAGACGCCTTCCAGCTCGCCAAGGGCTTCGGTGAGAACGTCACCGACACGCTCTTCGCGGGCATCCAAAAGGCCGCCCGCGCGACTCGAATTCGCCTGCGTGGCGCCGCCCGGGCCAGCAAGACCCTCGCTGGCGGGGGCGCGGCCCACATCGCCGCGCTGCTCCAGCCCAAGGCGATGGTCGGGCTCGACATCGACAAGCTCGGGCCGATCAGCAAGCTCAAAGACACCAACGAGACCCTCGGCAAGAAGCTGATCGTCAAGCCGATCGAGCTCGAAGAGAAGGTCGACGTCGAAGCGAATCCGTACCAGCCCAACGCCTTCTACAAGAAGGCCGCGAAGATGGAGGACTCGCTCGAGGCGGTCGAGATCGATGTGCCCGGCTCGATGGGCGTGTGGTTCGACATGAGCGCCTCGGCCGATCCCTTCGCGATCGCCTTGGGCAGCTCGCTCTCGGCCTCCTTCGATCTGCGCGCGGTGGTGGCCGGCAAGCTGGCCAGCTACCAGCTCGTCGGTCAGGTCCAGATCCTCCAGCGCAAGCCCTTGAACTTCGGCGGGGCCGACCTCGGCGTCGCCGCGCTGGGCAAGTTCACCGGCTACGAGTCGATGGTCGGCATCGGCAGCGCCGATGGCAGCGCGAGCAGTGAGTACAAGGTGACCCTGCTCGATCTGCGACCCTCGGGCAGCGTCGACGGGCTGGTCATCGCGTTGACTCCGGTCAAGGGCAAGGCGCTGCTCGACAACGACGCCGTGGTCGCTTGGGACGGCGAGACGCTCGACGTCTCGGGCTTGTGGACCTTCGTTCGGCTCGAGCCGAACCCCAACCAAGGCCAAGACCCGCGCCAGCTGGTCGTGACCGCGCTCGACCACGACGAAGCCGTGCAAGACGCCAGCGATCCCGATCATGTCGCCGCGCTCCAGGCCCTGCAGCTGATCGCCAACGAGCTCGGCGATCCGGACTTCGCCAAGCTCGCGGCCGCCAAGCTCTTCCCGCCGCCGGTCGATCCGGCCAGCGACTTGACGATCGCCGCGACCCGCGACTGGGTGGCCTTCCACGCCCGTCACCAGCGGATCTGCACGCCGCCGCTGCGGCCGAGCAAGCCCCTGGTCACGCGTCGCTACCAGGTCTACGCGCTCGAGGTCCCCAACCAAGACGTCGGTCAGATGATCGTCGAAGCGCTGGAGAAGGACGGCGAGCAGCTCGACGAATACGACTTCGTCGACATCGGCGCGGTCGAGTACGCGCCCGGCGTGGCCTCGCTTCAGACCGCGGCCGCGATCGTGACGACCCTGTGGAAGACCCAGGGCGAGGGCAAGCGGCTGGCGTGGGCCGGGATAGCGAGCACCGGTCCGGCCGCGGCCGAGGGCGACGCGATCGGCCTGGGCCGCCTCCTGGCGCTCGAGCAGGTGATCGAGAAGACCTCGCCGCCGATCGACGAGCAAGAGTCGGTCGTGCTCGATCAGGTCGCCCACGTGTTCTCGATCGGGGACGGGGCAGGCGCGATCGTGCTGCTGACCACGCCGGTGGTCGAGCGCGTGACGATCTCGCTCTTCTTCGCCGACATCCACGCGATCGAGATCTACGCGAACCCCGATCAGGGCAACGTCGACGAGATGCTCGTCGAGAGCAAGGCGCTGCACCTCGGCGAATTCGAGTTCGGGCTCGAGAGCGCCGAGCTGCTCTCACTCAGCCTCGATCAACCGATCGCCGTGCAGGGCATCAAGATGGCCTACATGTTCACGCAGGTGGGCGACGCCGGCCTGCCGGTGGCCGAGATGCTCGACAAGCAGGCCAGCGTGGCCAGCAACGCGGCCAACATCGGCGGTCTGTCTGGCATCGCGCGGCGCGAGTTCAGCCAGCCTTGGCAGGCCCGCTGGGGCCGGGTCATCGTGATCGCCTGCGGCTATCAGGCCGACCAACCCTACGACGAGTGATCGCCATGATCGAAATGCTCGGCCGCTACGACACCTGGCGTTTTCATCGCGACCCGCACGGCGAGTGGCGGTGGACCCGATCCGCCGGGGTCGCGGTCGTCGGCAAGTCGACCGAGGGCTACCACAACCTCGCCGACGCCGAGGCCAACGCGACTCGGCTCGGCTGGCAGCTCGAGTCGTGGCCGATCGTGCTGCGCCCCGATCGTTGGGAGTTCTACCGTGACGCCGACCGGCTCTGGCGCTGGCGTCGGCAGGCTCGCAACGGTCGGATCGTCGGCGCCGCCCACCTCGGCTTCGACGATCTCGCCGACGCCCAAGCCAACGCGCGACGCTTTGGTTGGCAGCTTCGGCCCGAGCCGCCGCCTTCGGCCGAGACCGACGACTGGCGGACCTGCCGGGCCGAGCCGGCTCAGGCCCGCGCCGCCTTGGTTCGCAAGTAGCGGACCATCGGCGCGAGGAAGGGCAGCATGACCAGCATCAGGCCGCCCGCGAACACACCAGCCCGACCGTAGAAGCCCGGCACGTCCGGCCAGATCATGAAGTAGCCGATCGTCGGCGGGCCGAGCAGACCGAGCCCATCGGCCAAGCAGACGGCGCCGGTCAAGCCGAGCAGGATCGGGCCCCAGGTGCGCGCGCGAATCAGGCCGGCGAAGCCGAGGATCGCCGCCGCCAACACGCCGAAGTGCAGCCACTCGCCGCGTGGCGCCAAGGCGTAGAGGATCAGCAAGGGCAGGGTGCTGCCGGCCGATCGAACCGCCCGGCGCATCAGCACGATCGACTCCTCTTGGAAGTTCCAGCGCTCGGCGGTCGCCTCCGAGTACTCGTACTTGGCGGCCATGCCCTCGCCCATCAAGGTCACGCTGATCAACAGGTGGGTGATGCCGAAGAAGAGCAACATCGGCTCGACGCCGATCTTGATCAGGGCCAGCAGGCCCACGCTCGCGCCGAAGTTGCCGAGCCCCATCGCGAACCAGCGGGCCCAGAACCACTCGGCCGCGACCGCGAAGAAGGCGAGTCCGTAGCAGAGCGCGAGCGCGACATAGAGCGCTTGGAGTTCGTCGGGGCCGAGCCAGCCCGTGACCGCGAACTGAAGGGTGAAGAAGCTCAGGACCAACAGGGCGAGGGCGCGGCGTATCCCGATCATGCTCGACCAGGGTAGCAGGGCAGGGCCTGCGTCACCACGCCCCCGCGGAGCGCGTAAGCTCGACCCGCAGGCCCCGTTTGGCCGAGCACCTGCCGTACCATGGCGGCGCCCCGAGCGGTTCGCTCGCGCAACGACATGACTCGCCGCTCCCTGCCCACGTCCGTCATGGTCCTCGTCGAGGTCGTCGTCGCGTGGGGCACCCTCGCCGGCTGCGTGGTGCACGTGCCCGAGCGCCCCGTCGGCCGCGAGAGCATCTCGATCGTCTCGCCGCGCTGCGCCGGCGCCCGCTCGTGCGTGCTCGGCCACGTGACCACGACCCTCGACGCGGCCCCGATCGCTCAGGCCGCGGTGTTCTTGCTGCCCGAAGGCGAAGCCTCGCAGCCGCCGATCCAGACGCTGACCGACGAGCAAGGCGTGTTCACGATCATCGATCCGCCGCCGGGCAGCTATCGGGTCGAGGTGTTCAAGGAAGCGGCCAAGGTCGAGCTCGCCGGGCTCGAGCTCGGCCGCGCCGGGACCACGATGATCCCGGTCCGACTCGCGCTCGACTGAGGCCGCGCGTTCAGGGCAGGTAGCTCGAGTGCAGGGCCTCGGCCATGGTCCGCGCGGCCGCGATCGCCGGCTGGCTGCAATTCGTGGTCGTCGACTCGTGGGCGACTCCGTCGAACTCGACGACCATCCCCTCGAACACGTCGGTCGGCGGATTGCAGTCCAAGCTCGGGTCGTCGAGCAGCGCCCACAAGGCCGGGTCGGAGAAGACCAGCGCCGCGGCGGCGAAGTCCTCGGCCGAGAGCTGGACCTCGGTCACGGCGTCGGTGACGTCGCCGAACTCCTCGACCCGCAGCAGCTGTGGGGCGAGGATCTCGACGAAGCCGTCGCAGTCGGCGTCGGGCGGACAGGGCCCCGCACCTCGGCTCAGGCGAAAGCGCTCGAAGCCCGAGACGTCGACGCCCGTGGTCGAGTCGGTCGAGTCGGTCGAGTCGGAGCCAGTCGAGTCGGAGCCAGTCGAGTCGGAGCCAGTCGAGTCGGAGGCGGTCGAGTCGGAGCCGGTCGAGTCCGAACTCTCGCCCTCGTCGCTCGCGGGCTTGCAGGCGAACGCGAGCGCGACCGAGAGGATGATGCCGAGCGAAGGGGCACGATCGATCATGGCTCAGTCTCCTCGGAGCTCCCGAGGCGCGTCAAACCAGCCCTTCGGCTAGGCTAGTCCTGCGCGTCAGCGAAAGAACCCGACCAGCATGTCCGCGACCAGCTTGGGGTGCTCGAGGTTGGGCGCGTGGCCAGCGTCGTCGATGATGCGCAGCTCGGCGCCGAGGTCCAGCGCGAGGCGTTGGCCGATCTCGAGCGGGAACACCCGATCTTGCCGACCCCAGATCAACAGGGTCTCTTGCGTGACCTTGCCGGGCCGTTCATCGAGCGCGTCGAGGGTGTCGAGCAGGGTGTCGAGCAGCTGGCCCTTCTCGTCGCGAAAGCGCGAGTACATGACCTCGAGCACCTGATTCTGGACCCAGCGCGGGGCCTTGGGCGGCTTGTGGTAGCCGAGCTCGAGCAGGACTTTGACCTGCTCGGGCGTCTCCGGGACCATCAGCTCGCCGACGTCGGTGACCGCGAAGCGCTCGCACATGCCTTGGTAGTCGGCGTCGGTGTAGACCCGGCCGGGGCTGTCGAGGATCGCCAGCCGATGCACGCGCTCGGGGTGCAGCGCGGCGATCTCGTGGGCCAGGATGCCGCCGTAGGAGATGCCGACGAAGTCGGCTTGCTCGACGCCGAGGTGATCGAGCAGCGCGAGCACGGTCGCGATCTGGTGGTCGATCGAGTAGTCGCGCTTCTTCGACCACGAGCCGCCGAACCAGAGCAGGTCGGGCACGATGACTCGATGATCGCGGGCGAGCGGCCCGACCTGATCGTGCCACTGCCAGATCGCCGAGGCGCCGAAGCCATGCAGCAGCACGACCGGTCGACCCTGCTCCTTGCCACCCTCCCAGAACAAGATGTTCGCGTCGCCGAGCTGGACGCGATCGGCTCGCAGGCCCTTGCGCTCGAGCTTGCGCTCGAGCTGCCGCTCGCCGAGTCGGACCACGTTGCAGGCGCTGACCAGCTCGAGCATCAGCGACGCGCCCAAGAGCAGCATCGCGCTCGGGCGCAGCGGGGTCTGGCGAAAGAGTGGGAGGGCTCGCGACAACACGTCCATTGGAAGCTAGTCCGAGCCGCGAAGCAAAATCTGTGCGACGGATCGCTGTGCAGCAGCCAGCACATCTGCACGAACGAGGTGTGGTGTCGATGCAACGGTCGAAGTCCAGGCGACCCGCCAAACCCATGAATTTCCGCGCGAGGTGGGCACAAGCCACACCGATCGCTCGGTCTGTGTGCAGCCAACGACGCGTCGCCGAGCCGGACACGCGCGGCGCACGATCAGCGATCGAACCAGTCGCGGAACGCTTTCGCGCTGGCTTGGCTGACCACGATCGCCTCGCTCGCGTGCTCGACGTCGAGCGCGACCCGACCTTTGGCTTGGGGCCGGAAGCTGCGAATGGCCGCGAACGCGACCAGGTAGCGCCGGCTGGCGCGAAAGAACTCGCGGGGATCGAGCTCGGCCGCGAGCTCGGCGATCGGGCGATCGAGCAGATACTGGCGGCCCTCACGATCGATCAGCAGCGTCAGCTTGAACTCGGTGGTGAAGAGCGCGATGCGGTCGACCGGCAGCGAGACGAACTCGAGCCCGCGCTTGACCACCAGACGGGTCTTGTAGGGCGAGGGCCCAGCGCTCTGGAGCGTGCGGAGCAGCCGGCCGAGATCGGGCGTGAAGTGGCGGCGGAGCTGGTCGAGCTTGGCGAAGGTCTGGCGGAGCCGCTCGAGCTCGATCGGCTTGACCAGATAGTCGATGCCGCCGCGGGCCAGCGCCTCGGTCCAATAGCTGTCGTAGGCGGTGCAGAACACGACCGGCGCCGCGATCGTGACCTGGTCGAGGATCCCGAACGAGAGCCCGTCGGCGAGCATGATGTCGCACAGGACCAAGTCGGGAGCCGGGTGCTCGCGAAACCAATCGACCGCCGCTTCGACGCTGCCGAGCGTCGCGAGCAGCTCGAGCTCGGGGTCGCATTGCCGAGCGGCGCGCTCGAGCGCGGCTTGGGCCGGGGCCTCGTCCTCGATGATCACGACTCGCATCAGGCGGCCTCGAGCAGCGTGACCAAGGGCAGCTCGACCCGGAACTGGTCGGGCTCGGCGAGGATGGTCGGCTCGGCGCCCGCGACCAGGCGGTAGCGCTCGGCGAGGTTGGCCAAGCCCAGCCCCGAGCTCGTCGGCAGCAGCTTGGGCCGGCGCGAGTTGGTCACGCTCGCGCTGGTCGAGCGCAGCTCGATCCGCACGCGCAGCGGCCGGGCGGCGTCGAAGACCGTGTGCTTGACCGCGTTCTCGACCAGGACTTGAAGCGAGACGGGGATGATTAGCCGCTTTTCGCCGAGCGCCTCGGGGTCGTCGACGATCAGCTCGAGCGCGTCGCCAAAGCGCAGCCGGAGCAAGAACACGTAGTCGCGGACGAAGGCCAATTCTTCGGCGAGGCGGACGAGATCGCGGTCGCGCTGGGCGAGGATGTAGCGATAGACGCGAGCCAGCGTGTCGTTGAAGGCGCGAGCGCGGACCGGATCGGTGTCGATCAGGTGGCCGAGCGTGGCCAGCGAATTGAACAGGAAGTGGGGATCGATCTGCGAGCGAAGGGCGTCGAGCTGGGCCTGCGCGCGGGCCCGATCGAGGCGCTCGAGCGCGAGCAGGTCGCTCGCCCGATCCTTGATCAAGAACACGGTCTCGTAGGCGTGGGCGACGAACACCACGCAGATCACGTTCATCAGCACGGTCGTCTCGATCGCCGCGCGTGCGGCCAAGGAGCCAGGCTCGGCGAAGCCTGCGATGCCGAACCAGGCGACCAGCCAGATCACGGTCAGCGGCGCCGTGTAGCAGACGATGGCGAAGAGCAGCAGGACCAGCTTTTGGACCGGCTGCTCGAACCAGCCGAGGTGCTTGCGCTGCTGAAAGAGCAGCCAGCGGTTGCCCTGCCAGATCAGCCAGGCGAGGCCGATGAACCAGGCGTAGCCGAACCAATAGAGCGGCTCGCGGGGACCGAGCGGACCGAAGAGCCCGGTCAGGTTGGGGATCGCGACGCCGAAGCCAGGGATCCCGACCAAGCGGATCCCGAGATCCTCGAGCGCGACGACCTGGCGCGCGCGGGCCTGCTCGCTCGGGTCCATCGGGTGAGCGTGCCGCAAAGCCGAGCGCCGATCGAGCGCCGATCCATGCGGCTGGTTCGGAGCGGGTTTGTCCGGGTTCGGACCCGGCTCGTCCGGCTTCGGCTCGAAAGCGGCTTGTTCGGGAGCCCCGAACCGGGCAGTTGGACGCCATGGATCTCTCGACCCTCAACTGGTTGGCGGTGCTGGTCGCCGCGCTGTCTTCGTTCTTGATCGGCGGCGTCTGGTACTCGCCGATCTTGTTCGCCAAGCCGTGGATGGCCGACTCGGGCCTGAGCGAGGACGACACGAAGCAGGGCGCGCCGAAGATCTTCGCGACCTCCTTCGTGCTCGCGCTGATCATCGCCTTCAACCTCGCCGCCTTCTTGGGCCCCGACGCCGGCCTGGCCTGGGGCGCGAGCGCGGGCGGCCTCGCCGGCTTCGGCTGGGTCGCAGCCTCGATGGGCACGACCTACGCGTTCGAGCGCAAGCCGCTGCGGCTCTTCATGATCGACGCCGGCTACCATGGCGTCACCTACGTGGTGATGGGCGCGATCTTGGGCGTATGGAGCTGATGTCCATGACCTCGCACGTCATGGTGCTCGTCCGCGGGCTGGTCCATGAACAGGCTCATGACCCACGCGATGCACAAGCTCTGGCTCAAAGTCGCCGCCATCGTGATCGGCTCGTTCGGGCCCGTGTTCTTTCTCGGCACGATGGCGTCCACGCTCGAACCCGCCCGGCTCACGCTCGACCTGCTGAGCTGGCCGATCGACGGGCTGACGAGCTACGCGGATCCCGACACGCGCTTCTTGTCGGCGCTGACAGGCGGCTTTTTGTTCGGCTGGGGCGTGATGGTGTGGTGCCTGTCTGCCTGGGTCTACGATCTCGCGCCCGAGGCCGTTCGCCGGGCCGCGCTCGTGGGTATCTGCGCGTGGTTTTGCCTCGACAGCGCGGGCTCCATCACCTCGGGCAACCCCTCGAACGCGCTCTTCAACGTGCTCGTGCTCGCGCTCGCCACGGGGCCGCTCTGGGTGCCCGTGGGGACGAGCGTCGCGGCGCCCCGCGAGCGAGCTGCGTAGCCGCTCGCGGGCTCGAATCGATCACGATCATTGGTTGCGCATGCCGATGACCCACGTCCAGCGCAGCGAGTCCATGTCCGAGCAGGGTGCCTGGGCCCGGGCCGGCTGCTTGGGCCAGAAGCGGGTGGGGAGCTCGCCAGGCTCGAGTTGCTCGATGAACTTGCCCTCGCGATCGAAGAGCACGCGCACGCCGTCCTCGCAGCTCGCGGTCTTGCGCTGGACGACGATCCAGCCGTTCGGGTGCAGGGCGACCAGGGGGTCGTCGCTCTCGCAGGGCGGGTCGGGGGCGCAGGCGAGCGCGACCGCGTCCATGTCGACCAGACCAAGCCACGCGATCGAGCTCACCACCACGACTACCCACAATGCCCCGAACAGCTTGCGGTTGCGCTCGCGGTGGTCGCCATCGGCGAGCAGGTCGGCGTCTTCGGGATCCGGGCCGAGGGCGGCGAGCGGCTCATGATCCAGCTCGGGCAGCTCGGCCTCGACCGCAGCGAAGGCCTCGCGCACGAGCGCTCGCAGCTCGTCGATGAGCGCGTGGTACTCGGGCAAGCGCTCGCTCGCGGTCCCGCTCCAACCCGGGTCGGTCGGAATGTCGGGCACCGCGGCGTCAGTCAGGCCGCGCAGCTCGGCGCTGATCTCGATCAGCTCGCCGAGGACCCGGGCCTCGGGCTCGTGGGTCGCGACGTCGAACGAGGCGCTGGCCGGCCCGGCCCACACGTGCGCGCGGTTGGCCGGGTCGCAGATGAGATCGACGTCGACGGTCAGCGCGGTCAAGCGGCGATCGAGCGTACGCAAGGCCTCGCGTCGCTCGAGCGGATCATGTTCGGCCACACCCGACCATAGCGGATCTTCGCCCAGCCTCGGGTCATTTCGAAGCCGGTGAAACCGAAGCGGGCGAGCGACCCGTAGGTCACTCGCCCGCTATCGCGTGGTTCGAACTCAGCCGCCGACCGAGCCGGAGACCATCACGAAGGCGCTGACGCTGCCCTGAATGTCGGCCGTCGCGTCGCCGAGCGCGTCGCCGACGACCTCGGCTTGGTCGAGCGCACAGCCGATCCCGACGACGGCGCTGAGCGAGAGCCCGCCCTCGGCCTCGATGTCGGCGACGACGCCGGGGATGATGTCGACGGCGGCGCTGATCAGGCCCTCGGCGGCCAAGCCGACTTGCTCGAGCTTGGCCTTCGCGGCCGCCATCGCGGCGAAGCGGGTCTTGAAGCCTTCGAGCCAGATCTTGAAGTCGGCCTGGCCCGCGGCGTCGATGCCGGCCTTGAACGCGAAGCGGACGTCGAGGCTGGGCGGCGTGCAGGTGACCTCGGCCTTGGCCTTGGCCTCGACCGATGCCTTGCACTCCGCGCTGACCTCGGGCGGCGTGACCGAGCCCTCGCACTTGCCTTCGCACTTGGCGTCGGCCATCGCCGAGACGTCGCACTTCACGGTCGCGCTCGCATCACAGCCGCCCATCGCGGGCGTGTAGGTGCACGAGCCCTCGCAGCTGCCCATGCAGGTGCCGGCGGCCTCGAGCTCGCAGGTGCCCTGGCAGGTGCCCATGCAGGCGCCGTTGCAGTTGGTCACGACGTTGCCTTGGACATCGCAATTGCCACCCACGCAGCTCGAGCACTCGCCGGTGCACTCGCCCGAGCAGCTGCCCGAGCACTCGACCGAGCCGCTGAGCTGACAGGTGCCTTGGCAACCGCCATCGCATTGGAGGTTGGGCGCCTTGCCGGTGCACTCGAGCGTCCCGTTGGCCTCGCACTCGGCCGCGACCTCGGCCGAGACCTCGCACTTGCCCTCGCACTTGGCCTCGATCATGCCGGGGTCGACTTCGACGTCGCATTCGGCCGCGGCCGCGACGGTGAGCTCGAGATCGGCCTCGCACTTGGGTGGCGCATAGACGACCTCGAGCCCGCCTTCGAGGTAGGCATCGAACTTGGCTTGAATCCCACCGCTGACCGCGACGGCCAATTGGTCGAGGGTCATGTCGGCGTAGCCCTCGATCTCCAACGAGGCGGCGAGGCCTTGCAGCTCGGCCCGCATGGTCCCGGAGACGTTCGCCGACGCATCGCGGACCGTGATCACGGCCGAGAAGAATGCGTCGAGGCTGACGATGCCCGAGATCGCCGCGTTGCCCTCGGCGATGCCCATGTCGGGGCAGACGAGCCCGCACTGTTCGGCGAGCGCACCGGGTTCGCAGCCCGGCGCGGCGACGACTAAACCCGCGAGCAGGCCACACGAGAGGAAGGGGAGGAGGGGATGGCGAAGTTCGATTGTCATGAGGTCTCCAACCCGAACAATCGCACTCTCGCCCTCGCCACGGCAATCACGCGAGTTGGAGCCATCGACACTTTGGCCCAGGCCAATTGGAGATCGGTGATTGCCAGGATGGCAAGGGCGAGTGTGGGAATGACAATTGTCGATTTGGAGACAAGATTTGGAGACAAAAAGAAAAGTGGGTCGTCCGAAGACGACCCACTTTTGCACGAGCGCGAGCCGAACTCGCGGACTCGACGGACTTCGACTCACATGCCGGCGGCGGCGAAGATGTCGAGGCTGCCCGAGACGCTGCCCTGAAGCTCGCCGGTGGCGCCGCTGAGGGCCCCGCTGACGTTCTTGAGCTCGGGGACGCCACAGGTGAGCAGCTTGAAGCTGGCCACGAAGTCGCCGTTGGCGAGGGTGTCGCCCGAGGCCTCGAGCGCCGCCGTGCCGGCGGTGCCGAGGTTGCCGAGCGCCTCGATCAGGATGTCGGCCTTGGCCCGCGCCGCGAGCATGACACCGAGGTGGCCCTTGAAGCCCTGCAACCAGGCCTTGAACTCGGCCTGGAGCATGACGTCGGCCTCGTACTCGGCCGACCACTGCCACTTGACCTCGAGGCTGGGCGGGAAGCACTCGACCGACGCGTCGGCCTTGGCCTCGACGGTGGCCTCGCACTCGGCCTTGACCGAGGGCGGGGTGACCTGGCCTTCGCAACGAGCGTCGCACTCGACCGAGCCGCTGGCACCGGCCTCGCACTTGGCGGTCGCGTTGGCTTCGCAGCCGCCCATGGCCGGCTCGTAGGTGCACGAACCGGTGCACGAGCCCGAGCAGGAGCCGCCAGCCTTGAGCTCGCAGGTGCCTTGGCAGTCGCCCATGCACTCGCCCGCGCAGTTGCCCGAGCCGTCGACGACCGAGCACGAGCCGTTGCAGGTGCCGCGGCAGGTGCCTTCGCACGAAGCGGCGACTTCGAGCTCGCAGTCACCCTCGCACGAGCCTTCGCAAGCGAAGTTGGGCGCGGTGCCGGTGCAGCTGAGGGTCGCGTCGCCCGAGCAGGAGGCCATGACGCCGCCTTCGACTTCGCAGCCGCCTTGGCACTCGACCGTGGCCGAGCCGGGGTCGACCGAAGCGTCGCACTCGGCCGCAGCCGAGACCGCGATGTCGATCGAAGCTTCACAGCGCGGGGGCTGGAAGTCGACCTTGAGGCCGGAGGGGCCGAGCGCGGCCGAGAACTTGGCCTCGAGCGCAGCCTTGACCGCGGCACTGCCCGCGCCAGACTCGAGCCCGAGCGAGACGCCGATGGCGTCGATCTCCGCGTCGAGCGAGCCGGAGATGCTGAAGGCGGCGGCCTTGAGGTCGACGACCGCACCGAAGAACGCGTCGACTTCGGCGACGCCGGTGATCGAGGCGTTGCCCTCGAGGATGCCGTCGGTGGGGCAGCTCAGATCGCAGCCGGGGACGCCCGTGTCACAGGCTTGGAGGGTCGACATGCTCGCGCCAACGAGAAGGCCGAGACCAACGACGCCGACAATTCGATTGCTGTTCAGATGCATGGGGTGTGGATTTCCTGAGGTTCGACGGGACTTGGCCCGTAGCGAGTCGATGCGGTCAGGCCCGGCAGGGCCGCGGCCGAAGGGGAGTAACTCTGGGCGAGCCCGGGGGAAGGCGGCTCGACGGGTCGCATCGTCCCACGTCCCTGCGAGCGGCGCAACACGATACAAACGCGACCGGAACCGCTCGAAACGACATGGGACTGCTAGTGGCATTCGCCAAGGCGGGGCCTTGGACGGCGTCCCAGCGCGAAGCATCGGGCTCAATCATCGTCCGCAGGGGTGAGGTCGAGCACGACCGGACAGTGATCGCTGAGCCCTTCGTAATCTGGCTCGGGGTATGCGTCAGTCGAGCGGAAGGGTTGGCAGGATTGGCGTGCACAGTGGGTTCCGGTCTGGAGCCGCGTTGCACCATCGAGGGACTCTTCGAGTCCGCGGACCCACATCAGGTCGATCTCCGAGGGCTCCTTCCAGGCGTCGCGGCGCCGACCCTCGTAGTAAGCCGTGCAGCCGCCGAGGCTCGGGATCCTGTGCAGCTCGGCGGGCGCGAGCGCAGCCGCGAGCTCGCGTTGTTCGTCGGCCCAGATCCCCCCAGGTGGGCCGGTGCTGTTGAAGTCGCCGACGATCAGGAGATCGCGGTCGGCCGGCTCCGCGCCCGGTCGTCGACGTCCCGCCGCTTCGGCGATCGCAACCAGCTCGGGCCATTGTTGCCGGCGTTGGTCGATCCCCTCGGACATCGCCTTGAGGTGCACGACCACGAGCCACAGGTCGGGCCCTTCGCGGCCGCGCAGATAGGCCGAGAGGCCGGGCCTCACTCGACCACCGAGGCTCAGCTCGGCGTGCTCGATCGGTCCGACGATCCGCTCGACGCGATCGGGTCGCCACGCGATCGCGAGCTTCTGGTGACCGCGGCCTCCGGCTTCGGACGCGACCATTTCGAACTCGGGCAGGAGCTCGGCGATCGCCTCGGGGTCGTTGATCTCCTGCAGGGCGAGCACGTCGGGATCGAGCTCGAGCACGACCTCGCGCAGGCGCTCGAGATCGTGGGTGTTGGGATCGCCCGTGAAGTTCTCGAGGTTCCAGGACACGACCCGCAGACCTTCGCGGGCGGGGATCGGCGCGCCGGCGAGGCCGAGGTCGCTGCGCAGCCGATCGCCGAAGGCCCACCAAAAGCCCGCGAGCAGCAGCGCGAACGCGATCGCGGCCAGGCCTTGGGTTCGCCTCCGCTCGTGCGGGCGCTTGCGTCGGCGAGTCATCGAGTCGGCGACGCGGGGTCTTCGGGTTCGAACTCGTAGTGGCGGGTCGAGAGCTCGACCACGCAGACCGGGCTCTCGACGCGAGCGCCCGGCGAGCGAGGATCGGCGTCGCGCAGCTGGGCGAGAAAGCGGCCCCCGAGCGCGCGCGCGTCCGCGATGTCGGTCACGGGCGAGCTCGCGATCGTGATCGATCGTCCGCCGCCGGGCGTGGTCGTGCCGCGCTCGGGCCCGAGCACGATCAGCTCGGGGACTGGGGCGGGGATCTGGACGGCGACCGGCCACTCGACTTCGAACCACAGATCGGCCGTGGCCATCGCCTCGGACGACTGTACGAACTCGAGCTCGAGTCGGACCGCCCAACGGCGCCGCGTCGCTCGACTGCGCAGGAGCTCGAGCTGCGCGCCCGCGTCGAACTCGTAGATCCCGTCGGGGTCGAGCCCGCCCTGACTGACGACCGGGATCGAGACCGTGTAGACCGGGATGAATTCGTCGGCGCTCGGCTCGAGCTCGGCGCTCGAACCAACGCCGAAGACGAGTCGGATGTCGGCGAGCGTCGGTGGATCGACCTGGATCGCTTCACCATCGTCGGCCAGGACCGAACCTGCGGCGAGGCGGCCGATCACCAGCCGACGCGACCGCTGCGATCGCTGCTGTGTCATGGACTCCGAGGGTAGCAAAGACAAACGCGAAGAGCCGCGCGGGTGGGCGCGGCTCTCGTCCGAACGATCGTTGCGGTCATGATTCCATGACCCGCGGGTGCGAGAGCTCAACGCTCGCTGCGAGCCTTCCGCTGCCGCCGCTTGCGACGGCGCTCGGCCTCGCGGAGCTTTCGCTTGCCCTTGACGGAGGGCTTCTCGTGATGACGGCGACGCTTGATCTCTCGCAGCACGCCCTCGCTGGCCATCAGCCGGCGGAGCTTGCGGATGGCACGCTCGACGCCGCGCTCGTCGACGCGGACCTCCAGCGGACGTCCCTGCACGGGGATGTGCTGAATGGACGTGTCAGTCGTCGGGGTAGGGCTCGGCGTCTCTGCGGCAACGGTCGACATGAGGGGCGGACGATATAGGCGAGCGACTCGCGGGGGTCAAGGGCAGGCCGCGATGCGCGTGCGAGCACGCACGGACGATCGGCGCAGGCGCCCTGGCGATACACTGCGGGCGTGTCTGGACTCGAGCAGCCCTCTCGCCCCGAAGCGATCGCCGACGCCGTCCGCCGACTCTTGGCCGCGTGCGGGCTCGATCTCACCCACGCGGACCTGGTTGGGACGCCGGATCGCGTGGCCAAGCTCTGGCTCGAGCAGATCATCTCCGGCTACGCCGAGGATCCCGCGCAGATCCTCGGCGACCCCGTGGTCGGCGAGGGCGACACCGAGTTGGTCGTGGTTCGCGACATCCCTTGTCACGGGATGTGCCCCCACCATCTGATGCCCTGGGTCGGTCGAGCCACGGTCGCGTACCTGCCGAGCGGCACGCTGGTCGGCTTTGGCCGGCTCAGCGATCTGGTCCACTGCTTCACGCGTCGGCTGACCCTGCAAGAGCGGGTCTGCAACGAGATCGCCGACGCGCTGATGGACCACCTCGCCGCGCGCGGAGCCGCCTGCGTGATCACGGGCGCACACAACTGTCTGAACGTGCCCGATGACAAGCATGGCACGAGGGTGGTGACGGCCTCCTACCGGGGCGAGCTCAAGGTCCGACCGGACTTGCAGGCCCAGCTGATCAGTCGCGGTTGATCTCGCGGGTGTGCGCCGCGCCTCGGTCGAGCGCAGAAGCTCGCTCGTCGTCGGCCCCAACCCTGCGGCGCAGGCTTTCTCGCTCGCCAAGCCCAAGCCTTGCCACTACGCTGAACCTGCGATGTTGGACCTCGAGCGAACACCCGGCCGCGAGATCCTCGACGCGCTGCCGATCTTCCCGCTCCCCAACGTGGTGTTTCTACCCGGCATGGTCTTGCCGCTGAACGTGTTCGAGGCGCGCTACCTCGAGCTCGTCGACCACGTGCTCGACGGCGGCATGCACATTGGCGTGCCTTTGCTGCGATCCGAGGGCCCGCTCGATCCGATCGACCTCGCCCTGCCGCTTCACGACCCAGGCCGGGGCCGACCCGCGATCGAAGGCGTGTTCGGGATCGGTCGCTTGACCGGCCATCAGCGCCTGCCCGACGGCCGACGCTTCATCCGACTCGAGGGTCTGGGTCGCGTCCAGGCTCGCGCCGAGCTCGACTCCGACCACGCCTTTCGCCAGCTGATCGTCGATCCTTTGCCCGAAGAGCAGCCGCGTGACCTCCACGCGCTCGAGGTGCTCAAGGCCCAGGTCGAGCGCATGGCCGAGACCTTCGACGACGACGAGCGCTCGATGATCCACGCCGTGCTCGAGCTCGACGACGCGCGGGTCATCATCTACGCGATCGCCTCGCTGGTACCGAACGTCGAGCTGATGCGCGCCGTCCAGCGCGGGCTGCCGATGGGCGGACACCTCCCGCACTTGCGCCTGCAACAGCGCTGCCTCGCGGCGGCCGACGCCGACCGTCGGGTCGAGCTGCTCAGCGATCGCGCGCAGGTGCTGATCGACGTGCTCGGCGAGAGCGGGAGTTTCCCGGTCTCGATGCTGAATTAGCCTTTGGAGGCGCTTCCGCCAGCCTGCTCGAGACGCCCCACGAATCCCATCATGAGCGAGCGAACGCGAAGCGAACAGGCGCGAAGCGCTTGTGAGGAGGGGGCCCCAGTTGGACTTCGTCCAACTGGGGGAGGGCGGCGGAACGCCCTCCAAAAGACGAGCGAGCGAGCGAGCGAACGCGAGCGATTCAGACCGTGCGCAGCAGCGAGCTGCGGATCGGGCCGATGCCTTGCAGCTTGGCGGCGGCGAGGCCGACGTTGGCGGCCAGGGCCAGGAACATCTGGGCGTTGTTCGAATCGGGGGCGATGCTGACGATCGGGTTGCCGAGCTCGCCGCTGGCTGCGACGGCGCCCTCGAGCGGGAGGTCGCCGAGCAGGGGGAGGCCGAAGTCGTTGGCCAGGGCTCGACCGCCGCCGGCCGAGAACACGTGATCGACGTGGCCGCAGGCGGGGCAGCGGTAGTGGCTCATGTTCTCGACGATGCCGAGCAGGGGGATCTCGGCGTGGCGGAACATGTCGATCGCCTTGCGGACGTCGAGCAGCGCGACCTCTTGCGGGGTCGTGACGATCACCGCGCCAGTGATCGGCAAGAGCTTGCTGAGCGAGAGCTGGACGTCGCCGGTGCCGGGCGGAAGATCGATGATCAAGTAGTCGAGCTCGCCCCAGACCACGTCCTCGAGGAACTGTTGGAGCAGCTTGTGGATCATGGGCCCGCGCCACATCACGGCCTTGCCCGCCTCGACGAAGAAGTCGAGCGACATGACCGGCATCCCGCGGTGCAGCGCCGGGATGATCTGCTGGCCCGACGTGCTCTTGTCACACAGGCGCGAGGCCGGCCCGAGCATCTGCGGGACGCTGGGGCCGAACACGTCGGCGTCGAGCACCCCGACCTTGGCCCCGAGCCGCTGCAGCGCGAGCGCGAGGTTGACCGAGACCGTGCTCTTGCCGACGCCGCCCTTGCCGGCCGCGACCGCGATCACGTTCTTGATCGTCGGCACGCGATCGAGGTCTTGCCGAGCCGGCTTGCGCGGGATCTTGAGGCCCCACGTGAATTCGATCGGCAGGGCGAAGGGATCGAGCGCCGATCGGATCGCGTTCTCGAGCGCCCCTCGCAGCGGATAGCCGGGCGAGATCAGGTCGACGTGCAAGCGGATCGCATCGGCGCCGACGCTGACCTCGGCGAGCTGCCGGCTGGTCACGATGTCGCGCTCGGTCGCCGGATCGAGCACGGACTGAAGAGCGCTGCGGACCTGGTCTGGGGTGACTTGGCTCATTGGCGTGGGCAGGCGTCGAAGCCCGTCGGGCGCGGAGCTTGCCACGTTCAGCGCGATCGAACAGCCCAGGCGAGAGGTGGCGTGCGACGACTCTTCCGCGCGCTTCGAGGCGGGTCAGGGTGCGCGAAGGGTGGCTCGAATCAGGCGCCGAGCGGTTCTGGTCGGGCTCGCGGCTTCGGGCTACCCTGCCCAACCGAGCCATGGCCGTCCGCGAGATCGTCAAGTACCCGGATCCCATCCTGCGCGAGCCGACCACCCTCGTGGTCGACATCGACGACGACATCCGCGAGCTCGTCCGCGACCTGACGGACACGATGTACGCCCAAAATGGCGCCGGCATCGCTGCGATCCAGATCGGTCGGCTCGAACAGATCTTCATCATCGACGGCAAGGTCGCCGGCGGTGACGAGAACGCCCCGCCCTTGGTCTTCATCAACCCCGAGGTGGTCGAGACCGGCAAGGGCCTGGCGGTGTCCGAAGAGGGCTGCCTCTCGTTCCCCGACGTCTTCGTCGAGATCAAGCGGCCGCGCTGGGCCAAGCTGCGCGCGACCAACCTCGAAGGCGAGATCTTCGAAGCCGAAGGCGACGGCCTCTTGGGCCGCGCGCTCCAGCACGAGCACGATCACCTGACGGGCAAGCTGATGATCGACCTGGTCGGGATGGTCAAGAAGGAGATGATCAAGCGCAGGATGAAGCGCTGGCACTCCGAGCACGACGCTGCGGTCGCGGCCGAAGCCGCGGACTGATCCGATCTCTCGATCCCTTTTCCGAGGCACCCACAGGCTCGACATCGTGACCACGGTGTCCGCGAAAGATCGCGGGAGATCGGCAACGAATCGGGAGAGCGCCTGCGAAGATCGAGAGAGCGCGAAGGATCAGGTCCGCTCGCGCCAAGTGGGATCGATCGGTTTCCCCGACCCCACGACGGGCCCGAGCTCGAACCCGAGCTCCTCGATGGCCCACTCCCCGAGGTCGCGCCAGATCGCCTTCCCGGGATCCTTGACGCGGCTCTCATGGCTCTGTCGGTGGGCCATGATGTAGCACTTGGCGTCCTCGCCGACGTGCATCCGTCGGACCGCTTGGAAGTAGCGGATCAACGCTTTGCCGCGCTCGAGCTGGGTCGGGCTGTCCCAGTCGCTCACGCCCGAGATCTCGAGCCCGACCGAGAACTTGTTGCCCGCGTGACCATGATAGATGAGCAGCTCGAGCTCGTGGCAGAGCACGACCGCGTCTTCCTTGGGCAAGTAGAAGTGACAGGGGATCCCGACGCCGCGCTTCTTGGTCATGCCCGAGACCGCGGTCGTGTGCAGCATGAAGGTGGTGATGCTGGTCCAGTCGCGTCGGATGCCGCCCTTGGGCGGATCGGCGCGGCTCTTGTCGAGCGGATAGCCGTAGTCTTTGGTGTAGGTCTTCTTGCGCGGCCACGCTTTGAGGTCGCGATAGTCGACCAGCTCGAAGGTGTTGGCGCTGCACCACTCGCGCAGGGCTTCGAGCGGCGCGCCTTCGGATCGGGCGGGCGGGGTCTCGGAGTCGGCGCGGGCCGGCGCTGGTTTGGAGTCGGCGCGAGTCGGGGCGGCCGCGGGGGCGTCCGCGTCGTCGCGGTCGTCGTCGTGGTCGTCGTCCACGACGTCGGCTGCTCGAATGGCGGCGAGCGTGCCGGGCCCGACCTTGCCGTCCGGCTGGAGCTCGTGATCGCGTTGGAACTCGATCACGGCGTCGACCGTGATCTGGTTCCACTCGCCGCTGGTCTCGACACCGACGATGCGTTGGATCTCCCCGATGTCTTGGGTCGAGTACTTGCGGCCGCGGTTGTAGCTGAGGGCGTCCATGGCCCGAGGCTACCGCGATCGAATCGCGCGCGACCCCAAACTCGTTCGGTGTCGATTCGTCGACACGTGGAAACTAGAAAGGAGCGAGCCTGCGCTCGCTCCCTCGGTGGACCCAGCCCGTGGACTGGCTACTGCGGATTGACCTGGCCGGCGATGCCGGCCCCGGTCATGTCCGAGTAGGTGTAGGGGCTCACCAACCCGGTGACCTGGGCGACGACCTGGTAGGTGTCGGGGTCGATCTTGAACGCCCGACTCGCGCCCTGGTCGACCACCCACACGAAGCCCTCGGCGTCGATGCTCACGCCGACCGGGGTCGAGCAGCCAGCGATCGGAATGTTGAGATCGATCGGCTGCGGGGGCTCGACCGAGGTGTCGATCGCCGCGAGCCCGCAAGGCCCGTTCTTGGCGATCCAAGCCACGCCGTCGAAGTCGACCTGGAGGCCGCGAAGGCAGCTCACGCCGGCCACGTTCGCGACCTGCGACCAGGTCTCGTTCTGCTTGTGGAAGCGGTAGACGTTGCCGTTGCCGCAGCCGCCCGCCCAGGTGTTGCCCTGCAGATCGAGGCCCATGCCGTAGATCCAGCCGCCCGCGCTGCCGAAGTGGGTGGCCACGTGGGTGTCGACGTCGATCTTCACGACCGGACCCGTCTGGCCCCAACCGATCGCCCAGAAGTTGTTCTCCGAGTCGATCGCGCCGCCGTAGGGGCCCCAGTTTTGACCCGACCAGCCGGGCACCTGGATCTCGTCGAGCGTGTTGCCGGTCATGCCCTCGACCAAGCGGAAGTAGCCGGTGTTCTGGGCTTGGTTGTACCAGCCGATCCAGACGTCGCCGGCGGCGTACTGGCAGGTGATCGGGTCTTGCTCGCCGATCGTCCACGAGACCGGGCGCGGACCTTGGTTGCTGGTCGCGGGCAGCGAGATGTTCCAGATCACGCACTCGTCCTGACCCCAGGGCAGCACGTTGTTGGGCCCCTGCGAGGTCTCGATCATGCCGTTGTTGTTGTTGTCGATGCAGTCGGCCTCTTCGGCGGCGATCATCGTCAGGCCGCCGTTGCGGTTGGCGACCACCGCGAACTTGCCGTCGCTCGAGACCGAGGTCCGGCTCGGATCGGTCGCGCCGGCCGGGCCCGAGTTGTAGCGCGCGACCTCGATCGCGGCCTGGGTGTCGATCTTCGACACCGTGCCCTGCGGCGAGTTGGCGACCCACAGGTAGCTGAACTCGAAGTTGTTGCCGCCGCCCATGCCCTCGCAGGGGTCGCCGCCGGTGGTCGTGTCGCCGCCGGTGGTCGTGTCCGCACCGGTGGTCGTGTCCGCGCCGGTGGTCGTGTCGGCGCTGGTGCTGCTGCTGGTGTCGGCGGTGGTGTCGGCGGTCGTGTCCGCCGTCGTGGTGTCGGCGGTCGTGCTGGTGGTGCTCGCCGAGGTGTCCGCGGACGAAGACGCCGACTCGTCGACGCCGTCGTTGCTGGTCGCCGCCGACTCGGACGAGGAGTCGTTGCCGATCTCGTCATTGGCGTCCGATTTGTCGTCGCCCCCGCAGGCAGGGGTGAGCAAGACGAGGCAGGGGAGACTGAGCAGCAAGGCGGCGCGCGGGTTCATGGCTCGTCGACGCTACCAGTGGAACACCGGGTCATGGAAGCCTCGAACGGGTGAAAACCCTCGATCGCGGATGCCGCATAGCGCACGGATCCCCGTGCTCGAGTCTGGCATATGCTCGATCGCATGCTTCGCTCTGATCTGCGTCATCTCAGCGTCCTCGCCCTGTTCGCCGCCGCATGCGGGGACTCGGCCGGTGGCGCCGACGAGGTCGGCAGCACGAGCCTCGGCGAGTCGTCGAGCGTCGCCAGCGAATCGGACGCGAGCGGGTCGAGCGAGTCGAATGGCGAGAGCGCCACGACCACCACGACCAGCAGCGATTCGGACAGCAGCGAGACCAACTCGACCAGCGAGTCGAGCTCGAGCGAGACCACGGCCGACACCGAGACGACCTCGAGCCAGCTCTGCATGCCCGGCGCCACGCAGTGCGTCGACGACGACACCTTCGAGATCTGCGACGAGCTCGGCGAGGCCTGGACCAATCAGACCGACTGCGCCCCGACGGAGGGTTGCCTCGACGGTCAATGCGTCTCGCTCTGCTCGGTCGCGGCTTCGGCCAATTCCTCGGTCGGCTGCCAGTACTACGCGATCGATGCCGACAACCATGACAGCTACGACGCGCTGCAATACGCGATCGCGGTGTCGAACGTCGACGACGCGGTCACGGCCAACGTCGAGGTCCAAGCGTGGGTCAACAACGGCTGGGTCGCCCAGCAGCTCGCGGTGGTGATGCCGGGCTCGCTGCATCAGTTCAACATGCCCGACAAGCACATCAACCTCAGCGGGATCCATGCGCGAGGTGCCTATCGAGTCGTGTCCGACGTGCCGATCATCGCCTACCAGTTCAACCCGGTCGACGGCGTCAACTCCTTCACCAGCGACGCGTCGCTGCTGCTGCCCGTCTCGGCGCTCGACGAGTATTACTATGTCGTCGGTTGGGGCCAGACCAGCTTCCTGCGGCCCGAGATCCAGATCATCGCGACCGCCGACGGGACCCAGGTCGAGATCACGACCAGCACGGCGACGAGCCCGGGCGGTGGCCTGCCGGCGCTCGCGGCCGGTCAGGTCTGGCAATTGCCGGACCTGCAGGAGGGCGACGTCGTGCAATTCGAGGGCAGCAATGGCTTCACGGGCACCTACATCACGGCGAACCAGCCGATCGCCGTGTTCTCTTCGCACACCTGCGCGAACGTGCCCTCGCTGCAGGGCGGATGCTGCTGCGATCACCTCGAGGAGCAAGTCTATGGCTTGCAGACCTGGGGCAACGAATACGTCGCCGCTCGCTTCCCGCCCCGCAACGGCAACAACCCCGAGCCTTCCTATTGGCACGTGTTCGCGTCCGAGGACGCGACCTCGGTCACGATCGAGGCCAACGAGGCGGTCATCGGCATCGCCCAACAGAACTTCATGCTCGACGCGGGCGGCTTCATCGAGATCGCGGTCGACGGCACGATCGCCCAGCCCGGCGACTTCTTCGTCGGCGCCGACAAGCCGATCTCGGTCATCCAGTACATGTCGTCGCAGGACGCCGGGCAGTCGGGCACGGGCGATCCGGCCATGGCCCAGGCGGTCCCGGTCGAGCAGTTCCGGCCCAACTACGTGGTCTTGGTCCCGCCGAATTGGATCAACGACTTCCTGGTCGTGACCAAGCCGAGCGGCGCGACGGTCGAGCTCGATGGCAACCCGATCCCCGAGCCGATGTTCGTGGCCGTGGGACCCCAGAACAACCCGACCGAGTGGCAGGTCGCTCGGGTCGCGGCGGCCGATGGCGTGCACACGCTCGAGAGCGCCCAGAACTTCGGCGTGACGGTCGTCGGCTACGATCAGTACGACTCCTACGCCTATCCGGGTGGCCTGAACCAGCAGGTCATCAACCCGCAGTAGCGACGAGTCGCGCCAACTCGCGACGAGTCGCGCCAACTCGCGGCATTGCTTGCTAACCTGCGCCGGTGCCGACGCTCCCGCCCGGACCCCGCTCGACCCTGCTGACCACCTACGAGGTCGCGCGCAAGCCCTACGAGGCGATGCACGCTTGGCGAGCGCGCTACGGCGATCCCTTCTCGTGTTCGACCATCAACGGCCAGGTCGTGTCGACGGCCGAGCCCGAGCTGATCCGCGAGCTCTTCACCGCCAAGCCCGAGCTCTTCGAACCCTTCGCCAGCGCCGCGATGACGCCCTTCTTCGGCGCGAGCTCGCTGCTCTTGCTCGAGGGCGAGGCGCATCGACGCGAGCGCAAGCTCTTGACCCCGCCCTTTCACGGCGAGCGCATGCGGGCCTATGGCGAGATCATGGTCGCGGCGGCGCGTCGAGCCGCCGCGGACTTGAGCCCAGGTCAGCCCTTCACCGGCATCGACCTGGGCGCCCGGATCTCGTTCGAGGTCATCGTGCGGGCGGTGTTCGGGGTCGAGGATCCAGCCCAGGTCCGCGAGTTCACCGAGCTCTTGATGGCCACGCTCGACGCGGCGCTGCCGATCTTCATGTTCGCGACCGCCTTCCACAAGGCGCCCTTCGGCCTCGGTCCCTGGGCCAAGTATCAGCGCGTCTCGGCCAGGGTCGACGAGCTACTCTACCGACAGATCGCCGAGATCCGGCCGCAGGCGGCCGGCCGCGAGGACATCCTCTCGTTGATGTTGCAGGCCCGCTACGACGATGGCGAGTCGATGAGCGACGCGCATGTCCGCGACGAGCTGCGGACCTTGCTGATCGCTGGGCACGAGACCACCGCGATCACGCTGGCCTGGGCGCTCGAGCGGGTCCATCGCAGCCCCGCGGTGCTCGAGCGCCTGCTCGGCGAGATCGACGGCACCAATGGATCGGCCGAGGAGCTGGCCAAGCTGCCTTACCTCGGCGCGGTGATCGACGAGACCCTGCGCATGAGCCCGGTCATCGAGGTCGTGTTCCGCAAGCTCAAGCAGCCCTGGCGCTTCGCCGGCTACGACTTGCCGGCCGGCGTCGCCATCGCCCCCGCGATCACGCTGGTCCACATGCGCGAGGATCTCTACCCCGAGCCCGAGCGCTTTCGGCCCGAGCGGATGCTCGAGCGCAAGCCGGGCCCCTTCGAATATCTGCCCTTCGGCGGCGGCAACCGCCGCTGCATCGGCGCCGCGTTCTCGCACTACGAGGCGCGCATCGTGCTGGGCACGCTCTTGCGCGAATGGTCGCTGGCGCTGCGCGAGCCCGGTCCAGTCGCGGTCGTGCGTCGCAGCGTGACGCTCGGCCCCAAGACCGGCGTGCGGATGGCGATGGTCGGCGCGCGCCCGATCAGTTGACGGCTCGCGAAGTGGTCCCGCATCCTCGCTCCGCCCGATGTTCGATCTCCCTGGCTTCTTCGCGCCCTTCGTCATCTACGCCGGCATCTTCGCCCTGCACCTGCTGCTGCCGGCCCGGCGCGTCGCGGGCTACGTCCGCGATCCCGTCAGCCAAGAGCCGCTGCGCTACCGACTCAACGGGCTGCCGGTCTTGTTCGGCGCGGTCCTGGCCTGGGTGTTGGTCGGCTGGCTCGGCTGGCTGCCCTTCGACTGGCTCTACCAGCACCGCTGGTCGAGCTTGGCCGGCGCCGTCACGATCGGCCTCGCGTTCACGGCCTGGATCGTCTTGCCCGCGCCGCCGACCGGCAAGTCCTTCGCCGCCGATCTCTTCTTGGGCCGACTCGAGAACCCGCAGTTCCTCGCCGGTCGGGTCGACGCCAAGATGTTCCTCTATCTGGTCGGCGCGGTGATGCTCGAGCTCAACCTGCTCGGCTTCGCGGCCCACCACTACGCGACCTATCCCGACGACCCCTCGCCCGGCGTGCTGATCTACCTGGTCCTGCTCAGCTTCTTCGTCTGCGAGTACCTCTTCTTCGAGCGGGTCCACCTCTACACCTACGATCTCTTCGCCGAGCGGGTCGGCTTCAAGCTCGGCTGGGGCTGCCTGGCCTTCTATCCCTACTTCTACGTGGTCGGTCTGTGGGGTCTCGCCGATCATCCGAACCCGCACGCGAGCCCGCTGCTCGGGCTCTTGGCCGGGCTGGTGTTCTTCACCGGCTGGAGCTTGGCCCGCGGCGCCAACATGCAGAAGTTCACGTTCAAGACCGATCCGACCCGCGTCTTCCTCGGCCTCTTCCGGCCCGAGGTCGTCAGCGACGGCACGCGCAGCTTGTTGTGCAGCGGCTTTTGGGCGGTCTCGCGGCACGTCAACTACCTCGGCGAGATCCTGATGGCGACCGGCTTGGCGCTCGCGCTGGGTGATCCGAGCTCGCCTTGGCCCTGGCTCTACCCGCTCTACTACGTGGCCTTGCTCTTCCCGCGCGAGCGCGACGACGATCGTCGCTGCGCGGCCAAGTATGGCGCGCTGTGGAAGGTCTATCGCGCGCGGGTCCGCTGGCGGATCATCCCGGGGGTGTACTGACATGCGCTTGCGCGCCAAGTTCGACCGCCGCGAGGTGGTCCGGCCCGACGACGAGCCCTGGCGGCCCTCGCCCTCGCCGGGGGTCGAGCGACGAATGCTCGACCGGATCGGCGACGAGGTCGCGCGCGCGACCTCGGTCGTTCGCTACGCGCCCAAGACCAGCTTCCCTCGCCACATCCACGAGGGCGGCGAGGAGTTCTTGGTCCTCGAGGGGCTCTTCGCCGACGAGCGCGGCGAGTACCCGGCGGGCACCTACGTGCGCAACCCGATGGGCTCGGCGCACAAGCCCTTCGCCGGGCCCCAGGGCGTGACGCTCTTCGTCAAGCTGCGCCAATTCGATCCTCGCGACCAAGCCCGCGTCGTCATCGACACTCGAAGCGCGCCCTGGCAGCCGGGCCAGGTCACGGGGCTCTCGGTCATGACCCTGCACGAATTCCGGGGCGAGCACGTGGCGCTGGTTCGCTGGGATCCCGAGACTCGCTTTCATGCCCACCAACACGTCGGGGGCGAGGAGATCCTGGTCCTCGACGGGCTCTTCTGCGATGAGCATGGCGAGTACCCGGCCGGCACCTGGCTTCGAAGTCCCGATGGATCCGTCCACACACCCTTCACGCGCTCCGAGGGGGCGCTGCTCTACGTGAAGGTTGGGCACCTCGGCGCCGCTCGACTCGTCGACCTCGATCAACCGAGGCTCGGCGGCGTTGCATGAGCCACGTGTTCGCGTGGCATGAGCAGCGTTCACGCGCTCGTGTGCAAGTGAAGTCGCACCACACAGGCTCTCGCGTGCTCATCAGCGTGCTCGTGAACGGCGTCCGCGGTTGACGGCTCGCGGAGCGCTCGCGCAGACTCCCCAGCAATCGCGTCCATGACCGAATCAGCGACCATCTCCACGTTCACGCGCGCCAGCACCATCGATCGCTTGGCCACCGAGTCTTTCGATCTGGTCGTCATCGGCGGTGGGATCACCGGAGCGGGTCTGGCTCGTGACGCGGCCCTGCGCGGGCTCTCGGTCGCGTTGGTCGACGCGGCCGACTTCGCCGCGGGGACCTCGAGCCGCAGCTCGAAGCTGATCCACGGCGGCCTGCGCTACCTCGAGCGCGGCGAGATCAACCTCGTGCGCAAGACCGCGAGCGAGCGCAAGGAGATCCACCGGCTCGCGCCGCACCTGACCGAGCCGCGCTGGATGGTCATGCCGCTCGCCGGTCGCACGATGCTCTACAGCTTGCGCTTGGCGGTCACGACCTACGAGCGGCTCGGCGGCGTCGCCCCGCGCGACACCCAGCAGACTTGGAGCGGCTCGACCCTGGCCGAGAACGAGCCGCTGATCGATCGCAAGGCGTTTCCCTTCGCGCTGGCCTACCGCGAGTACCTGACCGACGACGCCCGCCTGGTCCTGGCCAACATGCGCTCGGCCGTCGCCGCCGGCGCGGCGGTGCTCAACCACGCCCGCGTGGTCGGCTTCACTCGCCAGGGCAGCGTGGCCGACGGGATCGAGGTCCGCTGTGCGCTGAGCGAGCGCGAGTTCGTGGTCCGTGGCCGGGTGATCGTCAACGCGGCCGGGCCTTGGGTCGAGGCGCTGCAGAAGCTCGAGAACCCCGAGGCCCAGCCCTTCTTGCACCTCTCGAAGGGCATCCACGTCGCGCTGCCGGCCAGCAAGCTGCCGATCCGCAATTTGCTGGTGCTCAACACCGTCGACAAGCGGCGGATCTTCGCGCTGCGCCGCGACGAGGTCGTCTACCTCGGCACGACCGACACCACCTACGAGCACGGTGCGGACATGTGGCCCGAGATCACGCTCGAGGACGTCGAGTACTTGCTCGAGCCGATCCCGCGTCACTTCACGGCCTCGGCCTGCTCGCCCGACGACGTGATCACGACTTGGGCGGGCTTGCGGCCCTTGATCGCCGACCCCAACAAGAAGAACCCGAGCGAGCTCTCGCGCCGCGACGAGCTCTTGGTCGGGCCGCTGCGGGTCATCTCGGTCGCGGGCGGCAAGCTGACCGGCTATCGAGCGATGGCCCGGCGCGTGCTCGGCTCGGTCGCCGAGCAGCTCGGCCGCGATCTGCCCGAGCTCGCGCTCGTCGACGAGCCGCACCTGCCAGGCGGCGACTTCCCCGAGGGCTTCGAACTGCCCGAGCTCGCGGCGTCACTGCTCGCCGACCCTGCCCACGCGATCGATGCTCCGACGGCCGATCGGCTCGCCCGGCTCTACGGGACCGAGGCGCGGGCCGTGCTCGCGCTCGGCAACATGCCGATTCACGCGGGCTCGCGCGCGGTCGCGGGCGAGGTCCGCTGGGCGGTCGAGCAGGAGGGCGCGGCCACGCTCGAGGACGTCTACTACCGACGCATGCGCTTGGCCTTGTTCGAACTCGAGCCGGCGGCGGCGATCGAGCCTCTGGCCAGCTTCATGGCCGAGGTGATGGGGTGGGACGGGCCGACTCGGGCCGCGCAGGCGCAGCAGGTTCAGGCTCGCATGGCGTCCGACTTTGCGTTTCGCTAGTTCGCGGACTCGGTGGATCCTTCGCGGACGCTGACTCGGTGGGTCCTTCGCGGACGCTCGGGTGCTCGACGAGCAGGCTCTGCGGTGGGAAAGAGGGTCGCCCGCTCGGGCTCAGACACGTCGCCCTTCGAAGCGCGGGCGCCCTCTCCCTGGTTGGAGAAGGTCGGGCGATCGTGGCGATCGTGCGTCGAAGCGAGGGGCTCGACTCGCCTCGGAGCGACCCTCTTTCCCGCCCGCCTTTGACTTCGACGGTCCTCGCCGTCCCTCGACAGACAGCGTGAGAGGTCGGATCGGCGCGATCGCAGACGCAAGACGCGAGTCGGACGCCGAGAATCCCGGCGATCCGACGCGACGCGACGCGTTGCAGCCCGAGCGCGGGCCTCAGATGCAGACTTCGTAGGGCGAGACGTAGCTGCTGCCGGGGAAGGTCGTGATGCCCTCGAAGCAGTCGGGCGAGGTCCCGTAGCCGATGAAGTGGGCGACGACGCCGTAGCCGATCTCCTCGTAGATGACCTCGAGCGAGTCGCCCTGGGCCTGCGTCCAGCTGCCGGTGTAGCCCGGCTCACCCGGGATCGCGATGAGTCCGCCGGCGAGGAACTCGACGTCGTGGCTCGAGAGCGACGAGGGGAAGAGCAGGCATTCGAAGAACGAGGTCAGGTTCTGGCCGGTGCAGTGCCGGTTGTGGCCGACGTCGCCGGGCGAGACCGTGACGCTGTAGTTGAGCAGGTTGGCCTCGGCCGTGGCCGAATTGTTGGCGAGGCTGTTTTCGCTCGACGTGGTGGTCGCGCTCGCGGTGATCGCGAGCGCTTCGTCGGCTTGCGGCAGCTCGATGTCGACCCCGATCACGGTCGAGGTGTTGCGCGCGACGGTCCCGAGCGCGCAGGTCAGCACGGTGCCCGAGCGGGCGCAGCGGGGGTCGAGCGGGTCGAGCGTGCCCATCACGTAGACCTGCGGGCTGGTGTTGGTCTCGGGCAGATGGATCGTGACGACGACGTTGTTGGCCGACTTGTTGCCGATGTTCGAGATGGTCACGTCGAACGAGGTCGTGTCGTAGACGTGGGCGGGAGCCGGGGTCGGCAAGGTCACTCGGATGTCCGAGGCGGCGAGGGCCGGCGTGGCGAACAAGAAGGTGACGAGACCGATGGCGAGCGAGCGGGTGAACATGCAGGCAAGGTAGGGCAGCGCGGCCGAGCCGGTACCTTTCCGACCTCTTACATCGGGTCGGGCGAGGCCTGCCCGGCGGCCAGCAGCTCTTCGCGCGTCAGCCCCCACGCGGCCTCGGCCTCGGCGAGCAAGCGCGCGGGCTCGAGCTCGAGCGCCAGCATCGACCACTGCCGGATGTCGCCGTCCCAGCTGCCGCTGACCAGCCACTCGCCGCGCGGATCGAAGGCCAGCGCGACGACCCGGCTGACGTGACCGGGCAAGATCGCGAGCGGCTCGAGCGTGTCGCTCGACCACACGCTGACGCTGCCGTCGAGGTGCCCGAGCGCGATCTTGCGGGTGTCGGGGCTCAGCGCGACCTCGAGCAGGGCCGATCCGGTCAGCGCAACGCTGCGCGAGCCACCCTCTGCGTCGATCCGCTCGAGCTTCGCCAGGCTCGCGACGACCACGAACTCCTCGCAGCCCGCGACCGCGATCGCGTCGGAGCGCTCGGCGATCCGCTCGACCCGACCCTCGGTGTCGAGCCGCGCGACCCAGTGATCGGCGAGGAAGGTCAGCGCGCCGCGATCCGGGTCGCTCTCCATGTCGTACACGCGCCCGATCGGCGGATCCATGCCCGCGCGGACCCGACTCGGCGGCCAGCTCCGGAGGCCGCCGCCGTAGGGGGACAGGACGAGCGCCTGCGGCTGCTCGGCGCTCGCCCGCAACCAGGCCACGCGCGTGCCGGGCGAGGCCGGGCGCGTGCTCGCTTGCAGCGGCGTCGCGCGATCGATCACGTAGAGCTCGGACGACTGCGCGCAGATGGCCAGCGCCTGATCGCCCGCGGGCGAAAACTCGACGTCCTTGACCACGCTCCAGTGCAGCGGGATCGCAACGCTCTGGGCCTGACCGTCGAGCGGGGTGAGTCGAACCTGGCCATCGCCATGGGCGCTGAGGACCTCGAGCCCGTCGGGCGAGATCGAGAGCGCCGTGATCCCAGAGCCGGTCTCGTGCAGGTGCGGGCGCGTCGGCGCGGTGGGCAACGACCAGTCCTCACGCTGCTCGCCGACCAGCCGCAGCCGGCGACCCTCGTCGAGCCAGCGCAGGTGTTGGGCCTCGGCCCGCAGCCGAACCACCAGCGCTCCGCTCGCGAGCTCCCACACGTACACGCTCTCGCGCCCATCCGAGACGGCGACGCGCGACTCGGTCAGCGCGAGCGCCATGGGGCTGGCGACGACGCCCGAGATGGTTCGGACGACCCGAGCTTCGTCGAGGTCGAGGACCACGACCTTGCCGCCCGCGAGCCCGATCGCGGCGTAGCGCGAGCCGGTCGAGAGCCCGAGCAGGATGGGGGCGCCGAGCGAGGGGTCGAGGCGGAGCAGCTCGTGGACATCGTCGCCATTCGGTTTGCTCGCGAGCACGCCGCCGTCTTGGCAGATCATCAGGCGCGAGCCGTTGGCGAGCACGCCGACGACCCCAGGCATGCTGTGTCCGATCGCGCTGCACCACTTGGTGAAGTCGACGTGCAGACCGAGCCCCGGGTCGACGTCGGTCCAGGCCTCGGCCTCGCCGGTGATCCAGGCCAAGCGGCCGTGTTCGCCGACGAAGTGACTGTGAGGAGCCGCCGCGAAGTCGTGCAGCGGGCGGTGGCGATCCGGCTGCGCGAGGTCGATCAACCCGAGGCCCACGCCGGGCAGCGAGGCGATCAATCGATCCGCGTCGAAGAGCGCGATCGGGTAGGTCTCGAGCGCGTAGCGGAGCGGCTCGAGCCGGCCTTCGAGGTCGAGGATCGTGATCGCGTCGCCCTCGCGGCACGCGAGTCGATCGCCCCGGCTCGACAGCGCCGAGCGAACGCAGCGGGGCAGGCTCGTGCGCGCGAGCAGACGCGGACGCGCGGACCGGTCGAAGCGAGCGAGCACGCCTCGCGCCGCCAAGGAGGGCCCGTGCATCAGCGCTCCGGCGGCGAAGAGCTCGGCCTGTGGCCACGCGTCCTTGGCCATCGCGACGAGCGCTTGGGCGACCTCGGCTTGGGCCAAATTGGCCTCGGCGCGGGCTTGGGCGGCCAAGGCTGCCTGCTCGGACTCGAGCGCGTGGGCCCGCTCGGCGGCCGTGCGGCGATAGCCGACCGCGCTCGCCAGCGCCACGCTGATCAGGGCCAGCAGCGCGATCGAGAGCGCGAGGCGATGCACCGCCCAGACCCGGGCCATGAGCTCGGTGATCGAGTAGCGGTGGGCCGCGACGCGCCGGCCTTCGAACCAGGCGGCGACGTCCTCGGCGAGCGCCCGACCATCGGCGTAGCGTTGACTGGGATCCTCGCGCGTCGCTCGTTCGATGATGGCGAGCAGCTCGGGCGGCGTCCCGCGAGCCGCCGAGCCATCACGCTCCGAACCATCACGCCCCGAACCATCACGCCCCGAACCATCACGCCCCGAAGCATGCGCCGCCCCCGTCAGGATCTCGCGCAGCGTGACCCCGAGCGCGTAGACGTCGGCGCGCGCGTCGAGGGGCTCGCCGCTCGCCTGCTCCGGCGCCATGTAGTCGGGCGTGCCCGCGCCCGAGCTCGCGCCGATCGGCCCGGCGACGCCCCAGTCGACGACGATCGTCTCGCCGAAGCGACCGACCAAGATGTTGCTCGGCTTGAGGTCGCGGTGCAGCACGCCTTGGCTGTGCGCGTAAGCGATCGCCTCGCAAGCGTCGAGGAAGTGGCGGACCAGGCGAAGCCGCTCGCGTGGGCTCGACTCGGCGATCGCGACCGCGAGCGAGCGACCCTGCACGATCGGCATCGTGTAGAAGGGCCGCCCGTCGGCCCAGCGTCCGGCGTCGTGGACCGCGACGATCCCCGGGTGGCCGAGGCGAGCGGTCAGCGTGGCCTCGGCGACGAATTGCCGGGTGGTCTCGGGGTCGCGTCCGACCGGCAGCTTGATCGCCAGCGTGCGTCCGAGCCGAGCGTCGTGGACCGTACGGATCTCACCCATGCCACCGCGGCCGAGCAGACCGCCCTCGCGGTAGCGCTCGGCTTGGTCGAGCTCGAGCTCGCCGAGCGCGGCCTCGAGGTCCTGCTCGGTCGCGTCGCCGTCGGCACCGACGTGGTCGAGCCCGCGACCGAGCCCGAGCGAGGCGCCACTGATCGGGGGCTGTGACGCGGGCGTGTTCAGGTCCGATCCCTGACGAGGTCGTGAGAGTACAAGAGCAGCTCGATCTGGCCCGAGCCGTCGGTGTGGACGAGGTCGGTTCGCACCCGAGCCTCGCGGAGCTTGCGTCGGAGTCGTGAGAGCGCGACGTCGAAGCGCGAGCGCAGGGCTTCGGGCTCGGTCGAGTTCGGCCAGAGCAGCCCCGCGATCACCGTCCAGTGCGCGGGCCCATCGAGCGCGACCAATTCCGACACGATCCGAGCATGCGTGCCGCCGAGCACCAGCGGGGCCGCGCCCTCGCGATGGATCTGGACGGTGTCGAAGTTGGCCTCGATCCGCAGCGGGGCCTCGACGCCACCGACCGCGCGAGTCGGCGCCTGGCTGGCGCCCTCGAGCGAGATCGCGAGCGCATGGATGGTCGTGCCCCCGAGCTCGAACTGCTCGCCGGGCTCGAGCGAGCGGGTGGTCGGAGCCTGGTCGGCGAGCCGCAGTCGCCACGAGGGACCCGTGCACCACAGCCACGCGCTCGCATGTTCGACGTATCCGGCGAGCAGCCGTACGCCCTCGCCGAGCACCAGCGACGCGACCGGAGGCACGACCTGACGAGGCAGCCCCTCGCCCTCGAGCCCGAGCACCGAGCTGGGCAAGTGGAGCGACTCGACGCGGATCGAGATCCCGCTGGCCAGCACGATCTCGACGCCGGGCCGCAGGGTGACCTCGTTGACCGGCTTGCCCTCGAGCGCGAGCCCGCCACGCAGCCGGATCAGCTTCAGCTCGCGCTCGCGCAGGCTGACCATCGCGTGCGCCTCGCTGATCCGGGCGTCGTCGATCGGCATGGCCGCGGTCGCGAGGCGCCCGATGATGTCGCCGTGCACGAGCTCGTGGCAGGTACCTTCGGGGCCCCGCAAGTTGGCGAAGGCTCGCATCGATCGACCTGACGTTAGCAGGCGGCGTCGTGATTCCGAACCCGAGCTCGAGTCCCGGATCGTGTTCGCTCGCGCCACACCGGTGTGGCGATCCTGGCCCACCAGCCTCGACTCGAGTCAGCCCAGCAGCAACCACAGCCACACCACACCGATCGCCGTGCTGATCAGCGTGAGCGGGACCCCGACGCGCAGGTAGTCGAAGAAGCCGACCCCGCCGACCTCGCGGCTCTTCTCGGCCACGATGACGTTGGCGACCGAGCCGAACAAGGTCAGGTTGCCGGCGAAGGTCGAGCTCATCGCCAGCATCTCCCAGCCGAGCGTGGGCTCGGGCAGCGCGGCGATCGGCTCGGCGACGATCAAGATGTAGGGCACGTTCGAGACCAGGTTGCTGCCAACCATGCCGATCCCGACCACGCGCGCCCAGGCCCAGAGCGCGGGCAGATCGTCGGTCCACAGCGGCATGCGGTCGAAGAGCGCGGCTGGGGCTCCGCTCTCGACCAAGGTCGAGACGACCACGAAGAGCCCGGCGAAGAAGAGCAGCACCGACCAGTCGACCCGCAGCCACAGCTCACCGGGCGGGTGCCGACGGATCAGCATCGCCACGAGCGCGCCCGCGGTCGCCGTCCAGGCCAAGTCGAAGCCGAACGCGTAGAGGATCGCGCTGCCCAGCACGATCAGCAGCGTCGGCAGGGTCTGGCGATCGATCAGCGGCAACGAATGGTTGTGTCGGCTCGCGGGCTTCGCTGCCGCGCGCAGCGGGGCGCGAAAGAGCAGCCGCAGCAAGCCATGGTTGACCGCCAGCGCGACCAGGGCGATCGGCCCGACCAGCACGAGGTGATCGAGGTAGGCGAGCTGACCGAGGTTGGCGCAGAGCATGTTCTGCGGGTTGCCGACCAAGGTCGCCGCGCTGCCGGTGTTGGCCGCGGTCGCGAGGCCGAGCAAGAAGGGCAGGGGCGGGAGGTCGCGCGCGCGAATCAGGCCGACCACGACCGGAGTCCCGAGCACGCAGACCGCGTCGTTGGTCAGCAGCGCCGCGAGCAAGCCCGCGCCCCAGACGATCGCGGCGAGCAGGTGGCGGGGATCGGGGAAGCGTCGACCGAGCCGCTCGACCGCGCGGGCGAAGAAGCCATCGGCGTCGAGGCAGGCGCCCATGCCCATCATCCCGAAGAGCAGCAGCAGGGTGCGTCCGTCGACGGCCAAGATCGCTTCGTCGGGCCCGATCTGACCGAAGAGCACGCAGGCGACGGCGCCGAGCAGCGCGGCCGCGGGCCGATCGATCCGCAGCACGCTCAGCCGCCGCGCCGAGATCAGCACATAGGTGATCACGAAGATCGTCAGCGCGGGCAGCATTTCGGCTCAGCGAGGCAGCAGCGGGCAGTCGAGCTCGGCGACCTCGCCGTCATCGTAGATCCGATGATCGGGCAATTGCTCGCGCAGCGCGTCGGCGAGATCGTTGGTCAGCCGATAGTCCGCGATCGCGCCTTGCCGGAGCAGCACGATCGCGTTGCCGCCTCGGGTCCTGCGCAGCCCGTCGAGCAGGCCCTGGCCGCCGTCGTCGATCCAGGTCGAGCGCGTGCCCGAGTCCGAAGGCACGTCGCCGCAGGTCCGCCACTCGCCCTTGGGCGGGTCGGCGCGAAAGCAGCAATGGTTGAAGCGCAGGCCCTGGACGAGATCGACCTCGCCCTGGAGCTCGATCTCGAACACCGCGACGTTGTCGAAGAGCCGCGCGAGCAAGGCGTCGGTGGCGAGCCGCTCGGCCGTGGTCTGTGGCTCGAGCTCGATCGCCGGGCAGCGCGGACCCCCGGGCTTGGGCTCGCCGCACAGCTCGCGGTACTCGGCCAGCTCGGCCTCGAGCGCGGGCAGCTTCGCGGCCTCGCGCTGGGCCGCGTCGCGTTGCTCGTCGAGCAGCGTCGCCCGAGCCTCGGCGCTCACCTGCGCTTCGCGGGCGCGCGCGAGCTCGGCCTCGAGCTCGGCCAGCTGGGTCGTGGTCGCGGCGATCGCCTGGGCGCTGTCGTCGAGCTCGTGCTCTTGAATGGTCGCGAACACGAAGAGCACGACCATGAACACGTCGAGCAGCGGCAGCATGTCGACGCTGCGGCGGGCTCGTTGCCTCATGCGCTCGGCGCTCCGGGCTCGCCCGACGAGCCGGCCGCGAGCCCGCGATCGAGCCCGGCGAGCAGCGCCTGACGAACCTGCAAGCTGGCCCGCTCGAGCACGCTCTCGGCCGCGCCCGCGATGCCCGAGAGCCCGAGCGCGCCCATCAGGCCCCAAAACGTGGTGCCCAACGCGAGCGGCAAGCTGGCCCGAAACGCGTCGAGGTCAGTGGGGTCGGAGCTGACCAGCGCGTAGACGGTGCCGAGGATGCCGAGGTGGACCGCGAATTGGGCGAAGCGCTCCATCCAGGTGATCTGCTCGCGCAAGCGCAGCAGCACGTGCGCGTCGGAGTCGACATGGGCGGCGTCGCCTTCGAGCAGGCGGGCGATCTCTTCGAAGCTGAGATCGACGACCGGCGCCGACTCGAGCCGCTTGCGGATCGGATGATCGGCGTGCAGCTCGGCCGAGACCCGGCGCAGGACCCCGAGCCCGCCGGCGAGCCGATCGAAGGCCCGGCGGGCGCCGAGGGTCCACTTGGCCGAGGCTCCGACCATCAGCAGGATCGCGAGCAAGACCGCCACGCTGAGCGGATCGAAGAGCGAGCGCAGCAGCACGGCTCAGTCCTTCTCGATCGCGAGCTTGCTGACGCCCGCCGCCTTCAAGCAGTCGATCACGGCGGTCACGTCGGCGTGCGAGCCCTGCGTCGACGCCACCTTGGCCGCCGTGACGCCCGCGAATTCACCCTGCTCGGCTCGCTTGCACAGGTCGGCGCAAGGCTGCGCGACTTCGTCATTGAGCTTGCAGCCGTACACGCCGACCGCGATCACTGGTGTGCTCGAAGCCGCGCTCGGCGGGGCCGCCTCGTCGGTCTTCGTCGGCGTGCTCGACTCGGCCTTGCTCGAGCTGGCCGCGTCGCCCTCGCCCTCGGCTCCACCGATCCCGAACCCGGGCACGCAGTTGGACAGCCACAGCGCGAGCGCTCCGATGGCGGCGAGCAGCAGGCCCAAGAGCCCCGTTCGGGCACCCATGCCGCCACGCTTCTTCGCTGGTTTGGACTCGGGGCCGGCCATGCGGCGACGATCGCCCGGCTCGGGTCGTCGCGCAAGCTGGCGCCTCGGCGCGCTGGGGTCGACTTCTCGGCGCGCTCGCGTCGACTTGGTGATCGGGACCAGCATTCGAGCACGCAACCGAAGCGTTCTCGCGCGCATGGGAGCGTGAGCAGGCTCGGCCCGATCGCTGGAGCCAGAGGCTCGAAACACCCCCTACGTACGTCCAGGATGATTTATTCGAGCAAATCGCGAGGCTTGCCAAGCCGCCGCGAGCATGCGACCCATCGATCCGTGCGTACCCGAGCCGGATTGTTCGCCGGATTCTTGGTCGGCCTCTCGTCGTCCTTTTTGCTGCCCATCTGGTTGCCGAGCATCGCCTCGGCCGGTGGTTGTCCCGACGGCGGCGAGCGGATCGAGCACGAGGTCAAAGATGGCCAGACGCTCAGCGGGATCGCGGCCAAGCACGGCGTCAGCCAAAAATCGATCGAGCGGGCCAACCCCAGCCTCGACCCCAACAAGATCCGCGTGGGTCAGAAGCTGGCGATCTGTCTGCCCGGCGCCGACGAGCCCGACGACGCGCCCAAGTCGAGCTCGAGCTCGTCGGCCGACAAGCCCAAGTCGAAGACCTCGGACGGCCGCTCGTGCGGCAGCGGCAAGACCAGCAAGGTCCACGTGGTCGGCAAGGGCGACACGCTCTCGGGCATCGCGGCGCACTACGACCTTCCGGTCTCGACCATCACGACCAACAACCGCACGCTCAAGAAAGATCCCAACTCGTTGGGGATCGGCGACGAAGTGTTGATCTGCCTCGACAGCGCGCAGGCGGCCAAGGCCAAGAACAGCAAGCTGTGTGGCGGCGAGACGCCCCTGCACACCCACGTGGTCTTGCCGGGCGAGCACCTCGGCGAGATCGCCGGTCGCTACGGTGTGCGCCGCAAGGACTTGATCAAGCTCAACAGCGCGCTGGCCAACAACTCCAACTTGCTGAGCGTCGGCCAGAAGGTCCGCGTATGCCCCGAGATCGCCCCGCACGAGGTCGTCGAGCTCGAGCACAGCGTCGCCTCGGGCGAGACGCTCAGCGAGATCGCCCAGAAGTACGACCTGACCACCAACGAGCTGCTCGGCTACCAACGCGGCAAGCTCGACAACGCCAATGATCTGCGCGTCGGCCAGACCCTGCGAGTGTTCCGCGAGGGCTCGGTGTTGCCGGGCTTCGGCACGGTCGACATCGACACCGGCGTGCTCACGGCCGGCGTGCAATTGCCGACGGGCAAGAACTACGTGATCAAGACGCCGAACAACGCCTGGGGCACCGGCGAGTCGGTCAAGGCGATCCAGACCGCGATCAGCAACTACCGCAAGAAGTTCAGCAGCGCGCCCAAGGTCCACATCGGCGACATCAGCAAGAAGGGCGGCGGCAAGCTCTCGCCGCATGTCAGCCACCAGCATGGCCGCGACGTCGACATTGGCTACGTGCTGCAAGGCGACCAGGCCGACGAGACCAAGTTCCTCACGGCCAACAGCAAGAACCTCGACGTCGCACGCACGTGGGCGCTCATCGACGCGTTCCTCGACACCGATCACGTCAAGTACATCTTCATGGATCACGCGATCCAAAAGCTGCTCTACGAGCACGCCAAGAAGCAGGGCGTCTCGGACGACATGCTCGACGAGCTCTTCCAATACCCGCGCAGCAAGGGCCGTGGACACGGGATCATTCGGCACAGCAAGGGCCACTCGAACCACTTCCACGTTCGATTCCGCTAGCCAATCCTTGCATACCTAACCATGGGTTGGGTCTGAGCGACTTCGCGTGAGGCTATCGCGCGAAGTCGCTCTCGTTCTCGCTTCTGGGCGTATTCGGCCAGTTTGTAAATCCGACCCACGTAGAGAATCCTATAGATTGA
>JAMHUH010001007.1:0-2922 GCA_035904925.1 Nannocystaceae bacterium
GAAATTCCTCCCGCCCGGCCGCTTCATCGAGCAGCTCCCGACCGAGACTTGGCCGGTCGGCGAGGAGAACCGGGCTCGAGAGCTGCGCGCGGATCTCGTCATGCGTCTGTGGGACTCGCCGCCGCTCGCTAGGCCGAGCCTCGCCCGGATCCACCAGGCCGACGTCATCGGCCTCCTCGTCGACTTTCAAAACCAGCGTGATGTCGAGAAAGAGCTGCGCCTGATCGAGTACGAGTCGGCATATCCGCCGGTCGTGGGCCCGAACATCTGCCTGGTGGTTCTGACCTTCGAAGAGAAGGTGGCCCAGTGGGCCCGCGAGTTGCTCCGCCGGCGTCGGCTGACCATGCGCTGCTTCGTGCTGACACCCCGCATGATCCCGCGCTCGCAGCCGAGCGACGCCGTGATGGAGCCGCGCCGAGCGCTGCTCGAAGCGATGTCCCACGTCCGAGGCCGCCGGGATCTCGTTCTGCTGACGAATGCGCTGCGGGCACTCAGGGGCTTCTCGGGCAACGAATTGCTGATATATCAAGAGATGTTGCTGAGCCAGATGAAGGAGGCGCTGCTGATGGACGCGTACGATCAACTCGAAGCCGAAGCCGAAGACCCCCGCTGGCGCGACTACCAGCTGACGCGGACGGAGCGAGAGAGCTTCCTCTACGTTCGCGGCGAGCGAGCAGGCCGCGAAGAAGGCCGCGAAGAAGGCCGGGCCCGCTCGCTCCTGGACTTCTTGCGCGACCGTGGACTCGAGCCCGATGCCGCGACCGAGGCCCGAATCCTCGAGTGTCGAGACCCTGATCGGCTCAGGCAGTGGCTGGTCCGCGCCGCGACCATCACTCGGCTCGACGAGCTCTTCGCCTGAGCCCGAATTTGTTCAGGGCGCAGTGACGAGGGGCTCGAGCGTGTCGCCCCAATAGGCGCCCGCGTCGAGATCGGTGCATTTCTTGGTCGTGTCGATGATGTCCTGCGCGACCTCGGCCGCGAGCGTGTTGCAGCGATCTGGCGCGGCCTCGACGACGGTGTTCGTGAACCAGTGGCGCCAGCGATAGTGCTTGCCCGGCTCGTGCCCGAGCTCGACTCGGTAGAGGCATTGAATGTGGGTCTCGCCGTGACTGTGGCTCGCGTAGGTGCGGGCGAAGCTCGGGTTCGAGTCGAGGCTGGCCTCGAGCGCGGGCGTCATCGGGCCAGGCCCGCGAAGCTCGACGGCTTCGATCAGCGCGCTGATGGTGACCACGCAGCTGCCCTCGCCGACGGTCGCGGGGACGAAGGCGTCACTCGAAGTCGCTTCACCGACCGCGAGCGCTTCGGCCGAGTCCGACGCTTCGGCCGAGTCGGTGCCATCGGCCGAGTCCGTGCCATCGACCTCGAGCGAAGGCGCCTCGACTTGCGCCTCGACTTGCTCCGGCGCTGCGCTCGGCTCGGCTGCGTCCCTCGGTCCGAGACAGCCCAACGAGAGCACGCAAACACAGAGCAAGCCCCGGAGCATTGGACCAGCATAGTCGCTTCGAGCGGAGGTTCGCAGGCCATGCCGCGCGATCGAAGCTGCCGAGCGGCCGGCCCACGAGCCGTGCGCTCGGAGCAGAAACTCGTCCCCGACCGCTGCGACTCGAAATCCCCGCCGCTCGAGCTCGGCCCGCTCGGGCTCTTGGGCCCAGCACCCGCACCCGCGAGCCCTCGACCTGCTCGGCGGCTCGCGCTGGTTCTGCGTTGACCAGGGCCACGCACGCGACGTAGAGCGCCGAGCTTCGGACCACGCTCGAGCATATCTCGCCTGCCGGCCTGCGAACCAAACGCGCGAAGTCGTCCGCGCGGGCCCAAAAACGTCCTAATGTGCTCGCGTCGATGACTCGAAGCGCGGCCAAGCTCCTGTGTCTCCCGCTCACGGCTGCGCTCGCGCTCGCGGGCTGCCCAGCCGACAAGGACCCGACCCCTCGACAACGCTCCGAGCCGCTGACTCGCCACGAGGTCCCGGTTGCGAGCCCGGCCGATCTGCCCGAGCTCGACACGACCAACTATCGCCGCTCGTTGAGCGATCAGCTCGACCTGGTCCCCGCCGGCGCGGATTGGCTGGTGATCCGCGACCTGCGGCCGCTGATCGGCCAGGCTCGCACGCTCGAACAGGTCATGGCCGGGCCGCTCGCGCGCGCGCTGCCGGGGCTGATCCAGGCCAGCGGCGCGGGCTCGGGCGAGTCGCAGCTGGCCGCGATGCAGGCCAGTCGCGAGACCCTCGCGCTGCTGCTCGCGGGGCTCGAGAGCACCGGCATCGTGCTCGACCACGGCGCGGTGATCAGCGAGGTCCAGGATCAACCGCTGCTGCTCTTCGCCGCCGCCGACCTCGACAAGCTCGGAGCGATCGCCGGCTTGTTCGACGCCAAGCTCGACCTCGCCAAGATCTGCGCGCCGGTGGCCGAGAGCGCGGGCTGGTGGGCGTGCAGCCTCGGCGGGCCCGAGGCGCTGGCGCTCTATCAGCCCGGTCGCGCGGGCAAGCAGCTCCAGGCCACGCTCGAGGCACAGCTCCCCGGCGTCGAGTTCGAGCGGATCAACCTCGCGCTGCAGCTGACCCGCAGCGACGCCGCGCCGCCGCTCTACGTCGCGCTGCGCAGCGATCCAGGCCTGTGGGAGCTGAGCATGCCGCTGCCGGCGAGCGAGAGCGCCTCGCTCCTGGCGACCGGGCCCGCGCCCGCGCTGCGCTCGTTGCAGCCGGGGGCCGGGTTCATGTGGGCGCGCTGGGATCCGAGCCAAGCCAAGGCTCCCGCGCCAGGGATCGCGCTGCCGCTCGAGATCCTGACTGGCGAGCTCTTCGTCGGCCCGCTCGCCGAGCCCTCGGCCTTGGTCATGCGCGCCGGCATCACCGACGCGAGCGCGGCCGCCAAGCTGGTCCAGCAGCTGGGCACGATGCTACCTTCGAAGCCGATCGAGCCCGAG
>JAMHUH010001008.1:0-10724 GCA_035904925.1 Nannocystaceae bacterium
GCTTGCCCTCGACGCGCGGAACCTCGATCACGCGCTTGCCCGCGTCCACCCAATAGGCGTCCTCGCCCACGACGAAAGGTAGCTGGCTCGGCGCGTACTCGAACCTGCGACCCTTGGGGATCGTCATCGCCCGATGCCAGACGAACGCGGGCGGCGCGACGGGCTCGACCGCTGGGGGCGAATGCGAAGGAGGGGTAGGCGCCGTGGGTTGGGGTGTGGCCGCCGTGGATGCGGCGGGGTCGGAGGAATCGGATTCGCATCCGCTCACGAGCAATGCGAGCAATGCGAAGGGAATGAATGATGGGGCGACGCCGCGATGGTGGGTGTTCGTGCGTGACATGGCCGCCATGACAACACGCGCCGCGCTAGCGTGTCGACCGCCCTTGCACGCGAACGCGCAGAGCGAGGTCACCCGAGTCGTGGTCGCGGGCGTGCTCGCTCCGCTCGGAGCGCTCGCACGCCTTGGCGATCATCCAGCGTATGCTCGCGGCCGCATGGGCTCTGGCCTCGCTCACAACCCGATCCCGGCCGAGGGTCTCGGCGTCCCGCCGAGCGTCGAGCTGATCGAGTCGCTCGGCCTCGATCTGGTCAGCCTCGAGTGGTGGGCCGCGGACAAGTCGACCGTCGTGTTCGTTCGGATCACCGATCGCTTGAGCTTGGCCGTGTCGCAGGGGCCTGGGCACCGCGACTCGCTGCCCTTCTACTCCGACCAGGCCCCGAAGACCTGCGCCAACCCGGGCAGCGTGATCTTCTTCGACGTCGGCCGGCTCTCGTCCACGGATCTGCGAGTCGTCAGCACCTTGCTGAGCGTGGGCAAGGCCAACCGGCACAACCTCGCCGAGGTCCACATGCTCTACACCTCGCCGCTCGTCGGCATGGCCGTGACCGTCGGCAACATCGCGCTCTCGGGCTTGATTCGGCTCTACCACGAGGCCGAGCCCTTCCACGCGGCGCTGCGCTCGGCCTGTCAGATACGCACGACCTTGGTCTCGCCCGCGTAGCAGATGGCTCGCTCGCGGGCGATCGCGCTGTCCCACGTCGGACGGCCCGAAGGCCGCAGGTAGTGGCGATAGGCGACCGCCATCTGTCGGGCGGCTTCGTCGAAGGCCATCGCGCCGAAGCCGGTGCCCATCGCCGGGAACACCACGCTCTCGATCACCGGATCATGGCTCAGGTTGTGCCGATGGATCGCGATCAACGCGGCCAGGGTCGCGGTGTAGACGTGGCTGGTCCCGGTGATGCTCGAGGGCATGCGCATGGTCGGCGCGTGGCAGATCCAGGGTCGTGAAGCGTCGCCAGTCGCGATCACGAAGGCGCTGCCGACCGGCTGCTCGCCAAAGTACTCGTTCGAGATGTGGTCCTGGACGGCGCGCATCAGGCTCGGGCCAAAGCGATGGATGACCGCCGCGTCGATCCCCGCCGTCATCAAGCCATAGGCGTTGCCGGCGGTCACGAAGCAGTGATGATCCGCGAGCGCGTCGTAGCGGGTCTGCTCGACGCTCACGCGCTCGAGCCCCGCGAAGCCAGCCTCGAGCGCCGCGCAGGCCTCGGCCTCGGGGTGGATCAAGCGGATCGAGAACCAAGGGTGGGGCATGGCCCGAAGGTAGCGCGCCTACTCGAGCCGCTGCACGCCGATGTCGAGCACCTGATCGGCCTGCATCGTCCCGACGACCGCGTCGGCCTCGGTCGAGGTCCACTGCTCGCCGATCTGCAGGGCCCAGCCGTAGCGGGCGAGCGGGACCGCGTCGAAGCGGAAGCGCCCGTCGGCCGCGGTCGTGGTCGTGAAGCGCAGCTTCGAGTTGTCGCAGGGCGTCGAGTGAAAGAGCGGCGCGGGCCGAGGACAGATCTCGACCTTGGCCTTGGCGAGCGGCTTGCCGCGAAACTCGAGCGTGCCCGCGAACCCACCGCTTCGAATCGGGCCCGCGCTCGGCAGCTCGCGCGGGCCCTCGCCGATCACCGCGATCGAGCGCAGCGATCCGACCAGCTCGGGCAGGGATCCGGTCGGATACGCCTGCACGGCCCCGCTCGACTCGACCACGTGCACGCCCGTCGTCGAACCAACCCATACGCGACCGCGGCCATCGATCGCCAGCGCGCTCGGATACTCGCAGCCATAGCCCGACTCGCGCCCGCGCGCCCAAGCGGCCCCAGGCTCGTTCGCGTCGACCACCGCCAGCTCGCACGTCGCCCCCGCGATCGCGACCCGGCCCGAGTCTGCGATCGCCAGCTCGCTCGCGTGCGCGAAGGGCAGCGCGACCCCGACATCGATCCAAGCGTCGGGACCCTCGAAGCGCAGCACGTGCTCGTCGACCAGGCCAAAGAGCGCGCCTCGTGCCCCGCTGGCGAAGTCGACCACCTCGCGCTCCAGCTTGCCTGCGAACCTCCATTCGGCCTTGTGTGCCACGCCGATCGCCGCGCTCCCGATCGCCCAGACCTCGCCATCACGGATCGCGACCTGCTCGACTCGGCCCAGCCCGGGATCGAACTCGAGCCAGGGCACGAAGCGGCCCTGCTCGAGCACCCAGATGCCCGTGTCACCGACCAACGAGAGCCGGCGCTCGGGCCCGACCAGCAGCTGGCGAACCTGGCCATCCGGCGAAGCGATCAGCGAGAACTCGCCCGCCTCGCTCAGCCACACGACTCGATCGTCGACCGCGAAATAGACCCCAGGCGACGAAGCTTCGACGGCCGCTTCGCCTGACTGGTCCGACCCTTCGTTCGCGTCCGGCGAGCTCGAGCTCGTCGTGTCCGCCGCCCTCGGACAGCCCGTCAACGCCAGCAACAAGATCCACGATCGAACGCTCGGCTTCGACACGTCCGCGATCATGGACCAGCCCGCGATTCGACACCATGGCCCCCGCGAAGCCGGCGATACGCGCTCAAACTGTCGCCGAGAAGCGAGGCCCACCGCTCGATCGTGCCCGCAGCCGCTCGTCGAACACCATCGCGACGTTGCGAACGAAGAAGCGGCCGAGCTCGGTCAGCACGAGCCCACCAGGCTCGTCGACGACGAGTCCGTCGAACTCGGCCTCGCGCAGCTCGACCAGCTCGCGCGCGAAGTGGCGATCGAAGTCGACGCCAAAGCGCTGGGTGATGCGTGCGCGCTCGACCGCGTGGTGGCACATGAGATCCTCGATCACCGCCGCGCGCAGGCTGTCTTCGGCGGTCCGAACGATCCCCTTGGCCGTCGGCAGCTCGCCGCGCTCGATCGCCTGTTGCCAGTGGATCAGCTTGGCTTCGTTCTGCACGTAGGCGCCCGCGACCTCGCCGATCGCCGTGACCCCGAAGCCGAGCAGATCGGTCGCGGCGCTCGTGCTGTAGCCCATGAAGTTGCGCCGCAGCGTGCCGGCCTGCTCGGCCTTGGCCAGCGAGTCGTCCGGGTAGGCGAAGTGGTCCATGCCGATCGCGCGATAGCCCGCGTCGAGCAGCCGCTCGCGCGCGCTCAAGAAGAGCTCGAGCCGCTCGCTCGGGCCGGGCAGGCGGGCCGGATCGATCGCTTTTTGGTTGCCGCGCCCGGGCATCCAGGGCACGTGCGCGTAGCCGTAGAGCGCCAGACGATCGGGCGCGAGCTCGAGCACGCCGTCGATGGTTCGCTGCATGCTGGCTTCGCTCTGACCCGGAAGGCCGTAGACCAGGTCGAGGTTGATGCCGCGAACGCCAGCCGCTCGACAGCCGACGATCACCTCGCGGATGCGCTCGAAGCTCTGGACCCGACCGATCTCGCGCTGGACCTCGGGATCGAGATCCTGAACGCCGAGCGAGACGCGATCGATGCCGAACTCGGCGAAGAGCTCGATGTGCTCGGGCTCGGTCACGCGCGCGTCGAGCTCGACCGACCACTCGCGGCCGTGGCGATGATCGTCGACGAACTCGCGGGCGATCGCCGTGAAGATCCGGGCGAGCAGGGCCGGCGCGAGATAGGTCGGGGTGCCGCCGCCCAAGTGCAGCTGCGCGAGCTGACGACGCGCGCCCAGCCGATGCCCGATCATTTGGATCTCCGCGATCAGATGATCGACGTAGGGCTCGGCGACGCGATCGTAGTCGGGGCTCGCGACCACCGAGCACGCGCAGAAGCTACAGCGCTGGGCACAAAAGGGCACATGCACGTAGACCGACCAAGGCTCGTCCGTGCGAGCGCGCGCGAGCTCGAGCTGGTGCTCGTAGTCGGAAGCGCCGAGCGGGCCGAAGTCGGCGGCGGTCGGATAGCTGGTGTAGCGCGGGCCCGACTTGAGGTAGCGAGGCGCGAGTTGACGCAGACGTTGGCGAGCGAGCTCGGACACTGCCCGCATGCTCGCAGCTCGATCGATCGGTCGCGCCGGCAAAGCGTGCAGCGAGCCCGCGCACCTGCGCGTGAAGTCGTGCGGCGAGCCTGCATAGTCAGCGCACGAAAAGCGTGCGCTTTTCCAGCCGAGGGTGCTCGGGCAGTTTGAATCTCGATGATCCCCAACGTCGATCTCGATTGTCGCATCCCCAACAATGTGGGTCTGGCCGACGACCCCAAGGTTCGTCGGGCGCTGGAGAGCTGGCAGCCCAAGTATCTGGAGTGGTGGCACGAGATGGGGCCGACCGACTTCGAGCCCAACGACGTCTGGCTGCGCACCGCGATCTCGGTCGAATCCGACGGCTGGGCCCACTACGACCACGTCAAGATGCCCGACTACCGTTGGGGCATCTTCCTGACCCCGCGCGAGCAGCAGGCGATGATCCACGTCGGCGATCTGACCGGCACGCCGGTCTGGAACGAGGTCCCGGGTGAGCATCGCAACGCCCTGCGCCGGATCATCGTGACCCAGGCCGACACCGAGCCGGCCTCGGTCGAGCAGCAGCGTCTGCTCGGCCACAGCGCGCCGAGCCTCTACGACATGCGCAACCTGTTTCAGGTCAACGTCGAGGAGGGCCGGCACCTGTGGGCGATGGCCTATCTGCTCTACAAGCACTTCGGCAAGGACGGCCGCGAAGAGGCCGAGGAATTGCTCGAGCGGCGCAGCGGCGACCCCGACAAGCCCCGGATCCTCGGCGCCTTCAACCAGCCCTGCAGCAACTGGCTGAGCTTCTTCGCCTTCACCATGTTCACCGACCGCGACGGCAAGTTCCAGCTCGCCGCGCTGCGCGAGAGCGGCTTCGATCCGCTCGCGCGCTCTTGCGACTTCATGCTGACCGAGGAGGCCTTCCACCTCTTCGTCGGCGAGACCGGCATGGCTCGAATCATCAAGCGCGCCGCCCAGCTCGAGCGCATCGACAGCGAGGGCGACGTCCGTCGGCAGGGCGGCATCGACATCCCGACCGTCCAGCGAACCATCAACTACTGGTTCTCGTATTGCCTCGATCTCTTTGGCGGCGAGATCTCGAACAACGCCGCCGCCTACTTCGCCTCGGGCCTCAAGGGCCGCTTCAAGGAGGGCGAGCGCTACAGCGACCACCTCGCGATCGAGGGCATGTACTCGATGCCCGTGGTCGAGGGCGAGCGCCTGACGGTCCGCGAGATCCCGCTGCGCAACGCCATGAACGAGGTCCTGCGCGACGAGTACATCAAGGACTGCGAGCGGGCGCTCCGCAAGTGGAACAAGATCCTGGTCGAAGAGGGCAGCGCCCATCAGCTGACCTTGCCGAGCCGCCGCTTCCATCGTCACCAGGGCCTCTACGCCGGCTTCCACTTCGATCCGAGCGGCAACCTGATCAGCGAGGCCGAGTTCGCCGCGAACGCGGCGACGTGGCTGCTCGGGCCCGACGACGAGCGCTACCTGGCCAGCATCATGAAGCCGGTCCGCGAGCCCGGGAAGTTCGCCAACTGGATCGCCCCGCCGACCCACGGGCTCAAGGGCCAGACCCTCGAGTTCGAGTACGTCCGCAACTTCGACTGAGATCTCGATCATGGCCATTGCAACCATGGTTCTCGCAACCGCGCTCGGCTTTCCCCGGCCCGAAGCGACCGATCTGTGGTCGTTCTGGCTGCTGGCCGGGCTCTGGATGGGGATCTTGTCGACGGCCTGGCTGGTCTTTCGCTGGCTGCACCACGACGACGAGACCACCCGCGGGCTCTGAACCCGCGCGAAGGGAGGCCCGATCTTCGGGCCTCCCGAATCTGCTTCATCGCTTTGCCTGACTGGAGAACTCGCCCGACATGCTCGCCCCGCTCGCACTCGCCGAAGCCCCGCCCACGCCCGAAGCGCTCGCGCTCGGACCAACGATTGGCTGGTTGTTGTTCGCGTGCGCGCTCGTGCTGATCGCGGTGATCGTGATCGACCGCGAGCGCTGGCGGAAATTCTGGCTGCGCAGCGAGGACCCGCGCTCGATGGCGGCGTTTCGGATCGCGTTTTCGATCGTGTTGTTGATCAACATCAACAACATGTGGGAGCACTTCGAGTTCCTGTTCACCGACGAGGGCCTCTTCTTGACCGACTCGGCCCGGCAGTACCTCGCGGGCGGGCAATTCAAGGGCTACGGCGAGGGGATCGGCGGCGAGCCGACCGGCTTCTTCGATCTCGCGGCGGTCCTGACCTGGGCCAAGGGCCCGCGCTATTCGCTGCTCTATTGGTGGGACACGCCAGCGGCGTTCTGGGCCCAGCTCTGGGTGTTCGAGATCGCCACGCTCGCGTTCTTGCTCGGCTTTCGCACCCGCTTGGCCGGCTTCATCAGCTTGGCCATGACGCTCGGCTTCATGAATCGGGCGTCGATCTATCAGAGCGGCGCGGACGTGGTCTTTCGCGTGTTGTTCGTCTACCTGGTCTTTGCCAAGACCGGCTACGCGTACAGCATCGACAACTGGCTGCGCTGCCGAAAGCTGCGCAAGCAGGGCAAGCTGAGCGAGCGCGAGGGGCCCGGGGGCGGCGCGGGCGTGCCGAAGAGCGAAGCCCACCCCGAGGGCCTGGCGGCGATCTATCGGCGGATCCCGGCCTGGCCGCGGATGCTGATGATCCTTCAGATCGCGACCATCTATCTGTGGACCGGCAGCGCCAAGACCGGCGACGTCTGGTGGCGCGGCGATTCGCTCTACTACGCGCTCAGCCTCGACCACTTCGCCCGCGTCCCGACCCAATTCCTCGTCTACGTGTTCGGCACCAACGTGTTCCGGCTGATGACTTGGACCGTCCACTATTGGCAGCTCGGCTTCTTCTTGATGGTCCTGGGCTTGATCGTGCGTTGGGCCCGACGCGAAGGGCTCGAGCCGCCCGCTGGTTGGCGTCGCCAAGCGCTGCGCGCCTGCTGGATCCTGCTCGGCCTCGGCGGCCTGGCGATCACCTGGGTCGGGCTGCCGGTCCATGTCCCGAGCGAGAGCCCGATCGCCGTCTCGACCATTCAGTGGTTGGTCGCGGGCACCTGGTTGGCGCTGATGGCCGGGATCGGCTGGGGCTGGTGGCGGCTGCGCGAGCGACCCTTCCAATTGAAGTTCCGCGGCTGGAGCTACCGGCTCGACCTCGAGCGCTTCTTCGGCCTCGTCTTCGGCCGGCGCTGGTGGCTGACGCTCGGCATCATCTTTCACCTGCACATCTTGGTGCTGATGAACATCGGCATGTTCGCGCCGGTGATGATCGTCAGCTACTTGGTCGCGCTGCACGGCAGCGAGATCGCGCTGCTGCTGCGCCGCTCTGGCCAGGGGCTGGCGCGGCTGCGCGTGCCGGGGATCCCGGCTTGGGTCGCTCGCGGCGAGCGAATCACCCCTTGTGAAGATCCTGCCTGCGCGCCGCACCATGACGGTCGCCAGCTGCCCAGCTTCGCGCTGGTGCTCGGCTTTGGCTTCGCGGCCTTGGCCACGCTCGCCAAGGTCCAAGAGGTCGAGCGGTGGACCTGGCTGCTCGCAGCGGCCCTGATCACGCCGATGCTGATCGCGATCGTCTCGCGCGTGGCCCAGCGGCGCGAGCCGGCCAAAGTCGCCGAAGCGTGGGCTTATGGCTTCCTCGGTCGGACCCTGCTCGGGACCTTGCTGAGCGTGCAGATCATCGCGGTCGCGACCTGGGCGATCCCCGACAAGGGCTGCACCGAGAGCTTCCGCAAGCCCGCCAAGCGGATCGTCGCGAACTGGCTCAACCTGACCGAGACCTACCAGAGCTGGAACATGTTCGCGCCCAACCCGAGCCGCTCGAACGTGTTCATGAACGTCTACGTGACCGACGCCCAAGGCGAGATCTGGGACTTGTTCACCGACGCCAACTCGCCCCGCAACAAGCAGAACCCGTGGTGGATCTACGATCGCATGGGCAAGATCACCCGTCAGGTGACGGGCGACAGCCCGCACTTCCAAAAGTGGCTCGCGCGCTACCACTGCCGCAACTGGGCGCTCGAGCACGAGGGCGAGCTCCCGCGCAAGGTCGAGATCGTCAAGCAGTGGTACGCGATCCCCAGCCCCGACACGCTCAAGAAGATCGGTCCCTACGATCCCGGCGAGTACCTGGCCAAGCACGGCAAGCGCGAGCTGGTCTACACGGCCTGGTGCGCGCGCGAGCCCGACGGCCAGCCGACCAACGAGCAACGGCTCCGCCGTGGCCTGCCCGAGGTCCCCGAGGCCAAGATCAAGCGGGCCGTGAAGCCCCACTACGACGCCTGGCAGCGCGAGCGGGCCCGCGAAGAGGCCGAGCAAGCGCCCTCGGGCGACTGACCACGCGGGCCAGGAGCGCGGTGATAGCCTGGCGGGCATGGACGACTCGTTCAGTCAGCTCCCGCGCGCGGCCGTGCTCGTCTATGCGGCCGTGCTCGCAGCCGGAGTGAGCCGCGAAGTCTTGGCTGCGCCCGAGGGTGATGCGGCCGATGAACCCGCCGCGCAGGGTCGAGACTCCGACGTGCTCCGAGTCGCGCCGACTTGCGGCGAGGTCTGCCATAGCAACGCCCCGCCGCTGGAAGCCCCGCCACCCCTCGACCCCGCGCCCAAGCGCTCGGGCTGCGCGGTCGAGCCCGACCTCGGCGATCTCGAGGGATCCTCGCTCGCGCTCGTGGGCCTCGGACTCGGCCTGGCCGCGACTCGGCGTCGACGTGCGTCGGCCAAAGCCGATTGATCGCGAGCACGACGAGCACGAGCATGACGAGCGAGACGAGCCTCGAAGCGTCGCTGCCCGAGCTGGCGACCGAGCTGCGGCTGAGCCTCGACTGGGAGCTGTGGGTCGTCGAGCAGCTCTTGTTCTCGGGCAAGCTCGAGCGTCTGGTCGACACGCTCGCGGGCCAGGGCGTCGCGCCCGAGCTCGCGCGCGAACGCATTCACGCGATCGTGGCTTCGCCAGGCTATCGCCGGCTCGAGCGGCGCATCGGCGAGGCTCGGCTGGCCGCCAAATTCCAGCGCTTGCAAGCCGAGCTCGAGGGCGGCGCGGTGGCGCCAATCGAGCTGGTCGTGCGCGAGCGCGTCGACGACGAGACCCTCTTGCGCGAGCATTGGATCCGCTCGCGCCCGCTGCTGCTGACCGACGCGCTCGGCGAGCTGCAGGCGCGCGAGTGGAGCTTGGCCGGGCTCGCCGATCGCTTTGGCGAGGTCGAGGTCGAGGTCAACGTCGATCGCCTCGCCGCCGCTCGACCCGACGACACCGAGACCCGCGCGCGGACGATGACCATGGCCGCCTTCGTCGAGCGGACGCTCGCGGGCCCGAGCAACGACTTCTATGTGGTCTCGCGCAACGGCCTGCTCGCGCGGCCCGAGCTCGCCCCGCTCTGGGACGAGCTCGCGCCGCTGCCGAGCTTCTTGACCCCGCCCCTGCGTCCGCGCGGTGTCTCGCTCTGGGTTGGTCCCGCCGGGACTCGGACGCCCGCTCACTTCGATCCCCACAACGTGCTCTTGGTCCAAGTCCAAGGTCGCAAGCGCGTCCGCTTGGCCCCACGCGTGCGTTGCTCGCAGCACGCCTCGCTGCGCGGCTACTACGTCGAGGGTCGGCTCGACGACGTGGTCTCGGCCGACGCGATCCTCGACGTCGAGCTCGAAGCCGGCCAAGCGCTCTTCGTGCCCGTCGCGTGGTTCCACGAGGTCAGCGCGCTCGAGCCCTCGATGACGCTCTCCTTCGTCGGCTTTCGCTGGCCGAATCACTTTCATTTCCTCGGCCCGGCCGGGGCTGACGATGTTTGATCGCTAGAGTTTGAGCGCTAGCGCGCGAGCAAAGCGACCCGACGCTCGAGCAGCGCGAGATCCTGATCGCCGAACAAGCGCCTGGCCAGGGCCAAGGTCGCTCGAGCGCGCGCGCCTTGGCCCGTGCGCAGCGAGGCGGCTTGCTTGGCGCTCGCGCTGCTCGGCGACCAACCATGGTCGTAGAGCTCGACACACGCATCGAGCACTCCGGCGAGTCCGAGCGTGGCGATCTGCAGCTCGACGTAGTCCTCGAAGCCGATCGCGAGTGGCAGCAGCAAGCTCCGACCCGAGTCGTGGAAGAAGAGCGAGCCCTCGGCGCGGGCGTGGACCATCACACCCTCGCCGCCCGCCGGGTGATCCTCGAAGTGATAGAGCTGCTTGGCCGCTTCGAGCTCCTCCGAGCCGGCTTCGAACCATGCCGAGCGGAGTCGGTCGCCAGCGTCCGGCTCGATCGCTCGCCAGCGCAGCTCGCCTTGGGCCTCGCCCTCGCGCTCGAACCAGCGGACGCTGATGTCGTCCGGGTAGACGGGGTAAGGCGGCGCGACCAGGATGTCGATCGCTTGGGCGGCGACGACCTCGAAGCGGTCGTCGGCGATCAGCGCCTCGAGTCGGGCGCGCAGCCGCGTTCGCCAGCGAAGGTCTCGCGCTTCGTCGAAGCTGAAGCTCATGGCCGCGAGCTTCGCAT
>JAMHUH010001009.1:0-7309 GCA_035904925.1 Nannocystaceae bacterium
GGTCGAGAAGATGCCGCTCTGCAAGACCGTGTTCTGCCAGACCGGGTCGAAGGTCAGCTGATCGAATTGCGCGAAGCTGGCGTAGAAGAGCCCGCAGGTGGCCGGGTTGAAGCAACCACCGCCGCCTTCGAAGAAGATTACGAGCTCGTCCGAGATCCCGTAGCGCACGCCGATCCCGGTCGGGCTGCCGTCGATGCACTGGGCCTCGGGGATGTCGATCCAGTTCCAGTCGCCGGGCGAAGCCGGGGGCAAGGGGTCGCCGTCGAAGACCTCGTCGGGTGGGTCGGGCTCGTTGGGCAGATCAGCCGGCGCCAGGGTGTCGCTCGACTCGCTCTCGTCAGCGCTGCTCGAGCCCGTCTCGACGCCGAGCGTGTCGCTGCTGCTCGTCTCGCTGGTGCCGACTTCGTCAGCAGCCGCGTCGCTGGTCGCCGCGCCTTCGTTCGCACAGCCGAGCCCGAGCGCGACGAGCGAGAGAACGAGCCCAACAGGTTCGCGCGAGCGCCTCATGGCGACGAGGGTACACGCTCGATGATCGCCGCGATCGCCCGGCGAAGATCCTGTAACGAGAATGGCTTTTGTAGGAAGTCCTGTTCGCCGGGCTCGCGAAAGAACCCGCTGATCAGCAGCACGCGATCGCGCAGATCCGGATGTCGCTCGGCGATCGCGTCGCGCAGCTGCTCGCCGTCCATCCCCGGCAGACGAAGGTCGGAGATGACCAGATCGAAGCGCGCGCCCTCGATCGCGACCAAGGCCTGCTCGGCGTTCTCGACCCCCTGCGTGCGGTGGCCGAGCTTGTTGAGCAGGCGCATCAAGCTGCGCCGCAGCGCGTCCTCGTCGTCGACGCACAGAATGTCGAGACTGCCCGGGACGATCGGCTCCGAGCGGACGCGCGGCCGCGCTTCGACGAGATCGGACTCGCCCTCGGCGAGCGCCAGCTCGAGCTCGAAGCAGGCCCCACCCTCGGGTCGATTGTAGGCCCGGATGCTGCCGCCGTTCTCTTGGACCAAGCCCCAGGTGATCGAGAGGCCCAGCCCCATGCCGAATTGCTTGCCGGTCGTGACGAAGGGCGTGAACACGTGCTCGAGCAGCTCGGCCGCGATCCCCGGCCCGCTGTCGGCGATCCGGACCAGGACCTGGCCGCGGCTGCGCTCGCCGGTGATCTCGAGCCGACCCGCGCCGTCCATCGCTCGCGCGGCGTTGGTCAGCAAGTTGACCAAGACCTGCTCGAGCTGGTGACGATCGGCGAGCAGCGCCAAGTCCTCGGGTTCGAAGCTGGTCAACACGCGGACGCCGTGCAAGGCCCGACCGGCGAGCTGACGGGCGCTGCGAACCAACTCGGCCAGCTCGATCCGCTGGAGATCGGGCGGACGCGGCTCGGCGAAGGTGTGGAGGTTGGCGACGATCCGAGCGATCCGCTCGACGTGGGCGACGAGCTCGTCGAGCGGCGCGCGCTCGTGGCCTCGGGCTTGATCGCGCAGCTCGATCAAGCCGAGCTGGAGGACCGCCAGCGGGTTGTTGATCTCGTGCGCGACGCCGGCCGCGAGGTGACCGATCGCGGCGAGGCGGCGGGTGTGTTGCAGCTCGCGGCCGAGCTCGACCCGCGCGGTCACGTCGCGAATCAGGACTTGGGCTTGGTCGAGCTCCGGGACCCGCGCGACGTTGACGTCGACGACCCGGCCGCCCGCGAGCGCGAGCTCGTGCGCCTCGCCCTCGCAGCGAGCGAGCAGCTCGGCGACCACGCGATCACCCGGGGCCGGAAAGGCGTCGACCAAGCGACTCCCGACCAACTTGCGATCGTGACCGAGCAGCTGCTCGGCCGTCGTGTTGGCCCGCGTGATCCGGCCCTCGCCGTCGACCGTGAACGCGAGGCTCGGGCTGTGATCGAAGAGCGCGCGGTAGCGGGCCTCGGACTCGGCCAGCGCACGCGTGCGCCGATCGACCGTGTTCTCGAGCGTCGCGATCGCCTTGTGGGCCGGGTTGGCGCCGAGATCGAGCTGCGCCGCGCTGCGCTCGAGCCGACGTTGAAGCGCGGCGATGACCTCGCGAGCCGCACGCAGCTCGTCTTCGAGATCAGTCATGCCCACGCCCGAACACCAGCCCGGTCAACGTGTGGTTGAGGTGGACCGCCCGAAATTGCTCGCCGTAAGTCGTGAACCCGGCCCCGGGGATCGGCAGCATCGCCTCGCCCAGCTCGGCGACGCGGCCTTGGCTGCCAGCCTCCCACATCCGACCGCCGCAGTTGAACAAGAGCAGGCCCTCGGGCTGCTCGAGCGCAGCGATCGCTTCGGCGAGGCCCTCGCGGGTCGCCGCGATCAAGTCGCCGGGCTTCATCGAGTAGATGACGGTGCCCTCTTCGAGCGAACCGGCGAGCAGAAGATCGTCGCCGAGCAGGCTCATCACCGAGCGCATGTAGATCGTCGGCCCCGCGACGAAGCCGAACACCACCGGATGCGCGGCCAAGGTCGCGAGCGGGTTGGCGCGCAGCTCGGCTTCGTCGAAGCCCGCGAGCTTCACCAGCACGTCGATGGCCGGGTAGCCGTCGATCCGCGACACGCGACGACGGACCGGATCGGCCTCGGTCACGACCATGGCTTGGCCCTCGCGGACGTAGTGGTGCAGCGCGAAGGGCTGGAAGGGGACCTTGGGCTCGAGCAGCAAGAGCACGCCGCCGCCTTGGCAAGCCCGCTCGCCCAGCGCGACCTGGGTGGCGCTGAATTGAAAGTCGTCGCCCGCGCTGCCGCCGACCAAGGCCACGCCCGGGGCCGCGCTGGCGATGGCCGCGAGCAGCAGCTCTTCGCTGCCCGAGAGCCCGTCGGTCAAGCTGACGAAGACGAAGCGCTCGGGGTGCAGCAAGAGCCGCTCGGGGCTGCCGCCGAGCGCCCGCATCAGCTCGTCGATCTCGGCGACGGCTCGATCGAACTTGAGCTCGGTCATGCGATCGAAGATCACCGCGCGAGCGTTGGCCTCGCGGCCGAGGGCGAAGGCCGAGACCCGGCCCCGCGTGCACCCGCTCGGACCGATCTCGCCGCAGGTCGTGCAGCCGATCACGAGGCTCTCGGGGAAGGCTCCGGCGAGCTCGCGGGCCAAGCCCGGAAAATCGAGCTCGGGCGAGGCGAAGTAGAGCACCAGCCCCGGTGCACGACCGAAGCGCTCGACGAGCTCGAGCGCGACCTCGCGTGGATCGGTCGAAGCAGGATGCGCGACCCGTGGTGCGTCGACCATCCGTGCACGGTACTCCGCCGCGCGACGGCTCGGCAGCATGGCCAAGCACGCGAGCCCTGCCCTGCTTGGCGAGCATGCTCGGAGTCGCACGCGCGATGCGATGGCTCGCCAAGCGCTGAAACATGACCGGTCGACGGGCCGGCTCCTCTTGGACCCTCCCCCGAAGATCCTCGACCCATTCTCTGATGCTCGCCGGGAGACTCGAACCGACGACGCGAGAAAGGAGCCGGTCCGCCGACCGGGCGGATGACTCGCTCGGAGTCACCTCAGACCATGTGCCTCGAGCTGTCCGAGTCGATCATCCGATCGACCAACAATTCGTCGCCGACTCGCTTACGCGGATTCGTCCGATCCCGTGCGGCGGGCGACGCCGAAGCGGCGCGCGTCGCCGAGGCCGTGGAGTCGACCGTCGGCGTCGCGCTCGACCGTGTGGACGCCGCCAAAGAAGAAGTCGCGGGTGGCGAAGGGGTGCAAGCGGCTGAATTCACTGGCCAGCTCGCGCTGCGCGAGCTCCGGATCGATCACGCCTTCGAGCTCGAACCAAACCTCGGTGCCGCGCGGCCCGTCTTCGGCGTGGACGCGGGGCGCGGCGACGGCTCGCTCGATCGAAGCCCCACCGACGACGCGCGCCAACACTTGCGCGACGACGCTGCGGATCCGGTTGGCGCCGCCGCTGCCGAGCGCGACGACCCGGCCGTCACGATGCCGAGCGATCGTCGGGGCGATCATCGTCGGCAGCCCGACGCCGGCCGCGTGCCGATGAAAGCCGCCCGGGTTGAGATCTTCTTCGCCGAGAAAGTTGTTCACGTGCACGCCGGTGCCGGTCACGACGTGGCCGCAGCCCTCGCCGGAGGTCAGCGTCACCGAGGCCGCGCAGCCGAGCTCGTCGACGACGGACACGTGCGTGGTGCTGCCGAGCAGCGCCCGAGCCTGGTGGCCGGCCAACGAGGCCCGAGCCAGGTCGAGCAGCGACGCGCGCTCGAGCTCGAGCCCCGAACCAGCTTGGATCTGGGCCGCGATCCGAGCGACCAAGCGACCGCCCAAGCGAGGCGAGGTCGCGATCGACCAGTCGCCGAGCGTGAACTCGAGCGGGGCGACATGCTCGACCCGCGCGGCCTCGAGATCGGCGCGCGTGATCAAGCCGCCCCGCGCCGGTCCGAACTCGGCCAGCAAGCCCTCGCGCAGCATGTCCGGCATGTGCCCTCGTTCGGCGAAGCTGCGCAGCGTGGTCGCGAGCGTCGGGTTGCGGAGGCGCTCGCCGATCTGCGGCGGGCGATCGCGCGGGAGGCCATGGGCGATCTCGGCCAAGCACTCCGGGTCCCGCCGAAGGATGGCGCTCAGCAACACGAAGGTCCGCGCGATGAAGCCATCGATGATCACGCCCTCGTCGGCGAGCGCAATCGCGGGGCCGACCAGCTCGGGCAGCGGCAACCTGCCGAACTCGGCCGCGGCGCTGGCCAAGCCATCGAGCACGGTCGGGACGGTCGCGCTTCCGCGCCCGACATGGAAAGTCTGGCGGGCCGCACCGAAGTCGACCTCGATTGCGTCGAAGTCGAGCGAAGGACCAGGTTCGAGACCGCGCCCAGGCACGGCCGAGAAGAAGTCGATCGCGATCGCCGGCTGCGAAGGCGGTGCAACCACCATGATCCCGGCGCCACCGGCCGAGGCCAGGAGCGGCTCGGCGCAAAAGCACGCCAACGCGGCCGCGACCGCGGCATCGACCGCGTTGCCGCCCGAATCCAGCATTCGAAGCGCAGCCTCGACCGAGTGAACATTGCCCGCAGCGACGACGCCTCGCACCGGCCGAGTGTACGCAAGACCAGGTTCGAGGTCGCTCCCCATCGTCGTGGAATTTCGACCCAGCCGAATCCCAAAGCAATTTTCGATTCGCCGATGGTCAGGCCGATGCGGTCCTGCCATCCTCCGCGGCGATCATGACCGACCTCCCCTTCATCCCCGATGCCCTCCAGCCCTACATGCCGCTCATCGTCGGCAGCATCACCGCGCTGGTCATCTTCATCCTCGGCTGGATCGTCGCCGGCTGGGTCCATGGCCTGACCACCAAGTTGCTTCGTGGGCGAAAGATCGACGAGGCCGTCGTCCGCTTCCTGTCCTCGCTCGCGCAGTGGGCCGTGATCGCGGCCACGATCATCACGGCGCTCGCCCGTGTCGGCGTCGAGACGACCAGCTTGGTCGCGCTGCTCGGCACCGCCGGCCTCGCCGTCGGCCTCGCGCTGCAAGGCAACCTCTCGCACTTCGCCAGCGGCGTGATGATGCTGCTCTTCCGTCCGATCGCGATCGGCGACGTCGTCGAGGTGTCCGGCAAGGTCGGCAAGGTCGAAGAGATCGGCCTCTTCGCGACCACGCTGATCACCCCCGACGCGACCAAGATCATCATCGCCAACGGCTCGGTCACTGGCGGCCCGATCACCAACTACACCGCGCTCGGCATGCCCCGCGCCGCGGTCCGAGTGATCGTCGCGGCCGGCAACGACATCGGCAAGGTCCGCGAGGTGCTCGAGGCCGGCGCCGCCTCGGTCGGCATGGTCCTGAAGGATCCGGCGCCCCTGGCCGTGTTCGCCATCTGCGAGCCCAACCAGCTGACCTTCGACGTGCTGGTCCACTCCAAGCCCGACGACTTCATCCCGATGCAGCCCGAGGTTCGCCGCGCGGTCTACGAGCACCTGGCCAAGGCCAACATCGCGCTGCCGATCCCCGGCATCGTCGTGCATCAGCCCAAGGCCGCCTGATTCGACTCCGTCGCGAGCGCGGCGGCGGATGTGCGAGAGTCTCGGGGTGCAAGCCAGCCCCTTTGGCTCCGACTATCCGAGCTGCCGCGCTCGCCTGCTCGCCGCGCTCGAGCGCGTGCCTCCGACCTGGCACGATCGCATCCAACACCCCCTGCGTGGCCCTTCGGGTCAGCGGCTCTTCGTCGACCTCGCATGGTTCGGACCACGCGACGCCCAGACGGTCGTGGTCTTGCTCAGCGGCACGCACGGGATCGAAGGCCAGTGCGGCTCGGGGATCAGCGTCGACGCGATCGAGTCCGCGATCCTCGGCCAATTGCCCAGCTCGCACGCCGTCCTGGTCGTCCACGCGATCAACCCCTGGGGCTTCGCCTGGGATCGCCGCTGCAACGAGGACGGCGTCGACCTCAACCGCAACTTCATCGACTTCGCCCAGCCCTGGCCGCCCAACCCCGGCTTCGCGTCACTGGCGGAGCTGCTGGTCCCACGCGAATTCGAGGGACCGCAGCGTGAAGCCGGCGACGCCGAGTTGCTCGGCCTGCTCGCCAAGCTCGGCCCGGGTGCGATCGCCGGTGGACAGTACGAATTCCCGCGTGCGCCCTTCTACGGCGGCGAGACCACGACCTGGTCGAACCGCTGCATGCGAACGATCGCCCGCAGGTTGATCGGCCGCGAGCGCGTGGTCCTGATCGACTACCACTCGGGCCTGGGCGAGCGCGGCCAAGGCCAGCTGATCGCCGCCCCCCGCGACCTCGAAGATCCGATCTCGCGCCTCGAGTTGGCCGAAGCCGAGCGACTCTGGGGCAAGGCCGTCGTCCCGATCGACTCGCCCAAGACCATCGCCTACGCGACCCACGGCGATCTCTTGCTCGGCGTGCGAGCCGAGCTCGGCGACCAAGTCGGAATGGTGATCGCCATCGCCCACGAGTTCGGGACGCTGCCGGCTCCGCAGGTGCTTCGAGCGCTCTGCAACGACCACTGGCTATGGGCCCACGCCGACTTGGGCGACCCCCGAGCGGCGAGCGTCCACGCGGCCATGCGCGACGCCTTCGGACCCGCAGACGAGCAGTGGCGAGCCAGCGTGCTCGGCGAAGCCCGGGTCGTCCTCGAGCGCGCGTTGGCGTGATCCTTCGCCGACGAATCAATAAGGCGTCATCATGTCACAATCGACATTGGCCCCAGCGTCCGTTTCCAAGATCCCCACATAGCGATCCAAGAACCCGATCCGATCCGCAACCTTCGAAGTCCCCGGCTGCGCGCACTCCAGCCCGCCGTTGATGATGTTGGTCGTCATCCCAAACCCTGGCAGCCGGCCAAGCGCCAAGTCCTGAGCGCTCGGC
>JAMHUH010001010.1:0-2415 GCA_035904925.1 Nannocystaceae bacterium
GAGGCGGGGCTGACCGCGAGCATGCGACGCGAGCGTTCGAGTCGCTGGCCCGCGCGATGGACTTCGTCCTGCAGCAGGTCGAGCTTTTTGCGTTGGGCTTCGAGCTCGCGCTCGGCGGTCTGGCTGCGGGCGTCGGAGCCGAGCGCCTCGACTTGGTCGGCGCTGCGCTCGGTGATGCCGGCTTCGAGCAGGTCTTCCATCTCGTCGAGCAAGACCGCGCCGACCGAGCCGAGCTCGCGCTGGACGGTGTCGATCTTGCGCACGAGGGTGTCGAGCACGCGGTCTTCCTTGCGACCCGAGACGACGAAGTAGTGGCAGCGGACCTCGTCGGAGGGCTGGAGCGTGCGATCGATCCGACCGTTGCGCTGCTCGAGCCGCGAAGGGTTCCAGGGCACGTCGAAGTGGAAGAGATCGGCGCAGAAGGCCTGGAGGTTGACGCCCTCGCGGGCGGCGTCGGTGGCCAGGAGGATCCGCACCGGGTGGTGATCGGGCGCGGTGTTGAAGGCTCGCTGGACCTCGTCGCGGGCGTCGTCGCCCATGCCGCCGTGCATGACCAAGATCCGCGACTCGGCGTGATCGGTGGCGGCGATGGCCTCGTTCAGGAGCTCTTGCAGGTAGCGCTTGGTGTCGCCGTATTCGGTGAAAATGATGACGCGGCGATCGGTCCAGGCTCGGTCGTCGCGCTTGGGATCGGGCTTGCCGATGCCGGCGCAGAGGTTGGCGCGCATCCAGGCGAGCAAGGCTCGGGTCTTGCCGTCGGGCTGGCGGCGGGCTTTTTCGGCCAGGCCTCGCATCGAGCCGAGCAGGGCGATGGCTTCCTGGGTGGGCGTGGGCAGCTCGGCCGAGCTGGCGCGGACCTTGGCGTCGTCCTCGGCGGCGATCGCTTCGTCGCTGTCGCCGTAGGTCTCGGGATCTTCGTAGAGCTCGGTCTGCGGGGCGGGGAGCCGGATGCCGCCAGTCTTGTCGAGGGTCTGGGCGTGGACCTCGAGCGTGCGGGCGAACGCCTCGGGGCTGGAGAGGAGGCGCTTTTGCAGGTTGACGAAGGTCAGGCGGCCGCGGGTGGTCGAGGGGGCGCACAGCTCGGTGTAGCGGGCGAGCTGCTCGGCCAGGGCGAGCTCGAAGTCGTCACCGCCGAGGTCGCGAGCGAGCGAGGTCAGCGGCTCGCGGACGCCGACTTCGGCGTCGTAGCGCTCGCTGCTGGCGCTCCAGCCTTTGGCGCCGTGCTCGAGCACGACCCGGGTGAGCACGCGCTTGGGGAAGCGGTCGACGCCGAGCTGACGAAGGTCGCGCTTGAGCCGGCGGACCATGATGGGCGCGAGCGCTTCGGCGCCGCGGATCGGCACGCCGCGAGTGAAGCGGATCGGGTCGAGGATCTCGAGCAAGGCCGAGAAGGAATTGCTGTGGCCGTTGTGCGGGGTCGCGCTGAGAAAGAGGCGATTGTCGAATTTGGGGGCGAGGTCGCGAATTGTAATTGTGGTGTCGCTGTCGACCGCGTATTTGGTCGCGGAGGCCCGGGCGGCGACATGGGCTTCGTCGAGGATCAGCAGGCCCTTTTCGGCGCGGTGACCGAGGTGGGCGAGCAAGGTGTCGCGGTATTCGGGCCGGCGGATCAGCGGATAGCTGATGATGAAGCGATTGTGGGTCGCCCAGGGGTTGACGCCAAAGCCACGCTCGCGCCGGCGATTGGCGATGAATTGCCGGCTCATCACCTCGAAACGCAGACCAAAGCGACGCATCATTTCGTCGCGCCATTGGAGGCTGACCGAGGCCGGGCCGATGATCAGCACGAAGCCAGCCTGTTGCCGCAAGATCAGCTCTTGCAGGATCAAGCCGGCCTCGATGGTCTTGCCGAGGCCGACGTCGTCGGCGATGAAGAGGTTGGCGCGGGGCAGCTCGAGCGCCTTCATCAGCGGGGTCAGCTGATGGGCCATGAGCTTGATGCCGGCCCGAAAGGGGGCCTGAAAACGGGTCGCGTCGGCGGCACTGGCCGCGCTCCATTGCAGGGCGTGCAGGTAGGCGCCGAAGTGGGCGGGTGGATCGAGGCGCTCGGGCTTGCCGAGGCCGTGGGCTTCGGGCTCGATCACGCGAGCGCCGAGCTCGAGGTCCCAGAGGATCTCGAGCTCCGTGCCGGGCGAGTCGTCGTCGAGGCAGGCGAGGCGCAGCAAGGGCGACTCGCGGTGACCACCGGGCTCGACCGCCTCGATCAACCATTGCCGGCCGCGGGCGGCGAGCACCTGGCCGACCCGCGGGATGCCGTCGTGCGACATCAAGGGGGTCGGCTGGGGGCGGGCTTCGATGCCGGCCGCGTGGGCGAGGCGATCGATGAGCGCGTCGCGGGCGAGCCCTTGCAGGTCGACGATGCCATGGGCCCGGCACACGCCGCGCAGCTCGTCGCGGCCGAGCTCGGCGAGGATC
>JAMHUH010001011.1:0-2354 GCA_035904925.1 Nannocystaceae bacterium
GTGTTCGGCGATCTGGCGCAGGCCGGTCGATTCGTCGGCGAGATCGAGGGGCTCGAGCAATTCGGGGGCTTGGTCTCGGGGGCAGACTCGGGGCCCGAATCGATCGATCAGCGCGAGGCGATGCTCGGCGCAGAGCTCGAGCGTGGCATGCAGGACGCGCGGCCAAAAGCGCCCGGCGTCGTCGAGGGCTTCGGCGGCGACGACCAGCGCGGGCAGCCAGCTCAGCATGCAGGCGGGCAGGAATTCGGCGACGATCGGGTCGAGCTCGCGGCGCGGTGCGGCGTAGGCCAAGAAGGCCACGAGGATGCCGAGGTGATCGCCGGAGACCTCGTCGAGGCGCGGGCGAAAACCGGCGCGTTCGTAGTATTCGAACGCGAGGTCGGCTCGGACTCCGGCTACCGCGCTGCGATCGAGGAAGACGCCGGCATGGGGGAATACGCCCAATTGCAGGCAGGCGTATTGCTCGGCCGCGAGGCGATCGAGATTCATCGAATCGCTGGATTCGTCGGATTCGTCGAGCAGCCAACCAGGCAGGGCGCGGACGAGCGCGAGCGTGTCGGGGTCGAGGCCCTCGAGCAAGAGCTTGGCCAGCAGCGCATAGGCCCGCCCGCGCGCCCAGGCAGCGTCGCTCACCCGCGTCCCCAGGGCTTGGCGGGCAGGGCGTAGGCGGCCGCGACCGGCTTGAGCGGGCGCTTGAGCCAGTGCGGGCGGCGGGTGCCGTCGGGGCTGTGATCGACGGCCGAGCGGGTCAGCGCCAGCCATTCACGATATACGGCCATCGACTTGCGGGTGTCGACGGCGACGTCGCCGAGCTTGTCGTTGGGCCCGGCCTTGCGCACGTCGACGGCCTTTTGCAGCCAACAATGCTGGCCGCTGATCGGGTCGGGGTGGACGGCGTGGGTCAGGTTCTGGTGGACGCCGACGTCGTTCCACCAGATTCGGCTGGTGTCGGGATCGAAGGTTTTCCAGGCCCGACCAGGCTCGACGATGCCGAGCGTGTGGGTGCCCTGGCCGTCGTCGCCGAGCTTGGCCTGCGAGGTCATGCCCGGGTTGCCGCCCTCGGACTCGGCGAGGCGCCAGCGGCCGAGGTGATGGCTCATTGCGAGGATGCCGGGCTTGATGCCCTCGGTGATCCAGACCTTGTCGACGAAGTGGCCGATCTCGGTGGTCACCCGAATGAGCTCGCCCGACTTCACGCCGAGCCGGGCGGCGTCGCTGGGGTGGATCCAGACCGGGTTCTGATGGCTGATCTCGTAGAGCCACTTGGCGTTGGCCGAGCGGGTGTGGATCAGCGTCGGCAGCCGGAAGTTGGGCAGCAAGAGCATCTCGCCCTTGTCCCGATCGATGTTGGCCGGCGCGACGTGGCTGGTCAGCGGCCAGGGCAGCACGTACTCGCGGGCCGACCAGCCCCAGTCGCGCAGGGTCGGGCTGAAGAATTCGAGCTTGCGGCTCGGGGTGTCGAAGCCGGCCCGGGCCACGCCTTCGATGTCGACGCCGACCGGCTTGCCCTCGCGCATGACCAGATCGCCTTGGAGGCTCGCGCCCTCGCGCTCGACCTCGCGTTCGAAGGGCCGGTAGTTGCTGGCCGCGATCTCGAAGCAGCCGTACTTGCGCATGTACGCGAGCGGGGTGAGGCCTTCCTTGGCCGCGGCCTCGGGCAAGCCCGGGACCGAATGTTCGAACATCCACCCCCAATATTCATCTTGGGTGATCGGTCGGCTCTTGTCGGCCGGGCTCTCGAACCATTTCCGAATACCCAGCTTGCCCTCGGGATCCATCTTCCACGAGAGCTCGACCCAGAACTCGGACTCTTCCCAGACCTCGCCGGGGTTGGCCTCCCAGGTGTACTCGACCGGCTTGCCGGCGCGCTCGAGCGCGACCCGGCGGACCGGCTGACGAAAGCCGATCCACTTGCCGGCGTGGGTCTCTTGGCTCATCAGGTCGTGGCGCTCGCCCGCGTGGCCCATCGGCAGCACGTAGTCGGCGAACCAGGCCGACTCGTTCCAGGTCGGCGTGAGCGCGACATGGCACTTGATCTGGTCTTCGTTGCGCAGCGCGTCGATCCACATGAACCCGTCGGGGTTGGTCCAGGCCGGGTTGTAGACGCGGGTGAAGTAGACGTCGATGTCGCCCCGGCCCTCGGCCAGGAAATGCGGCAACAAGAAGCTCATCTCGAAGAAGGCCAGCGGCCACTCGTGCGGTAATTGCAGCTCGTTCCAGGCGTCGAAGGCCGGCGGCGAGGCGAAGGGCTTGGGCACGAACTTGTTCCAGTCGTTCATCGAGGTGCCGCCCTCGTGCCCGAGGCTGCCGGTCAGCACGACCAGGAACATCAGGCAGCGGGCGATCTGCCAGCC
>JAMHUH010001012.1:0-5615 GCA_035904925.1 Nannocystaceae bacterium
CGCTTGATCCTGACCGCCAAGGACCTGGTCGAGACCGTCGAATTCGCCCGCGCCGAGGCCCGTGATCCCGCCTCGCTGCGGATCTTGGCGACCGAGGACCTCGGCAGCGGTGACGCCGACGCCTGGCGCCGACCCGAGCGGCTCGAGCACGAGCTGGCCTTCTTGCAATACACCTCGGGATCGACCGGCGCGCCCAAAGGCGCGATGATCGGTCACGACAATCTCTACGCCCACCAGCGCCTCGCCCACGAGAAATTCGAGCAACCCGAGGGCGTCTACACCGTCAGCTGGCTGCCGTTTTATCACGACATGGGTTTGATCGGCTCGCTGCTCTATCCGCTCTTTCATGGCGGCACGACCCTGCTGATGTCGCCGACGGCGTTTTTGCGGCGTCCGCTCAATTGGCTGATGACGATCTCGAAATTCCAGGCCCGCGTCAGCACCGGGCCCAATTTCGCGTATGGATTGTGCGTGCAGCGAGCGACCGAGGCCGACCTCGAATCGCTCGATCTCTCGAGCTGGCAATTGACGGTCTCGGGCGCCGAGCCGCTGCGGGCCTCGACGCTCGAGAACTTCACCCACAAATTCGCCCGCTGCGGGTTCAGGCCGCAGACCTTCATGCCCTGCTTTGGCATGGCCGAGACCACGCTCATGGTCAGCGGCTGGCCGCTCGAGCTCAGCCCCAAGGTCGCCTGGTTCGATCGCGCGGCCCTGCTCGAGAATCGAGCCGAGCTGCACGCGACCACGATCGTCGCGGCCGAGGGTGACCACCTCCACACCGCGCTGCGGGCCAAGGCCCGGCCCTTCGTCTCGTGCGGCACGCCCATGCGCGAGCACGAGCTCGCGATCGTCGATCCCGACACGCTCGAGCGCCTGCCCGAGGCCCGCCAAGGCGAGATCTGGGTCCGCGGGCCTTCGGTCGGGCGCGGCTATTGGGGCGATCCCGAGGCCAGCGCCAAGGCCTTCGCCGCTCGGATCACCGGCGAGCCCGAGCACGCCTGGTTTCGCACCGGCGACACTGGCCTCATCTTCGCGGGCGAGCTCTACGGGACCGGCCGCCTCGCCGACTGGCTCGTGATCGAGGGGACCGTCCACCAGCCCCACGACATCGAGCGCAGCGTGTCCGAGGGCGCCCAGCCGCTCGCCCCCGACTGCGTGGTCTTCTTCGCCCCCGACCCCGACGGTCGACCGCAACTGTGTCTGGCCGCGGCCGGCCGGCGGACGGTCGACGAGTCGGTCCGGCGCGAGCTGTGCGAGGCCATCCACGCCCGCGTGCTCGCCGAGCACGGCCTCGACCTCGACCGCGTGCTGCTGATCCCCGAGCGCAGCGTGGCCAAGACGACCAGCGGCAAGCTTCGTCGACACCGCTATCGCAGCGCCCTGGTCGAGGGGAAGCTCGAGATCCTCGCCGAACGCAGGCGCTGACGCGCGCGATCCAATCAGCGTTCCGATTGGCTGGGGTCGCCGAGCCTCGCTCGTCGACCTCGCAGCCGCCAGCAGTCGTGATAGCGTCGTGACCAGCCGGATGTCCCCCCCGGCCTTGGAGTACGACATGCGCAATACGACGATTCTCTTGCTGACTTCGACTTGTCTCTTGGCTTTCACTGGTTGCGGCGACGACCCTGGGATCGGCGGTGACGAGATCGGCACCGGTGATACCGGGACCGGCACCGCCAGCGACACGCTCACGCAAGGCAGCGAGAGCGCCGACAACGACGGCTCCTCGAGCGCCGACACGACCGACACCACGACCTCGACCTCGACGACCACCACGACGACGGACTCGACCGACACCACCGACACCACCGACGGTCCGGTCTGCGTCGACGAGGACAACGACGGGGTCACCGACTGCGAGGGCGACTGCGACGACGCCGATCCCAACAACTTCCCCGGCAACGCCGAGATCTGCGGCGACAACCAAGACAACGACTGCGACCTGGCCAGCGATCCGCCCTCGTGCATGGGCCTGGGCACCTACGTGTCCAACCTGACCGGCGACGACACGACCGGCGATGGCACCCAGCAAAACCCGGTCGAGACGATCGGCAAGGGCATCGCCAACGCCGTCCTGATCGGCAACGGCCAAGCGGTCTACGTCGCCCAAGGCGACTACGCCGAGAAGGTCACGATGGTCGAAGACGTCGATCTGCTCGGCGGCTACCACTGCGCGCCCAACGACTGCACGTGGGTCCGCGACCCGAGCACGAACGCCTCGCGGATCTTCGCCCAGGACAACGAAGGCGTGCTCGCCAACGACTCGATCACGCGGACCACGATGATCGACGGGTTCACGATCCTCGGCCGCGACACCAACCCCGGCAACGGCAGCAACGTCTCGGCGATGACCGTCGCCCAGGGCACCCCGACGATCAGCAACAACACGATCCTCGGCGGCGACATCCAGGGCTGCTCCAACTGTGGCAGCCACGGCGTGCTCGTGCTCGGCATCCAGAACGACGCCATCGGCGTGCTGATCGACAACAACCAGATCACCGCGGGCGCCTCGCCGGGAACCTCGGCGGCGATCACCTTGCGGACCTTCCAGATGCCCGCGGTCGCCGAGATCACCAACAACTGGCTCGAAGGCGGTTCGGGCAGCTACGCGCGCACGATCAACGCGTTCGGCTCCGGCGCCGGCACGCTGATCCAGGCCAACGAGGTGTTCGCGGGCGACCAGGTCGGCAACAACAGCGGCTCGAGCTTCGCGATCGTGATCTCGGGCAACGTCGTGGTCGACGGCAACCGGATCAACCACGATCCGGTCGCGACCGGCTCTTGCGTCAGCCCGGCCAATACCGCTTGGTGCGGTGGGATCGAGAGCCAAGGCGCGACCGCGATCGTGACCAACAACATCGTGTTCGGCATGCCCGCGCCGCGCTCGGCCGGAATCCTGATCGCCGAGGGCGAGGTGCCCTTCGGCGACCTCGAGATCAACGCCAACACGATCGAAGGCGGCGGCATGGGCGGCACGAATTCGGCCGCGTTGGTCTGTCGAACCTCGCAAGGCATCAACGCCAAGATCGGCGACGTCCGCAACAACATCTTGCGCGGCGGCCAAGCGACCAACACCTGGGGCTTCTACGAGGACAACCAGGTCGTGCCCAAGAATTGCGAGCCCAACGCCTACGAGAACAACGCCATCTACGACGTCGACAACGCCCACCGCCATTGGACCGCGGGCGGCATGTCGGTCACCTACGCGACCGCCACCGACGTCAACACCATGGCCGCCTACGCAACCGGCAACATCGCGACCGACTGCATGCTCGACGGCACCTGGCACCTGCCGGCCAACTCGATGTGCATCGACGCCGGGGTCATGACCGAAGCGCCCACGACCGACATCGACGGCGATGTCCGGCCGCAAGGCGGCGGCGTCGACATCGGCGCCGATGAAGCACTGTGATCTAGCGGCATATGCCCCCAGTCGGACGAGGTCCAACTGGGGGCAGCGTCTTGGGCTCGCTCATGACGGGGCGAGCGCTCAGTCCTCGACGAGCTTCTCGGCCTTGTGGGCGATGTCGTGGGCGACTTCCTTGGCCTTGTGGGCCGTGTCGTGGGCGACTTCCTTGGCCTTGTGGGCCGTGTCGTGGGCGACTTCCTTGATCTTGCGGCCGACGTCGTGAACGACTTCGTCGGTCTTGCGGGCGACGTCGTGGGCGGCGTCCTCGGTCTTGCGGGCGGCGTCTCCGACTGCATCCGAGACTTTGCGAGAAACGCGATCGGTGTTTTCTTGGTTTTTGGTCATGATTCTTTCGATGAGAGATGTGGAATTCACTTGACGATGGGCCGGCCCTGGATCACTCGAATGAGGACCACCACGACCGCGATGACGAGCAGAATGTGAATGAACCCGCCCATCGTGTACGACGTGACGAAGCCGAGAATCCACAAAACACACAACACGACTGCGATGGTGATCAACATTTTTCGTCTCCAAGGAGGCGTCGCCAGATTTCGGCCAGGTGGCCGAATCATTCCGCCGGGGCGGAATCGGCTGCGCTCTGCGGAGAATATGGGCCCCGCGGGCCAGCTTCACAAGCCGCGGACCGCGATTGATCGCAGAAACTATTTCGCAATCTCCTTTTTGGGGAGATTGCGAAGGTTGGTGCGCGAATGAGGGATCGGGGCTCAGCTGCCGCCGTCGATCACCTTGAACGCGGAGCGGCGGGTCTGGGCCCTCTGCTCGACCGAGGGCGCGACCTCGCGGGCGGGCTCGGCCTCGGGGGCGTGCTGGGTGTCGCTCGCCTCGCCTGCGTCCTCCCCCTCGCTGGGGTCCTCGACCGCTCGGACGGCCTCGAGCGGGCCAGGCGGCGCCGGCTCGGCCCCGCCACGTTTGCGCCGATGCGAGCCTTTCTTGGGCTTGGCTTCGTCGCGGACCTTGGTCAGCTCGGGGTCGAGGGCCGCCACCGCGGGCGCGCCGTATTCGTGGCGCAGCGACGCAGGAATGTTGCCCGCGAACACCTGCCCACGGCCCGTCGCCCGGTCGGCGACGACGTAGATCGCCGCCCAAGGGAAGGTGCAGCGGGTGACGTAGCCCCCGAACGAGAGGTCCGCCTCCACGCCGACCTTGGTGAACGCGAGGTCGAGCGGGTAGCTGGGGTCGAGATCGATGACCAGCCGCTCCTTCCACTTGTCCCGGACGAAGTCGGGCAGCACGGCGTCCACGTGGGTGACGTCGACGTGCAAGCGTGGGCACACCTTCTTTGCTTGGAGCGACTCGATCGCGCTTTGAATCGGCTTCATGGGCGACGCCGACCCTACCAGACCGATCGCGCGAGGCCGAATTCGGCCCTGGCTTGGTCCCGCGGGGGCTCTTGGCGAGCTCGCGGCGTCCCCGACCCTGCTCGAGCGAGAGGGCTGTCCGGCTCGAGGGCTCCGGTCCATCATGGCCACCATGAACCAGCTGAACCAGATCACCTGCAACCTGATCGTCGACGACATCGAGGCCTGCCTGCCCTTTTGGGTCGAGCGCCTCGGCTTCGAGCAGACCGCCGCGGTGCCGCACGAGGATCGACTCGGCTTCGTGATCCTCGCCCAGGGCGAGGTCGAGCTGATGCTCCAGAGCCGGGCCTCGCTCGCCGCGGACGTACCGGCGGTCGCCGCGGGCCCCTTTCGCTCGAGCCTCTACGTTCAGGTCGGCGATCTCGCGCCGATTCGTGCGGCCCTGGCCGACTGGCCCAAGGTCATGCCCGAGCGCACCACCTTTTACGGCTCACGCGAGATCATCGTGTTTGATCCCGCAAAAAATGTAGTTACTTTCGCCGCCCACGAATCCCCTGCGTGAGCCTTCGACATTGCCAGCGCGCCAATCAGCGTGCAGCATCGCGGCGATGTCCACACGAATCCGAGCAGCCCGCGGCGCAACCCATCACGACCCCTCGCTTGGTCCTTTCGACGAGGGCTTTGTCGCCTCAGCTTGCAGTACGTCCAGTACAGCTGCGCTTCGGCTTCGCGCCCTCGCCGAAAATCCCGGCGCGAGGAGCCGCGCTGAGTTGCGCCGCGGGCTGCTCGGATTCGTGTGGACATCGCCGCGATGCTGCACGCTGATTGGCGCGCTGGCAATGTCGAAGGCTCACGCAGGGGATTCGTGGGCGGCGAAAGTAACTACA
>JAMHUH010001013.1:0-21338 GCA_035904925.1 Nannocystaceae bacterium
GCTCGAGGGCCTTGGTGTCATCCGTCAACCACAGGATCCGTCCGGTGAGCTTCATGAGCCCGTGAAGTATAGCCGTGGGGGCTGCGCGGCTGACTCTAGCGGCGGTCAGTCGACTCACGCCCGGGCCCGAACGCGAAAGGCCCGCGTCATCCGACGCGAGCCTTTCAGGCGAGGGCGGCAGAGCGCCTGTCGCAGGCCTAGCAGCCTGTGGTGCAACCCAGCGCGGCTCCTCGCGCCGGGATTTTCGGCGAGGGCGCGAAGCCGAAGCGCAGCTGTACCGGGCGTACTGCAAGCTGAGGCGACAAAGCCCTCGTCGAAAAGACCAAGCGAGGTGTCGTGATGGGTTGCACCACAGGCTGCTAGGCCGGCAGGCCAGGCGTGGCGAGACCGAGCTCGTGAGCGACCTCGGGCCGGACGTGCGAGACCAGGTGGTGGCAGCCCTCGGTGGTGAGGTGCACGCCATCGCCGGTCCGCACGCGGATCTTCTTGTCGCCGATCGCGATCTTGTCGGCGTACTTGCCCTGGTCGTCGGCGAGCACCCGCCAGATGTCGACGAAGAGCGCCTTGGGCCGGATCGCCATCTCGGCCCGATAGATCTGGTTCATGTGCTTGACCCGCTCGTGCAGCTTGTCGAGCCGCATCTGGGGCATGCCGATCCAGATCAGGTGCTCGCCCTTGGGCGTGACGGCGTCGGCGAAGGCGTTGACCCGGCGGCGGTACTCGGGCGTCCAACCAGGCTCCTCCCAGCGGATCCACTCGGGGTCGGCCTTGCGACCCATGTAGAGGCCCTGACCATCGTTGCCGCCGAACATGCAGACCACGGCGTCGGGCTTGAACTCGGCGTAGGCCTTGGCGCCCTCGCCGATCCAGTCGTGGAAGTCGGGCCGCGCGAGGCCGGTCGAGCTCTTGCCGCGGCGATCGACGACGCAGCCGTCGAGCTGCTCGAGATCGCGGGCCAAGAAGAGCCCGAAGCCGCCAGCGATCATGCTGTCGCCGACCACCAGGATCTTCTTGGGCGCCGCATGGGCGGAGCGAGGCAGGCCAGTCAGCGCGAGCGCACCGAGACCGGCGATCGATGTGAGCCAGTGACGACGGTTGAGCATGCGGGCGATCGGCAAGGTAGTGCACGCCCGCGCGGCTGGCAAAACTCCGGCGCGGAGCGGAGTCACTCGGGCTCGGCGTCGGGCGCGGCGAGGGGGTCGATGAGGGCCTCCAGGCCGGCCAAGGTGTCGGCTTGGTCGGGCCGCTTGTCCTCGCGCCAGCGCAGGATCCGGGGGAAGCGCACCGCCACGCCGGACTTGTGCCGGCTCGACCGGGCGATGCCCTCGAAGGCCAGCTCGAACACGTGCAGCGGCTCGACCTGGCGGACGGGGCCAAAGCGCTCGAGCGTGTTGGCGCGGATCCACTTGTCGAGCTTGCGCAGCTCTTCGTCGGTCAGGCCCGAGTAGGCCTTGGCGATCGGGACCAGCTCGCTGCTGCCTTGGTCGAGCGGGCGCCAGACGGCGAAGGTGTAGTCGGTGAAGAGGTTGGCTCGCCGACCGCTGCCGGCCTGGGCGTAGACGAGCACGGCGTCGACGGTCAGCGGAGCGATCTTCCACTTCCACCAAGGACCCTTGCGGCGACCGTGGCCGTAGCTCGACTCGCGCCGCTTGAGCATCATGCCCTCGACATGGCGGGCCCGTGACTCGCCGCGCAGCGAGGCGAGCTCGGCCCAGCTCGCGACCTCGATGGTTGCCGAGGCCCGGATCCGCGCGGGCGCGGCCGCACACAGGCGCTCGAGCAGCAGCCGACGCTCGGCCAGCGGGCGCGCGCGGATGTCCTCGCCCTCGTGCTCGAGCAGATCGAAGACCACGAACGCGACCGGGACCTCGGCGAGCAATTTTTTGCCGACCTGCTTGCGGTTGAGTCGACGTTGGAGCGCGGCGAAGGGCAGGGGGCGATCGTGCTCGAGGTCCCAGGCCAAGACCTCGCCGTCGAGCACGACGCCCTCGGGCAGCGCGGCCGCGGCCTCGACCAGCTCGGGGAAGCGCTGCTCGATCCGCTCCTCGCCGCGCGACCAGATCGCGAGCGTGTCGCCGCGGCGGATCAGCTGGCCGCGGATCCCGTCCCACTTCCACTCGGCCTGCCAGTCGGCGAGCTCGCCGAGCGAGGCTTCGGGCTCACCCTCGATCGGCGAGGCCAAGAAGAAGGGATAGGGCCGGGCCTGGTCGTCGCTGCTGCCCGCCTCGCCCTCGGCCGCGAACAAGTCGGCGACGAACTCCGGGCTCGGTCGCCAATCGCCCATCAGTCGCGCGGTCGCGGTCGCGCTGGTCAGGGTCGCGTGGGTCGCGACGGCGCGCACGACCAAGGTCGTCGAGACGCCGACGCGCAGCTCGCCAGTCAGCAGCTTGCCGAGCAAGAACACCTGCTCGCGGGGCAGCAGCCGCCACCACTCGACCACGCGCGCGCGCCGGGCCGGCTCGTCGAGCTCGCGCAAGGGCTCGATCTTGGTCTCGACCCAGTCGGCGAGGCTGAGCTCGTCTAGCGCTTGGCGAGCCGCGACCTGGCTCGGGTCGGTGCTCGAGTCGCGGCCTTCGAGCAAGAGCGCGGCCGTCTCGGCGAAGTCGCCGACGACCGCGAGCGACTCTTCGATCAGCCAGGTCGGGAGCCCGCACGCGTGCTCGAGCCAGGTCATCAGCTCGCGCACGCCGACCAGCCGCTTGAAGCGACGGCCCGACAAGAAGAAGAGCGCCCACGCGACGTCGGCCGCGGGCGCGCTGGCGAGGTAGTCGACGACCGCGGCGGTCTTGGCCTTGGTCGAGGTCGTGGCGTCGATCGCCGCGAAGAGCTCGGCGAAGCGCTTCATGCCTCGCTGGCCTCGCCCTCGCCGTCTTCTTCGGCGCCCGCGCGGGCCGTCGCGATCGACTCGAGCACGCGCGCGCGAAGGCCCTGCTCGGTCAACCAACGCGAGAATTCCTGGGCGTAGCCGTGGGTGACGCGGACCTCGCGGGCACCGCTCTCGCGCACGGTCTGGAGCAGCGCGGGCCAGTCGGCGTGATCGGAGAGCTCGAACCCACGCGCGTAGCCGTAGCGGCGTCGATAGCCGCGCAGGCGGGTCCAGCCCGACGCGAACGCGGCTTCGAATTCGCCGAGCCGCCGCGACCACACGCTGCGCAGCGCGGCCGGAGGCGCGAGCACCAGCGCGCGCGAGAAGTCGTGCTGCTTGGCCAGCCCGGTCACGCCGAGCACCGGCGGGACCGCGATGCCCGACTCGCGGTAGGCCGCGTTGCCGGGCTCGATCGCCCCATGCACGAAGATCTGGTCGAGCTCGAGCTCACTGCGGCGACCGAGCTCGACCAAGATCCGCTGGGCCTTGCCGGCCGCGTAGCAGCACAAGAGCGCGCAGCGACCCTCGGCCGCGTTGGCCCGCCACCACGCGACGATCTCGTCGATGACCTCGCTCGGCGCTCGCCAGCGGTAGATCGGCAGGGCGAAGGTCGCCTCGCAGACGAGCACGTCGCAGCGCAGCGGCTCGAACTCGGTGCAGCTCGGATCGCGGGCGCGCTTGAAGTCGCCCGTGACCACCCAGACCTCGGGCTTGCCGGCGACCTCGGCTTCGATCCGGATCTGCGCCGAGCCGAGCATGTGACCCGCTGGATGCATGGACACGATCACCTCGCCAAAGCGCCGTCGCTCGCCGTAGGCCAGGCCCTCGACGCTCGCGCCCGCGAGCCGGTGGCGAAGCAGCGGCAGCGAGGTCCGGGTCGCGACGTAGTGGCTGCTGCCGCGGCGAGCGTGGTCGGCGTGGCCATGGGTCAGCAAGGCCAGCTCGACGCCGCGGCGCGGATCGATCACGAAGCCGCCGCGCGGGCAGGTCAGCCCGATGTCGGTCGCGACGAGCAGATCGGACGCGTCGGACACCGAGCTCAAGCCGTGGGTTTGGCGGTCTTGCGCGACAGGACCGTGTAGATCACCGCCGAGTCGACGACGCCGAAGCCGACGCAGAACGCGACCAGCAAGGCCCAGCCCGCGCCGGTCAGCTCGTCCTTTTGTCCGTCGGCTTGGTCGCGCAAGTGATCCATCAGCGAGCAGGTGCCGGCCTTGGTCACCAGCTTGGCCTCGCCCGTGAAAGGATCGGCGTGGGCGAAGTCGCGGGTGGTCTGGTTGCAGGGGAAGAAGTCGATGTGCGAGTTGGCGCAGATCAGCGCCATCAAGCCGGTGGCGCCGAAGAAGGTGAGGGTGGCGACGAGCGAGGCCTTGTTCATGATTCGGCTTTCAGGTCGGTGGCGACACGATCGGGGTGGTGCTCGGGCAGCGGGGAGAGGTGCCAAGCCCAGGCGCCGAGCAAGCCAAAGCCGAGCGCGTTGACGACCCCGTGGAGGTTGACCATCGCGAGGATGTCGGGCCAGGGCACGCCGAGCAGCTCGCTCAGCGAGTAGCTGCCCGCGAACACCATGCCGGCCATCAGGCAAGCCCCGCTGATCGCGAAGAGCAGCGCCGGCACGGCCGGCACGACGCGAACCCGGCCGAGGAGTCCGATCGCGACCACGATCGCGGCGGCGGCCGTCAGCCACGCGCCGATCAGCTCGACCACCGGCGACCAAGTGATGCCGATCGCGACCAAGGGGACCGCGAGCACGATCGTCAGCGCGGCTACGCGTAGGATCTTGTCGCGCGGGTGGACGCGACCGAGGTAGCCGGCCGAGAGCGGGAGCGTGAACCCAGCGTGGTGAAAGTGGACCGCGGTCAGCAGCACGATCAGCGGCGAGAAGTCGAAGGGCTGGATGTTCAGGCGATCGAGCACCAACCAGCCGGCGCCGATGACCGGAAAGCCGAGCCCGGCGATCACGGCCAGCTCGGCCGAGCGCCACAGCCCCGCGAGGCCCTCGCTGCGGATCAGACCGGCCAGCCGACGCAGCGCTTCGATCGCGAGCAAGCTGGTGAACCCGAGCCAGGGCAGCACGGCGAGCATCGCAACCACGCCCGGATCCATCTGGACGGCGATCGGGAGCGAGAGCGCGCAGGGCAGCTGGGCCCATGCGAGCGCGCGCATCAGCGGCGAGACCTCGTGCTCGAGCAGCGGTCGCAGCAGCAGGGGGAAGAGCACCAGCGGCGAGAGGGCGAACAAGGCCGCGGCTGGAAAGGGCTCGGCGAACCACTGCCAAATGATCCAAAGGACCGTTCCCGCGACGGCGCTATGACGGCTGATCCGGGGTGCGTCCATGTCGGGCCGCGGCATTGTAGCCGAGAGCACACGTTGTTCGGGCGAAGCGAGTAGGATCCCTCGCATGCCCGCGAGCATCCGCCTGCGTCCACCTTCGCGATCGGTGACCGAGCTGCGCCCGCCCGGTTCGAAGAGCCTGAGCAACCGCGCGCTGCTGCTCGCCGCGATGGCCGAGGGCAGCACGACCATCCGTGGGCTGCTCGACGCCGAGGACACGCAGGTGATGCTGCATTGCCTGACGCGGCTCGGCATCTGGTACCAGCGCGAGCGGGTTGGCCAGGCGAAGGTCGAAGAGGGCCTGATCGTCGAGGGCACGGCTGGGCGCATGGGCGGCGAAGAGGCTGGCTCGCGCCCGAACCTCGACGTCGGCACGGCCGGGACGGTCGCGCGCTTCTTGACCGCCGCGCTCGCGGCTGCACCGCGACCGAGCTGGGCCTTGGTCGGGATCGACGGCAGCGCTCGCATGCGCGAGCGACCGATGGACACGTTGCTCGAGTCGTTGACCGAGCTCGGCGCGGGCATCGAGACCGTCGGCAAGCCGGGCGCGCTGCCCTGCCGGGTGCTCGCAGGCCGCGGGCTGCAAGGCGGCACGCTCCATTTCGACGAGCTCGCGTCGTCGCAATTCATCTCGGCGCTGGTGATCGCCGGCGTCTGGGCTCGGATCCCGCTGCGCTTGGTCATGCGCCGGGGCACCCCCGCCAAGCCCTACGTCGACATGACCGTGGCGATGCTCGAGCGCTTCGGGGGCAAGGCGGCGTGGGTCGAGCCGGCGCGCGGCGAGGTCGGCATGGTGTTGCAGGTCGAGCCGAGCACGCTGCGGGCCCCGAGCAATCCCGTGCTGATCGAGCCCGACGCCTCGGCGGCCAGCTATCTGCTCGCGCTGCCGGTGATCTGGGGTGGGCGCGTGACCGTGCCCGATCTCGGCAGCGGCAGCTTGCAGGGCGACGCCAAGTTCTTCGAGATCCTCGGTCGCTTCGGCGCCGAGGTCGAGCAGAGCGCCAGCTTCACGCGGGCCGGCAAGGGTCAAAAGCTGCGTGGTCGCGACCTCGATCTCGCCGACATGCCCGACATGACCTTGACCGCGGCCGTGGTCGCGCTCTTCGCCGAGGGTCCGACGCGCCTGCGCGGGGTCGGGATCCTCCGGCATCACGAGAGCGATCGGCTGGCCGCGGGCGCGACCGAGCTGCGCAAGCTCGGCGCGACCGTGAACGAGCACCACGACGGGCTCGAGATCCACCCGCCAGCGGATGGCCCGCGCAAGGGCGTGGCGATCGACACCTACCTCGATCACCGGATGGCGATGGCCTTCGCGCTGGTCGGCGACGTCGAGATCCGCGATCCCGACTGCGCGAAGAAGACCTATCCGGGCTACTGGGCCGCGCTCGAGCAGTTCGGTATGCACGGTCGCGCATGAGCGGCATGCCCGAGGCCTTCACACCCGCCCCGATCCGCTCGAGCGCGCTCGCAGCCTCCGACCCGGCGGCCGACATCGCGGCGTGCAAGCAGATCCTCGCTCGAGGCAGCAAGAGCTTCGCGGCCGCCTCGCTGCTCTTGCCCCGACGGATGCGGGATCCGGCCGCCGCGTTCTATGCCTTTTGCCGGATCGCCGACGACCTCGTCGACTTCTCCGCCGACCCGAGCGCGGCGGTCGACGAGCTGCACGCGCGGCTCGACGGGATCTATGCGAGCGCGCCGATCGACGATCCGGTCGATCGGGCGTTCGCGCGGGTGGTCGAGCAGCACGCGCTGCCGCGGGTGATCGTCGACGCGCTGATCGATGGCTTCGCTTGGGACGCGCAAGGCCGCGAGTACGCGACGATGTCGGAGCTGCTCGGCTACTGCGCGCGGGTGGCCTCGGCGGTCGGCGTGGTCATGACCTTGTTCATGGGCCCCCGAGCTCCGCGGACGCTCAGCCGTGCGTGTGATCTCGGCGCGGCCATGCAGCTGACCAACATCGCGCGCGACGTGCTCGAGGACGCGCAGCGTGGGCGCGTCTATCTGCCGGGCGACTTGCTGCGCGAGCGCGGCATCGATCCGGCCGCGTTCGTGCGGGCGCCGGCCGAGCATCCGCGGGTCCACGAAGTGATCGCGTTGCTGCTCGACCACGCCGACGAGTACTACCGGCGGGCCGACGCGGGCATCGTGGTCTTGCCTTGGGACTGTCGCCCGGCGATCCGTGCGGCGAGCTTGATTTACGCCGACATCGGTCGAGTCCTCCGCGAGCAGGCTTGCGACCCGATGCGCGGGCGGGCCTTCACCAGCAAGGGTCGCAAGCTCGGCTTGTTGGTCCGGGCCTGGGTCGCCCGCACGCCTCGGCTCGACCCGAGTCGGCTCGACGCGCCGGTGATCCCCGAGTGCGCGTTCTTGGTCGACGCGATCCGGTCCTGATCCCGACTCGGAACGAGAACATCAGAACGAGAACATAGCGAGCAGCCCGAGCTGCCAGGTCCGCAGCGCTTCGAAGGGATCGTCGCGTTGATCGAGCCACTCGTGATCGAGGTTCGCCTCGATCCCGAGCGCGACATGGCCGACGACCCGGAGCGCGGCCCCGATCCCGGCGCCGAGGCCCGGGCCGACGTCCGTATGCTTGCGCTCGCAGCCAGGGTCGCGCGCGTCGTTGCAGTCGAGGCGCAGCCGCGAGATCGCGACGTGGGGGGTCACGCGAGCCCAGACCATCCAGCGCGGACCGAGGGCGCCGATCCGCAAGTCGGCGCCGAGCCGCAGCAGCGTGCCGACCACCCGCTCGTTCCAGCCGTAGCAGTCACCGGCGAAGCAGATCGGCTCTTCGGTCATCGCCGAGCCGAGCTCGTCGCCGCGTCGGTAGTCGCGGAACGACCAGATCACCTGATCGAAGCTTCCGCCGAGGCCCAGCAAGAGGCGCGGTCGCGGCTGGAAGTGGACCCCCGCGACGAAGCCCCAGGTGTAGCTCGGCAGCAAGGTCGTGCGCGCGACTCGAGTGTCGGGGCTTCGCCCGAGCTGCGGCAGCGCGACGCCGACCGGTGCGAGCGCGATGAAGCCTGGACGAAGCTCGATGGGCTCGGCCGGCGGCGCGAGAGCGAGCAGGCTCGCCAAGATCAGCAGGGGCACCTCGGGCGATGGTCGCGAGCTCGGGCCGCGCGCGTGGGCCGATTCGCCCCTCCGAGCGAAAATGATCGTAGCCTCGGGAAGTGTGGGTCATTTGGCGACGTGTGATGAAGGGTCGGTCTCGCGCGCCGAAGTAGGGTGAAATTCCAGCGGGCGTGAACTCGGGTTGGGACGGTTTCCGCTCGCGTTCCACTAACACTGGAAAAGCGTGAAGTACGCTGACACTCATGATGCGCGTTCCCCGTCAAATATGAAGAGTGTTTAGTAGTTTAAGATACATTAAAATCATGAATTGCTAGTAAATCAGAATTTCAAGTATCTCAGAACACAAATATATCATGTGTGCACAATGCGATTCAAACCTACATACGGAATCGCGCAGCACCGATTTTTTCCAGCGACACTAAATTTCCGCTTGCCGAGCTCCAGCGGTAGAGGTACATGAACACTGCAAGCGACGGAGCGGCTGGGGCAACACGCCCCACACCAACCTCCCTCCACCGACACTCACGCACCTCCACGGACGGACGGAGCCAAACCATGCAGCCCATCATCGACATCTTCTCGCGCCGGCCGGTCACCCCGATCGAGTTCGACTTCGAGTTCGATCACCCGGGCGATGAGCGGATCGTGGGCTCGGTCTACATGCCCTTCGATCGCGGCGAGAGCAGCCACGACCTCGGCTACCAGAACATCGAGTGGACGGTCGACATGGGCATGCTCGGGCCCTTCGAGCCCGGCTTCCGCGGCCTGCTCAAGGGCGGCTTCGAGGCGCTGGCGCAGCTGGTCTACCGCGACGACGACTGGGACGACGTCGCGCTCGCGACCAACTTCATGACCATGCTCTTCGTCTTCGACGACATCGTCGACAGCGAGTACTCGCCGATCGGGACCAACTACGAGATGGCCGTCGCGGTCACCGAGTACCTGATGGCCGCGACCATGGGCGAGCTGCCCGACGATCTGGCCGAGGGCGTCCCCTACCGCGACAAGATCTGCGGGCTGGCGGCGGCGCTGATCGACATCCACTGTCGGCTGCTCGATCGCCCCGGGACCCCGGACCTCGTCCACTACTACTCGTCGATGCGCGACTACTTCGACGGCGTGGTCGCGGAGAGCCGCAACCGCAGCATCCGCACGATCCGCCACGTCGAGGACTACGCCGCGATGCGGCTGCAGTTCAGCGCCGTGCTGCCCTGCTTCGAACTCGGCCTCATCACCCGCGGCCTCACGGTCTCGGACGAGGTCCGTGCGGACCCGGCCTTCCGCGCCATGCAGCGCGCGTCGATCCTCTCGGTCTCGTACATCAACGACCTGTTCTCGTACCGCAAGGAGTGGCTGGCCGGCGAGCGCTCCAACCTGGTCATGGTGTTCGAGCGGACCGAGGGCTGCGGCCGGGCGTCGGCCTTCCACCACGCTTGCGAGACCCACACCGAGGTCATCCGCGACTTCCACTCGGCTCGGCAGTCGATCCGCGAGACGCTCCGCTACGATCGCGGCGCCGCCTACTACGTCAAGCTGATGGAGTACTGGATGCGCGGCAACATGGACTGGACCGTCGAGAACCGCACCCAGCGCTACACCGACGCCTCGTCGACCGACATGCCCTTGCTCGGCGCGACGGTCGAGACCACGGGTGTGTTCGAGGCCGACGGCACGCAGGTCGTCGAGGACGACGCTCCGGTTCGCGTGGGCTCGGGTCGCTGAGGACCAACCCTCGCCAACCACCCACGCCTCGCCCAAAGAAAAGGCCACTCGTTCGAGTGGCCTTTTTCGTTGGTTCGAGCGGCTCGGCTCGAGGCTCAGCGCTTCGAGACGCAGAAGGCTCGCGGCCCCGAGTCGGATTGCGGTCGCGTGGTGATCCGTCCGTTGACGAGCGCGACCGTCTTGGCCTGGGCACCCTCGACCTCCGAGCCCCAATACTGCAGCTTCTCGGCGCTGGCCTTGAACGCGAGGATCTCGGCGGTCGTGGCCATGCGCCAGCCATTGAGCCCGTACTTCTTGCTGCTCTTGAGCTTGGAGCAGTGGCTTCGCGCGGCCGAGTAGGTGCCCGCCGGCCCGCGCTCCTTGGGCGTGTAGAGGCTGCCCGCGCGGTGAAGCTTGCTGAGCTGGATCGTGGGCTCGTTCGAGCCGCCGCCGGTGTCGTTTCCACCTTCGTCGCCCGAACCGCCGGAGCTGCCCGAGCCCGAACCACCGGAGCTGCCCGAGCCCGAACCACCCGAGCCCGAACCACCCGAAGTCGTGGTGCTCTCGTCGCCGCTGGCGGGCTCGCCGGAGGTCGAGCTCTCGGAGGTCGAGCCCGCGGAGGTCGAACCCTCGGAGGTCGAACCTTCGGAGGTCGAGCCCTCGGAGGTCGAACCTTCGGAGGTCGAACCCTCGGAGGTCGAACCCTCGGAGGTCGAACCGCTCGTGCTGCCGACCGCGCCCGGGAGATCGCTGGGCGGATCGCCTTCGTCGTCACCCGCGATGGCCGTGTCGGTCTTGGTCTTGCCGCCGCCGGAGAAGAGCCCAGCGCTCCACGCCCAGATGCCGCCACCGATCACGAGCCCGGCGAGCGACACACCGATCACCCAACCGACCCAGCCCGACTTGCGCCGCGGCTCATGGGGCCGGGACTCTTCGTCGGAGAAGGTCCGCAGCTTGGTCGTCCAGCTCTGCTCGGAGGGACCGAGCCGAGGATCGAGCTCGGTCGACCAGGTCGCGCCCTCGGCGACGCCGGGTCCGGTGCCTGGGTTCTGGTTCTGCGGGTGGCCCGAGAGCGTGGGCGCGAGCGCAGGATTGACCTGGCCGGGCGCGGCCACGACCGTCCCACCTTGATGCGGCGGCGCCTGCGAGTAGGACTGGTTGGGCGGAGCCTGAATCGGCTGCTGGCCCTGAATGGACTGACTCGGATAGCCGGGATGACCGGGCGGCGCGGTCATCCCGGGCGCGGTCATGCTGCCGATCGTCATCGGATCGATCGCGATCGAGATCGACCGATCGACCGGCACCGGCGGGGCCACGGGTCGCTCGCCGCTCGCAACCATCTGCTGGTAGGGCGCGAGCGCCTCGTAGAGCTCGGCCGAGCTGCCGAAGCGCTCGTCGGCCTTCTTGCGCAGGCATCGGTCGACGATCGCGACCAGCCCGGGCGGCAGGTTGGGCACGTAGTTGGTCAGCGGGGCTTGGGTCTCGGTCGAGAGCGCGACCAAGAGCGCGGCCATGGTCTTGCCCTTGAAAGGCTCGATGCCCGCGATCGCGCGATAGAGCATCACGCCCATCGCCCAGATGTCGGTCCGCGCGTCGACGTTGGCGGCTCCGGCCGCCTGCTCGGGCGCCATGTACTCCGGCGTCCCCATGATCACGTTGGCCCCGGTTCGACCGCCGCCGGTGTCCTCGGTGAACTTCGAGATCCCGAAGTCCATCAGCTTGACCAGCATGCGGCCGGGCTCGGGCTCGTGCAGGAACACGTTCTCGGGCTTGAGGTCGCGATGGATGATGCCGGCCGCGTGCGCGGCCCCGAGCCCGATCAGCGCCTCGCGGATGATCAACACCGCGAGCTGCGGATCGATCCGGCCCTGGCTCTCGAGCAGGTCCGCGAAGCTCTGCCCGCGGAGCATCTCCATGACCATGTAAGGCCCGAGCGGAGACTCGCCGAAGTCGAGGATGTCGCAGATGTGCGGGTTGCCGATCCGCCCGGCCGCGGTCGCCTCGTTCTGGAAGCGATGCAAGGTCCGCGGGTTGCGGGCGTACTCGGGGTGCATCAGCTTGATGGCGACGTGCTTGCGGACCCGCACGTTCTCGGCCATCCACACCGTGCTCATCCCGCCCTCGCCCAACATCCGCACGAAGCGGAAGCGACGGTCGAGCACCCGGCCCTCGAGCTCGAGCAGGCGATGCGTGACCGGGCAGAGCAGGATCTCTTCGGGGTGCGCCGCCCCGCAGTGGGGACAAGGCGGCAGCGGCTGCCCGGCTTCGCTCATGCGCGGCATGTATACCAGGTTCGCTCGGGAACACCCCGGGTCGTTGTCGGGTATGGTGGCGATCGTGCGGTCCCAACCCGCTATCGTGCTCTTCTCGCTCTTCCTGCTGGCCTTCGGCTGTGATCGAGCGAGCGGCGATCCGACCCCCGAAGCGCGTGCGAATGCTCGGCCCGAGCCCGCGCCGATCGAGCTGGTCGTGACCCCCGAGCCCGAGCCGGCCTCGCCCGAGATCGCCCCCGCCGAGCCTCCGCCCGCACCCCCGCCCGTCCAGCCGCCCTCACCCGGGGCCGGGATCGAAGACGAGCGCAACACCATCGCCGTGTTCGAGGCCGCCGGCCCGGCGACCGTGTTCGTGACCCAGTCGCAGGCGGTCCGCAACCGCTTCACCGCCAGCGTCGACCAGATCCCCGCCGGCTCCGGTAGCGGCTTCATCTGGGACGCCGAGGGCCACGTCGTCACCAACTTCCACGTCGTCGCGCAGGGCCAGAGCTTCACGGTCACGCTCGACGACGGCAAGGTCTACGCGGCCCGGCTCGTCGGCGGCGACCCCAAGCGCGACATCGCGGTCCTGCAGATCGAGGGCAAGGATCGCGAGCTGAGGCCCCTGACCCTGCCCCCACCCGAGCAGCCCTTGGTCGTCGGGCAAAAGGCGCTGGCGATCGGCAACCCCTTTGGCCTCGATCACTCGCTGACGGTCGGGGTCGTGAGCGCGCTCGACCGCGAGGTCGTCGGCTTCGGCGGCGTCAGCATCCGCGACATGATCCAGACCGACGCCTCGATCAACCCCGGCAACAGCGGCGGGCCGCTGCTCGACTCGGCCGGGCGACTGATCGGCATGAACACGATGATCTTCTCGAAGACCGGGACCTCGGCCGGGATCGGCTTCGCGGTCCCGGTCTCGACCATCCGCCGCTTGGTCCCGCAGATCATCCAGTTCGGCGCCCCGCGTCGGGCCGCGTTGGGCATCGACATCGTCGGCGACCACATCGCTCGCCGCGCGGGCATCGAGGGCGTGGCGATCCGCGAGGTTCAAGTCGAGGGCCCAGCGGCCAAGGCCGGGCTGCACGGCTTGAAGATCGAAGGTGACCAGGTCGTGCTCGGCGACGTGATCGTCGGGATCGAGGACGAAGTGGTCCGCAACTACGACGACCTGTTCAACGCGCTCGATCGATTCGAACCGGGTGAGAGCGTCGGCGTGAAGGTTCAGCGCGCGGGCGAGGTGTTCGTGATCCCCGTCGAGCTGACCGTGCTCGGTCCTTGAAGCGTCCGGGTGTATCCTCGATCGCTCATGGACGCCGTGCTGCGCGCGATCAACGAGGCCGAGACCATCCGCGTGGTCGCGGCGATCACCACACAGGCCACGCGCGAGGCCTGTCGGCGCCAGCACGCGCGCGGGCTCGCGGCCGTGGCGATCGCCCGCGGGCTGACCTCGGGCGTGCTGCTCGCGACCTTGGCCAAGCAGACCAAAGAGCGGCTGCGGATCCAATTCGCGGGCGATGGTGCGGCCGGCAACCTGCTGGTCGACGCGCACGGCGACGGCAAGGTTCGCGCCTGCCTCGAGCACGCCCTGGCCAGCGATCATCCGGCCTTGCGCCTCGATGCCGACGGCGCGCGACCGCGGACCGCGGGCCTGCTCGGGAGTCGAGGCGACTTGATCGTCACCCGCGATCTCGGGCTCGGCCAGGGCTATCAAGGCATGGTCGAGCTCGTCAGCGGCGAGATCGACGAGGACCTCGAGGACTACCTCGATCGCAGCGAGCAGCTGCCCTCGGCGCTCCGCTGCGAGGTCGTGCTCGACCGCCATGGCGAGGTCCTGCGCGCCGCCGGTGTGCTGGCGCAGAGCTTCCCCGGCAGCCCGCCCGAGCTGATCGGCGAGGTCCGCGAGCGCCTGGTCCCGGGTGTGCTCGGTGATCTGCTCGACCACGAGCGCTCGCTCGCGCAGCTGGTCGGCTTCGCGCTCGGCGGCGAAGATTTTCGCCGGATGCTCGAGTACCCGGTCGTCTTCCACTGCCCCTGCGGGCCCGCGCGAGCGCTGAGCGTGCTCTCGACCCTCGGCGCCAGCGACCTCGAGGCCTTGGCCAGCGAGCAGGAGACCACCGAGGTCCGCTGCAACTTCTGTGGCAACGTCACCCGGCTCAGCGCCGCCGAGGTCCGCGAGCTCGCGACCCGTCTGCGCGCGAGTCAGTCCTGAGAGTCATGGCCAGCAAGCCCAGTCGCTTTCGCGTGATCCCGGTCGAGCAGGGTCTGACCCTGCGCGCGCTCTTGATCCGACGCATGCGCGACCTCGATCGCCAGCAGTGCGCCGAGCTGATCCGCCGCGGTGGCGTCTACGTCAACCGCTTGCGGATCCGACTTCCGCAGGTCTTGGTCGCGCCGGGCGAGCGGATCACCGTCTACCGCGAGGCGCTCGAGGCCGAGCCCCTCGATCCCGCCAAGCTGGTGTTCGTGCATCGCGAGCGCGACTTCGTGGTCGTCGACAAGCCCGCGGGCGTCCCGGTCGCGGCGGTGCTCGAGACCTCGGTCGGCTGTCTGAGCGAGGCCTTGGTCAACCAGCTCGAGCGCGAGGGCGTCGCCCGGCCTTATGTCGGCGTCGTCCACCGCCTCGATCGCGGGGCCTCGGGCCTGGTCTTGTTCACGATCCGCAGCGTCGCCAACAAGTCGCTGCATCAACAATTCCGCGAGCATCGGATGGGCCGTCGCTATCGCCTGCGCACGCACGCGCTCGAGCCCGCCAAGGTGGCCCCGAGCGCGATCACGATCGACACGCCGCTGATCCGTCTGCGCGGCGGCGGGGTCCAGCTCGGCACCCTCGGCGGCCAAGACTCGATCCCGGCGATCACCCACCTGCGCCACGTCGCGCGGATCGAGCTGGGCGAGGGCCGCGTCGAGCACCTCTGGGACGCCGAGCTCGAGACCGGTCGAACCCACCAGATCCGCGCCCACGTGGCCTCGATCGGGTTTCCGATCGTCGGCGATCATCGCTATGGCCCCGGCGGTCGACTCGGGGACGACGACGATCGTCACGAGGAGGAAGAGGACGAGCGGGATCCCCACGGTCGGCTCCTGCTGCACGCCTGGCAGCTCGACCTCGAGCACCCGAGCAGCGCCGCGCCGCTCCACTTCGAGACGGCGCTGCCTGATTGGGGTGAGATCCCCGAGCCCCGGTAACGGCTCGCGCGCCGCTCCGTACCGGGCGTGAGCATGACCAACCCGCTCTTGACCCCGCTCGCGCTCGGCCCTCTGACCCTCCCCAACCGTGTGGTCATGTCGCCGATGACCCGCTCGCGCTCGACCCAGCCGGGCGACGTGCCGAACGAGCTCAACGCCCGCTACTACGCCCAGCGTGCGAGCGCGGGGTTGATCATCAGCGAGGCGACGCAGGTCGATCCGCGCGGCAAGGGCTACGCGTTCACGCCCGGCATTCACAGCGACGAGCAGGTCGCGGGTTGGCAGCGCGTGACCGAGGCGGTCCACGCCAACGGCGGCCGGATCAGCTTGCAGCTGTGGCACGTCGGCCGGATGTCGCATGTCGACTTCCACGAGGGCGAGGCGCCGCTGGCCCCCTCGGCGATCAACGCCGACGCCAAGATCTTCTTGGGCGGGGCCGATCCCTTTGCCGCGACCTCGACCCCGCGCGCGCTCGAGACCCGCGAGGTCGGGCAGATCGTCGATCAGTTCCGCCGCGGCGCCGAGCTGGCCAAGCAGGCCGGCTTCGACGGCGTCGAGCTGCACGGGGCCAACGGCTACCTTCCCCATCAATTCCTCAGCGACCAGGCCAACCAGCGCGGCGACAACTACGGCGGCAGCGTGACCAACCGGATCCGCTTCAGCGTCGAGATCCTCGAGGCGATCGTCGGGGTCTGGGGCGGCGATCGAGTCGGCCTCCGGATCTCGCCGGCGATGGGCATGAACGGCTGCGGCGAGTCGGACGCGCCCGCGCTCTACGGCGCGCTGATCGGCGAGGCCAACCGGCTCGGCGTCAGCTTCATCGACGTGCTCGAGTACTTCGGCCCCTCCGACAAGCGACCGGCCGAGCCCAGCGAGCTGCACGCCAAGCTGCGCGCGAGCTTCGAGGGCCGCTACCTCGCCAACGGCGGCTACGATCCGGCCAACGCCCGCGCGCGGCTCGAGGGTGGCCACGCCGACGGGATCGTGTTCGCGCGGCTCTTCTTGGCCAACCCCGATCTGCCCGAGCGGATCCGTCGCGGCGCGCCGCTGCTCGACCCCGACCCGAGCACCTTCTACGGTGGCGAGAGCAAGGGCTACACCGACTATCCCGCGCTCGGCTGGGACTGATCGAGCAGGGCCTCGGCCAGGGCTCCGGCGCTGGCGCGCACGACCGACGTGGCGAACGCGACGTCGATCGTGTCCGCCGTGTCGGGCCGACCCACGCAGTGATAGGTGTCGGTCCGAAACTCGGCGGTGTCCGACAAGAACACCGCCGGGATGTCGTGGGCCCAGAAGCTGGCGTGGTCGGAGCGGCGTAGATCGGCCAGCAGCGGCTCGTTCTTCATCGCCGCCGGGATGGCCAGGATCGCCGCGGGCAGCTCGATCCGCTCGGCGTGGGCGACGACGCGCTGGGCGATCGCGCTGGCGCTCTCGTCCGCGAGCACGGCGATGAAGTCGGCCCGGTAGTCGTTGGCCGCGAGCGCGGCGAGCTGCTTGCTGAACAACAAGTCGACGCCCTCGGGCAGCTTCTGACTCTTGGGCGTGTGGTCGGCGTAGCCCATCGCGTCGAAGTTGAAGTAGAGCGAGATCTTGGTGCCCTTGGCGATCGCGTCGTCGACCCAGGCCTGCGACCCGTAGAGCCCGAGCTCCTCGTTGTCCCAACAGGCGATCACCAAGGTCCGCGGCCAGGCCGGCTCGGGCTTGCCGAGCACCCGCGCGAGCTCGAGCACCGCAGCGACGCCCGAGCCGTTGTCGTCCGCGCCCGCGCAGCCGGGGATGTGATCGTAGTGGGCCCCGACGACGATCGCCGGCAGCTCGGGCGAGCTGCCGAGCAGGGTGCCGATCACGTTGGTGCCCCCGAGCTCGGACACGTGCCGCTCGACCGTGAACCCGGCCTCGCTCAAGCTCGTGGCGCAGCGGTCTTGCACGGCCTGCCAATGCGGTGAACCAGGCGGACGCTCGGCCGCGACGAACTCGAGGTCGGCGGCGTAGCGCTTGGGGTCGACGCGATCGACCAGCGCGACGACAGCAGGATCGGGCGCCTCGACCTTGGGCGCCTCGGCCGTGGGCTCGAGCGGCGCGGGCTGGGTGGCGGGTGGATCGTGCGCAGGCTCGGCCGACTTGGGCTCGGTGCCGCAGCCCGCGAGCAACATCGAGGCGAGCGAGATCCGGGCGAGGCGTGTCACGTCGCGCAGGATCGCACGCGCGAGCGGCACGACGATCTCCGACTCGATGAAATCAGCTTTCAGTTCCAAGCGCAAAGCGGTGTCCGCGGCGCCCCGCCCGGGTCGACAGATGTGAGCCAGGCCGTGTGTGCGAGCCGACTTGACGCCGCCCCGAACCTGATCGAAGAATCCCATGAAATGAAAGCGACTTTCATTTGCCGAATTCGCGGGGGTCTCGCGGCGCTGCCCTTGGTCACCGGCTGCGTCGCGCTCGATCTGCCTTCGGACGGCGACGAGGGATCCGCGAGCGGCGACGCGCCCTGCATCGACAGCGAGTGCGCGCAGAGTCATCCGCTCGAGGGCGAGCTGATCTTGTTCGTCAACGCCCGGCTCTCCGACGAGGGCTCGTCGTTTCAGAGCCACATCCAGCTCGACGAGCCGGGCACCTTCATCGGCAACGGCCTCTACCTCTACGACCCGAACAAGACCTGCGCCGATGGGGGCAACGCCTGCCGCGTGGTCGAGCTCGGTCACCTGATCCTCGACGATCGCCTCGGCGCGGTCTCGGTCAGCGACGGCAGCCTGCGCAAGTTCGTGGTCCGCGATCTCGCCTGGGATCCCGAGCATGGCTTGTGGGCGGCCACCTTCGACACGCTCAACGACGAGTGGTCGATCTCCAAGCTCGACGTGCTCGACTGGAACCAGACCAGCAACGCGATCGGGGTCGAGCGCTGGGTGGTCCCGCCGGGCGCGGCCGAGAGCCCGAGCACCGATCCTTGCTACTGGTTCGAGGCCGTCAGCGGGCTCGGCTTCGCCGACAACGAGCTGCTGATCGGCGTGCGCGGGGCCGGCAGCAAAGGCCTGGTCACCGAGGGCTCGCTGCTGCGCGTCGACCTCGACGTGCTCGCGCAAGGCCACTGCGTGCAGCCCAGCGACGTCTCGCAAGATCCCTTCTACTACGCCTGCGACGTCGTCTGCGAGCCCTGGTGCAGCTTCGGCTCCAAGGTCGGCGTCGCCGGTGACGTGGTCGAGCAGCGCGAAGGCGAGGGCGCCTCGGCCTGGCTGCGCAGCGAGGACGCCACGATCATGCCGCTCTCGCGCAACGAGCTGGCCTCGTGTGCGGTGCCCGAGCCGGGCGAGATCAGCCAGAGCGAGCCCGACAACGTGTTCGACGATCAGGTCGTGCGCGGCGACGAGATCGAGGGCCTCGCCCGGATCGGCGGTGAGCTCTACGGGCTCAGCGTGCTCGGCAAGGTCTACCGGATCGACGAAGTCGTGCGGACCGTCGAGCTCGTCGACGACCTCGGCCCGCTCTTCCCCGAGCAGGGCCTGCGCCTGCGCGGCGCGACCGAGGTCACCGTGCCCGCCGCTGCGTCCGGAGCATGAGCCTGTCCTTGCACCTGTGGCTGCTGCTGGCACCACCGAGCGAGATCCCCCGGCCGAGCGACGAGTTCGCGCCGATCGAGATCGTCGCCGGCGAGCCCGGTCGCGTGCTCGAGCCGGAGCCGGAGCCCGAACCCGAACCGGAGCCCGAACCCGCCATCGACGACGACGAGATCCCGGTCGACGACGACATCCTCGAAGAGGACCCCGTCGAGGTCCGGGAGATCGTCGTCGACGCCAGCGCGCTCGGCAAAGCCAAGGCGATCGACGTGTTCGAGCACCCGGGCGGGCGCACGGTGGTCAGCAAAGAGCAGATGCGCTCGTTCGGGGCGACCAGCGTCGGCGAGGCGCTCAAGCGTGCGCCGGGCGTGCGCTCGGTCGACGGCAACTCGGGCCTCGGCAGCCAGGACACCAAGCTCAACGTCGGGGTGCGCGGCGTCAGCCCGCGCCTGAGCTCGCGCGCGACCGTGCTGCTCGACGAGATCCCGATCGCGCCCGCGCCCTACGGCCAGCCGCAGCTGAGCCTCTTTCCGCTCTCGCTCTTCTCGATCAGCGAGATCGACGTGGTCCGCGGAGGCGCGACCGCTCGCTACGGCCCGCAGACCTCGGGCGGGGTGTTCAACCTCAAGTCCAACCCGATCCCCAAGTACCCCTCGATCGCGCTCTTCGGCCAGGGCGACTCGAACCTCGACGCCTCGCTCGGCGGCGCCTACGGGGCCACCCATGGCCGCTTTGGCATGTACCTCGAGTATGCGCCGCGCTTCGGCAGGAGCTGGCGCGAGCACAGCGACAAAAAGGTCCACGGCGGGATCGCCAAATTCGAATACACCATCAACAACCGACTAAAGCTCGGCTCGCTGACCCATGGCTTTTGGGAGGACAGCGAGCTGCCGGGCGGGCTCAACCGAGCCCAATTCGACGAGGACCCCTTTCAGAGCCTGCGCCCCTTCGATCACTTTCGCGGCCAGCGAGTCGGGACCTCGCTCAAGCTCGATTGGCAGCCCAGCGATCGCCAGGACGTCGACATTGCCGGCTGGTACGCGCACAGCTACCGCAGCACCCTCTTGGCCTCGAACACCGCGCTCGATCGCAGCTTGGTCGACGAATTCCAGATCCGCCCGCGCACCTACGACGTGACCGGCTTCGAACCGCGCTGGACGATGCGCTGGGATCATCCGCCGATCGACTTCTCCCACCAACTCTCGATCGGCGCCCGCGTGGCCTACGAACAGGCCAAGATGTACACCTACATCGAAGACGTCGGCGGCCGGCTGAAGACCGGAGACGACGACGCCCGGACCCTCGCCTACGCCGGCTATGTCGACGAAAAGCTGATGTTCCTCGGCGGCGATCTGGTCCTCGACGCCGGCGTCCGGCTCGAATACATCCAGATCGCGCGGCGCTCGAACCTCGAGGATCTCGGCGTCCGGCGCAACTATTGGGCCCCGCTGCCCGCCGCCTCGATCTGGTACGCCCCGATCGACGAATTGTCGCTCTTCCTGAGCTACGGCCGCTCCTTCGGCCCGCCCCAATACCTCCAGATCACCGTCGCCCCGAGCGCCAAGCAGCTCGCGCCCGAGACTTCGAATTCGCTCGAGTTCGGGCTCAAGCTGCTCGAGCTCGGCGGCGTCTATGGCGAGAGCACGGTCTGGTACAAGGACTTCACCAACTTCATCGACGTCGGCGAAGAGAGCTTCGACGTGATCCCCAAGATCTTCTTGTGGGGGGTCGAGAGCGAGCTCGAGTGGTATCCCAGCGAGGTCTGGGACATCCCGGGCGAGCTGCAATTCTACGCCGGCTACGGCTGGACCGACAGCTATATGCGTGGCCAGGCGATCACCGGCAACAAGATGCCCTGGTACCCGGCCCACGAAGCTTGGGGCGGCGGCGCCTATGAATTCGACTTTGGCCTCAAATTCGGGGCGGACGTCGAATACAATGGCAAGCAATACACCGATTATCAAAACCGCGAAGAGGAAGACAAGGACACCGCCGCCTATGGACCGATCCCCGCGTATACGCTGGTCAACGTGTGGGCGCGAATGCAGACCCCGCTGCCACGTGGATGGAGGTTGGAGTTCACCGGTGGGATCAAGAACGTCGGGAATGTCTTGTACATCTCGCGGACGGATGATCGGAACGCCGGGATCTTGGCGCAGCGGCCTCGGACTTATTATTTCAGCGTCGGGTTTGCGCATGATTTTTTGCCGAAGGATCTGCGCGAGCCTCGACGTCGACGTGAGCGGGCGGGGCGGACCCCTTCGAGGGGCGCGGGTGGGTCAATTGGAGATCTCGCGGGTAATCCATTTTCTGGGGTTTGAGTGTTCTCGTGTTGGCGGAGGTCTGCGCGGCTGTACGCGGAGGGTCGCGCTCCCG
>JAMHUH010001014.1:0-2732 GCA_035904925.1 Nannocystaceae bacterium
GCTCGAGAAGATCGAGATGCTGGACCTCGCGCAGCTGATCGCGATCAACAAGTTCGAGCACAAGGGCAGCAAGGACGCGCTGCGAGACGTTCGCAAGCAGGTCCGACGCAACCGCAAGGCCTTCGACGTCGCCGACGAGCAGCTGCCGGTGTTCGGCACCGTCGCCAGCCGCTTCAACGACAGCGGCGTCAACGGCCTCTATGCGGCGCTCTGCGTCCAGCTCAGCACGCTCGCGGCTCCGCAGTGGGTCTGCAAGGTCCCGCTCGAGCAGCAAGCGATCGCCTCGGACACCCGCGACATCATCCCGGGCGAGCGCGTTCATTACCTGGCCGAGGTCGCCCGAACCGTGCGCGGCTACAAGACCCGGGTTCGCCAGCAGATCGCGATCGCCCGCGAGCTCGAGCACCTGCGCGCGACTCGGGCGATCGCTCGCGCGCGCGAGGCCGAGGGCCTGGCCTGGCTCGACGAAGCGATCGCGGCGGCCGAGACCAAGCTCGACGGTGAGAGCCGCAAGGCGCTCGCGCTGCTGCCCGAGCTGCGCCGCGGCTACGCGGCCGAGGAGTACGTGATCGCGATCCGCAAGTCGGAGGTCCGCTACTCGACCCACTTCACCACGCTCTCCGACAGCCGGATCTCTCGGGTCGCGCTGCCGCAGGACGACGAGCCCGGCGCGACGCTGCGCTACATGCTGCTCGAGGCCCCGCCCGGTCACTTCCCCTTCACCGGCGGCGTGTTCCCCTTCAAGCGCGAGGGCGAGGATCCCAAGCGGATGTTCGCTGGCGAGGGCGGGCCCGCGCGGACCAACGAGCGCTTCCGCTTCTTGAGCGAGGGCGAGCCGGCCAAGCGGCTCTCGACCGCCTTCGACTCGGTCACGCTCTACGGCTGGGACCCCGAGGAGCGGCCGGACGTGTGGGGCAAGATCGGCGAGAGCGGGGTCTCGGTCTGCACGCTCGACGACACCAAGGAGCTCTACGCCGGCTTCGATCTGTGCGCGCCGAACGTGTCGGTCTCGATGACCATCAACGGGCCCGCGCCGATCATCTTGGCCTTCTACATGAACGCCGCGATCGATCAGCAGAGCGAGGCCTTCGTCGCCCGCGAGGGTCGCTCGCCCAGCCCCGACGAGTGGCAGGCGCTCCGCGACCACGCGCTGCGCCAGGTCCGGGGCACCGTCCAGGCCGACATCCTCAAGGAAGACCAGGGCCAGAACACCTGCATCTTCTCGATCGAATTCGCCCTGCGCATGATGGGCGACATCCAAGAGTACTTCGTCCGCAAGCGGGTCCAGAACTACTACTCGGTCTCGATCAGCGGCTATCACATCGCCGAGGCCGGGGCCAACCCGATCTCCCAGCTCGCGTTCACGCTCGCCAACGGCTTCACCTACGTCGAGTACTACCGCTCGCGCGGCATGGCGGTCGACGAGTTCGCCCGCAACCTCTCGTTCTTCTTCTCGAACGGGCTCGACGCCGAGTACACGGTGATCGGCCGGGTCGCGCGGCGGATCTGGGCGATCGCGCTGCGCGACCTCTACCACGGCGACGAGCGCTCGCAGAAGTTCAAGTATCACATCCAGACCAGCGGCCGCTCGCTGCACGCGATGGAGATCGACTTCAACGACATCCGCACGACCTTGCAGGCCTTGTTCGCCTACTACGATCACTGCAACAGCCTCCACACCAACGCCTACGACGAAGCGATCACGACCCCGACCGAGGCCAGCGTCCGTCGGGCCATGGCGATCCAGCTGATCATCACCAAGGAGCAAGGCTTGGCCAAGACCGAGAACCCGCTGCAAGGCAGCTACGTGATCGACGAGCTGACCGAGCTGGTCGAAGAGGCCGTGCTCGAAGAATTCCTGCGCCTCGACGAGCGCGGCGGCGTGCTCGGGGCGATGGAGCGCCAGTATCAGCGCGGCAAGATCCAAGACGAGAGCCTCAAGTACGAGACCCTCAAGCACACCGGCGAGCTGCCGATCGTCGGCGTCAACACCTTCGTCAACAGCGAGCGCAGCGGCGACGACGAAGCCAACGATCTCGAGCTGACGAGGGCCAGCGGCGACGAGAAGAACGCTCAGATCGACCGGCTGCGCGCGTTTCAGGCCCGCAACGCGGACAAGAGCGGGCAGGCGCTGGCCGAGCTCGAGCGGGTCGCCCTCGCCGGCGGCAACATCTTCGAGTGCTTGATGGACGCCGCGCGGGTCTGCTCGTTGGGCCAGATCTCGCGCAAGCTCTTCGAGGTCGGCGGCGAGTACCGCCGCAACATGTGAAGCCGGGCTAAGGCGGCGGCGCGAGCTTGGCCAAGCGCAAGCACAGGTCACGCAGCTCCGACGCCGACTTCAGCCTCGCGGTCACGGACGCGGCGTCCATCGGCACCTTCGGCGCGGGCGCTTCGCTCTGGCCGAGCTCGCACGCTCGCCGGAGCCTCGCGCTGACCGCCTCTGCGCTCATGTCAACCATCGTCGGTCTCCGTGAGCCGCTGGATGTCGGCCAAGTCTTGAGGCCGACCGGCGAGCAACTTGAGCGAGACCAAGCCGTGGCGGGAGACGACGCTGATGCTCCCACTTTCGAAGGGGATTAGCGAGCGTGTCTCCCACGCCGCATCGGGGCGATCTTCGACGATCAAGATGTCGACCATCAAGGGGCCGTTGCCGCCGAACTTGGTGAAGCGGATGACGGTCCGGTCGCTGCTCGAGAAGGTCATCGGCAGGGCTTCGACGATGAAGCCGAGGC
>JAMHUH010001015.1:0-2640 GCA_035904925.1 Nannocystaceae bacterium
GAGCCTGCTCATCGAAGCCGCGATCATCCGCGAAGGATCCCCCGAGTCAGCCTCCGCGAGGGATCCCCATGGTAGCGTCGCGCCGATGCTGCGACCCCACGCGAGCTTCGCTGTACTCGGCCCCGCCGCGCCAAAACGAAGCAATCCGCTGCGCTCCGCTCATCCCGACGCCGAACGCGAAGCCTGGATCATCGACACCCTCGGCACGCGCGTCGCCGCGCTCTGGGCCGACGGCGTCCTCTGGCTCGCCGGCGACAGCCTCTACGCCAACGGCCTACCACTCGAGCCGACGACCCCAGACGCCCCCCGCGAGCTCGCAGCCCTCGCTGCCAAGCACATCGCCAAGGTCGAACCCAACCAAGCCGCGCGCTTCGTGGCCATCGCAGGCGCAGCCCGCAGCCCCGATCCGACCCTCGCCGATCGCCAAGCGCTGCTCGATCAAATCCTCGATGTCCCCCAACCCCCCGAGCCGTCGCGCCTCGCCAAGCTCCTCCGCAAGCGCCCCGCCCCAGCCGAAGCCGCCGCGCTGATCATCGACCTCGTCGAAGCACGCGAGCCCAGCGACCTCCGAGCCTGGCTCGCCGACCTACGCGAACGCGAGATCGATCTCAGCTGGGCCGGCAACGAGAGCGGCCCCGGCCTCCTCCACGAGTTCACTCGGCCGCTGCGCAGCGACAAGGACATCCAAGCCGCCTTGCTCGACCATGCCCGCGAGAACACGCAGATCACCGAACTCATCCGCGAGAGCGCCGAGGTCTGGATCGAGGATGGCGGCGAAGAAGTCGAAGAAGAAGGTCGCCTCGTGCCCGAAGACCCGACCCGTGGCTGGATCGAGACGCTCGAGCTCGACGCGATCGTCGACAACCTCCACGGCAGCACCGGCGCCTGGCTCGACCGCGCCACCCCGCACGCCCGGACGAGCTGGAGCTACGAGCTCCCCGGCGCGGCGGTGCTCGCGACGCTGCGCCGCACCCTCGATCAACCCACGATCGTCGCGCTTCACTCGTCGCCGCGAGAATCGGTGTTGGCCGTGCACCTGATCGGCGGCATCGACCGCACGAGCGGCGAGCTGGTCGGCTTCGCGCTCCAACGCGTGTGGACCTGACCTAAGCCCGGACCATCGCCGACATGTCCCGCCGCCCGGCAAACTCGATCCCGAGCGCCGAAGCGACCGCGCTGTAGACATCGCCCTCGCGCATGATCACCCCTGGATCCGGCGCGCCGGTGGCCCGATCGAAGCCATAGGTGAGCAGCGTGTTGGGGTCGACCCCGCCGTAGACCGCGTTGCCCTTCAACAGAGGCGAGACCAACAACGCCCCGTTGTTGAGGTGATGGCCCGTGCTCCACGAGCTCGCGTTGCCGGGCCGAATCTTCTCGCGGCCAAAGTCGGTCGCAACGTAGATCAAGCTGCGATCCCACATCTTGCCCAGCGCCGGATCGCCCAGGTAGTCGAAGGTCTTGAGCAGGGTGATGAGCCCGTCGACGAGGCGCGAGGTCCGGCCCCACATCAGGTTCTGCGCGACGCGGTGATCGTTGTGCGAGTAGTCGAACGCGAGCGGGGTCGAGATCAGGGTGTTGCCGACGGCGACCGGGTCGAAGTCGAGGCCAACGCTGATGCTGCACGAGACCCCGAAGTAGGCCAGCGCGAAGGCCAGCGCGGCGCGGGCCTCCCAGGCGTCGGAGTAGAGCAGCGGGAAGGCCTCGCGGATCGGATCGATCAGCGGCGAGGCCTCGAGCCCGTACTGCGCGGGCAGGTTGGCCTGCGGGACCAGCATCAGCTTGCTGATCAAGTCGGCGGCCTCGATCGCCGGCTGCGAGACGTCGCGCTGATCGAGGTACTGCTTGCGCAGCGGGCTCTCGGCGAAGGTCTGGCCGAAGGGCGAGGCCTGCTCGAGCTGGCCGCGGATCTTCCTGGCGCGGTCGACCAGGGCGGCCTCGGGCGCCCCCGCGACGCCGCGCCGACCGTGGGTCGCGGCCGCGAACATCAGGGGATCGGCGATCAGCTCGGCCCGAGCCCAGCGCGGGAGATCGGGGTCGTCACCGGCGGCGATGTAGCCACCGCTGGCCATGTTGGTGTTGGGCAGCAGCATGCCGGAGCCGTGCCGCTCGGCCTGGGCCTCCATGATCGTGCGCCCGAAGTTGACGCCTGCGCCGGTCGTCGCCCGCTTCTGCGCGACGGTGTGGTTGACGCTGGTGCACTCGTGCCCGAGCACGACCATGTCGGCGTAGTGGTTGGCCAGCAAGGTCTGCATCGAGAAGTTGCTGGTGAAGTAGCTGTAGTTGGCGAGGTTGCCGACACAGCGGATGTTGCTGCCCGGCGGCTGGACGATCAGCGACTCGGGGTAGACGTCGAGCGTGCTCGGATCGCCGGTCGTGACCTCGCTGTCGAGCACGGGCAAGAAGCTGTCGACGATGTTGCCGCCGCCGGTCGCACAGACCACGAAGAGCAGCTTGCGCTCGCCGAGGCCGGGGTCTTCGCCCGCGCGCGGGTCGTTGCCCGAGCGGGCGACGCCCGGTCGAAGTCCGAAGGTCGCGGCGCCACCGAGCCCGAGCGCACCGGCGCCGAGCATGCCGCCCAGAAGGCGGCGACGAGTGAAGTTGCTGGAGTTCGTCATGTGCGAGGCTCGGTCAGAAGAACAA
>JAMHUH010001016.1:0-3369 GCA_035904925.1 Nannocystaceae bacterium
GTGATCGATGCCGAAGCGATCGTGCAAGGTCGTCTCGGTCTCGCTCAAGAAGTCGGCGCTGGCTCGATCGAGCACGAGGTGCGCGGTCAAGGCGACCTCGCTCGAGCCGAGCGCCCAGACATGAAGGTCGTGGACTCCGACCACGCCGGGTCGCTCGCTCAAGAACTTGCGAACCGCGTCGATCTGGATGTGCTCGGGCACGGCGTCGAGCGTCAGCGCCAAGGACTCGCGCAGCAGCGACCAGGTGCTGGCGACGATGACCAGGGCGATCAGCAAGCTGACCACGGGATCGATCCACGTCCACTGGGTCAGCAGCAGGACCACACCCGCGAGCACCACGCCCAACGACACCGCCGCGTCGGCGAGCATGTGCTGAAAGGCCGCGCGCAGGTTGATGTCGGGCTGGCCCTCATGATGGTGGTCGTGATCGTGATGGTGGTCGTGATCGTGATCGTGATCGTGACCGTGGTGATGCGAGTGACCGCTTCGCAGCAGGATCCACGCCGACAGGCCGTTGATGACCACACCGATCGCGGCGACGATGATCATCGTGAGGCCCTGGGCGTGCGGCGGCTCGGCCAAGCGACCGATCGCCTCCCAGGCCAGCGCACCGGTGGCGCCGATCAAGAGCAACGCGTTCGCCAGCGCGGCGAGGATGGTCGATTTTCGCCAGCCGTAGGTCCTGCGCTTGGTCGGCGCGCGCGTGGCCAAGAGCGCAGCGCCCCAAGCCAAGATCAGCCCGGCCACGTCGCCGAGGTTGTGGGCCGCGTCGGCGACCAGCGCGACCGAGTCGGCCTGGGTCCCGGCGATGAACTCGGCGACCACGAAGCCCGCGTTGAGCAACACGCCCAAGGCGAAGCCGCGATGGGTCTGGCTGCGCTCGACCATGTCAGGGCTTGGCGGCCGCGGGCGGACCCTTGCCGGCCTTCTCTTCGTCGATGAGGGCTTGGAATTTCTCGATCGCTTGGGCACCGAGCAGGGGCCGGCCGTTGAGGAAGAAGGTCGGCGTCGCGTTGGTGTCGAGCGCCTTGCAGGCGCTGATGTCGGCCTCGATCTGGGCGTCGACGTCGGGGTCGGCGATGTCCTTGCGGAACTGATCGAGGTCGAGGCCGAGCTGGCTGGCGAAGCCCTCGAGCTCGGCGGGCGAGCGGGCTTGCTGATTGGTGTAGAGCAGCTCCCACATCGCCCAGAACTGGCCCTGACGCTCGGCCGCGATCGCGGCTCGATGCGCAGCCCGGGCCTTGGGGTGCATGGGGAGCGGGAAATGGCGGTAGGCGACGCCGAGCTTGCCCTTGTTGTCCTTCTCGAGCTGCGCGAGCGTGGCGACCGACTTCGCGCTGAAGGGGCAGTCGAAGTCGCCACACATCAGGATCTCGACCTTGGGCTTCTTGGCCCCGCGGTGGGCGACGCCCTTGAGGTCGACGGCGTAGCGTTTGCTCGAGTCGGGTCCGCTGGACGTGGTGGTCTTGGGCGCCGGGGCGGCGGGATCGGGGTCGGAGACGGCGAGGATCCGAGCCCAGACCTCGAGCGAGCCCGAGCCGGCCGCAACGAGTTCGCGGCCGAGCTGTAGCTCTTCGTCGATCGTCGCGCTGATCGTTTCGGCTGGCTGCGCGCCCGAGACCTTGCGGCCGTTGATGAAGAAGCCTGGCGTGCCGGTCACGTGGACGTGCTTGGCGAAGTCTTCGTCGCTCTTGATCCGATTCTCGAGCCAGTCGCCGCCGAGGTCGGCGCGGAAGCGGACGAGATCGAGGCCGAGCTGGGCGGCCTCGTTCTCGATCGTCTCCGTGGACAAGTTGCGTTGGTTGGCGAAGAGCCACTCGTGCATCGGGACGAAGGCCCCTTGCGCGTGGGCGGCCAACGCCGCTTTGGCGGCGAGTCGGGCCTGAGCGTGCATCGGCAAGGGCATCTGCCGCCAGACGATCCGCAGGTCGTTGCCGTATTGAACCTGCAGGGCCGCGAGCGTGTCGTCGAGCTTCTTGCAGTAGGGGCACTGGTAGTCGGAGAAGACGACGATCGTGACCATCGGAGCGCTCGCGCCGACCCAGGGGTGGTCGTCGTCATAGGGGACTCGGCTGCGGTCTTGGCCGGTGGCTTGGATCAACCCGGCGAGGCGATCGTCGACCTTGGTCCAGTCGAGCTCGGGGCCGACCTCGCGCGTGGTGCTGCGCGTGGCGGGCTCGACGAAGACCGTCGGCGCATCGCCGAGGCCCGATGGCTCGACCTGGGGGTCGGCGGGATCGCGGTCGAGCACGAGCGCGGCCGAGGGCTGAGGCCGACACGCGAGCGAGCCGGCCAAGAACGAGAGGGCGAGCCAAGTTGGGCCACGCATGCCCGCGTAGCTTGGCACGCAGCCGGGCCCGGGGGAAACCGAGCTCGGAGAACGCGGGCTTCAGGCCCGCGGCTCAATCGTGATCGGGTCGCCGACCCTGCTTCTTCTCGCCCTGCCGGCGCTTGGCGTCGACCCGCCTCGCCTTGGCCGCGCGGCTCGGTCGGGTCGCCCGCCGTGTGCGTGGTCTCGCGAGCGCGTCGCGGATCAACGAAGCGAGCCGCTCGCGGGCGAACTCGAGGTTGCGGTCTTGGCTGCGGGTGGTCGAGCAGGAGATCAGCACGCAGCCCTCGGCGTCGAGCCGACGAGCGCCCGCCAAGGCGCGAACCCGATCGCGGGCCCACTCGGGCAGCACCTCGGAGTGGGCGAGGTCCCAGCGGAGCAAGACCTTGGTCGCGACCTTGTTGACGTTCTGCCCGCCCGGGCCGCCGCTGGCGACGGCCGTGAACCCGAGCTCGCGCGCGGGGATCGTCAGCGTCTCGGTGATGCTCAAGTCGTCCATGGCGGCGGCAGGGTAGCAGCGCGTGAAGGATGCGTCGCCCTTGGCCCATGAAGGCCCGATGTCGACGCCCTCGGACCTGCGCAGCCCTGCTCACGACGTGAGTCGTGCTCACCCTGGGATGGGCGCTCTTTTTCTTCTGGCCATTCCGTTCCTGACTGGCTGTCCGGTGGACAGCGTGGACCCCGTCGCCGACTCCGGGACCGATGAGGTCGGTCCCACAGGGTCGGGCTCGGATTCTGGGACTGGGACCGATTCGAGCTCGGGGTCCGATTCGAGCTCGGGGTCCGATTCGAGCTCGGGATCCGATTCGAACTCGGGGTCCGATTCGAGCTCGGGATCCGAGTCGGACTCGGGCTCGGGCTCCGGGAGCGACTCGAGCTCGGAGTCGGGGTCCGAGTCGAGCTCAGGGACGGAGTCGAGCTCAGGGACGGAGTCGAGCTCAGGGACCGAGTCGAGCTCAGGGACCGAGTCGAGCTCGGGGACGGAGTCGAGCTCGGGGACGGAGTCGAGCTCGGACTCGAGCTCCGAGTCCGGGGGCCTG
>JAMHUH010001017.1:0-3551 GCA_035904925.1 Nannocystaceae bacterium
CTTCATGTGCGCGCTGATGACCTGCGACAAGGACAAGAGCGAGAACGTGGTCAAGTTCATCGCCGAGGCCAAGGCGATGGGCATCACCGTGCTCTCGCCCGACGTCAACGAGTCGGCCTCGGACTTCAACGTGGTCGCGCGGGCGATGCCGGCGGCCGAGGCCACGCCGGCGGCGGCCAAGCCCAAGACCAGGAGCGCCAAGCCCAAGGGCAAGGGGCTCGAGCGCAGCCAGTCGCAGAACCAACAGAGCCTGGCGATCCGCTTCGGCATGGGCGCCGTGCGCAACGTCGGCGGCAACGCGGTCGAGTCGATCTTGGCCGCGCGCAGCCAAGATGGCCCCTTCGAAAGCCTCTTCGAACTGTGCCGCCGCGTCGATCTCAAGAAGGTCAACAAGCGCACGCTCGAGGGTCTGGTCCACTCGGGCGCGCTCGACTCGGTCGCGGGCGAGCGCGATCGGGCGACCTTGATGGGCGCGATCGACAAGGCCGTCGAGGCCGGCCAGAGCAGCCAGCGCGACCGCGACAGCGGCCAGCGTGGGCTCTTCGACATGTTCGCCAGCGAGGCGGTCTTCATCGAGGAGTACCCCAAGGTCGAGGCCTGGACGCCCAAGCAGCAGCTGCTGGCCGAGCGCGACGCGCTGGGCTTCTACCTGACCGGGCACCCGCTCGACCGCTACCAGCAGGACGTCGACAAGCACGCCAGCATGCGGATCGGCCAGCTGCGCGTCGATCAACACGAGAGCGAGCTGGTCCTCGGCGGCGTGGTCTCGGAGCTGCGCGAGATCCATACCAAGGCCGGCAAGACCATGGGCGTGTTCCAGCTCGAAGATCAGTTCGGTCGGGTCGAGGTCGTGGTCTTCCCACGCACCTGGGTGACCAAGATCGATCCGACCGACGAAGGCGCGCCGACCTGGGGCGAGTGGCTGCTCGCCCATGGCGAGGATCCCGTGTTCGTGACCGGCAAGATCGAGGTCGAGAAGGACGACGCCGGCGAGGTCTCGCGCTTCAAGCTCTTCTTGGCCAAGGTCGAGCCGATCGCCAAGGTCCGCGAGGCCCGGACCCGCGGGGTCAAGCTGCGCCTGCGGGCCGAGCAGCTCGACGACGATCGAATCCTCGCGCTCAAGCACGTCGTCGCCGACCACCGCGGCTCGTGCTCGATGGAGCTCGAGGTTCGGGTCGGCGATCGCTACAGCACCAAGCTGGTGTTCGGCGACGAGTTCCGGGTCGTCGCCGACGACGGGCTGTTTTTGGCGCTCGAGCGGCTCTTCGGCGAGCCCGTCGCCGAGCTGGCGTAGCGCCGAAGCGGGCATCGGCGAGCGCGTCCGATGAATCCGGCCAGCCGGTGCATGTGTGCGCTCATGCCAGCGAGCGTCGGCATGAGCGCCAGATTCGTCGGGAGCGGCGATGGCGGAGTGACTGCGGCGCTCGAAGGGAGCGCGCCGTCGAGAGGAATCACCATGCGTCACTCATGTCATCGAATTGCGCTGCTGACAGGCAGCGTGCTCTCGCTCTTCGTCGTCGCTTGCGACGCGCCCACGGCCGAGGAACTCCAAGTGCTCGAGTCCGAGGCCCTGATCGAGGAAGGTCCGCTCGGACCCGACGAGATCGCCCTCCATCTCGAGCCCTACTCGGGCAACAACTACTACGTGCCGGTCGGCACCCACGACTCGGCGAACTGCAGCGTCATCACCGGGTGGGTCAAAGATGGCGACACCACGGCGCCGACCTGGGCGACCATCCATGCCGATGGGCCTTACCCCTATGGCGACGCCGTGGGCACGGCGACCGCCAACCTCTACCGGGGCGATCTGCCCTTCGCCGACAAGTATCACGGGTTCTCCTTCGCGACCCCGAACTGGCTCAAGGATGGCCAGTGGCACTCGATCTACGTCCACGGCATCAACGTCGACGCCAACGGCAACTGGGACACCAACGCCCTGAGCCCGCTGCTCAACCTCACCGCCAAGTCGATCTGCTGCAACGGGCCCTGCTACGGCGATCCGCCGGATCCCGAGCATCCGCCCTACTGAGCTCGGTCGCTTCACGCTGGCGTGATGATGCGATGATGCGGGTCCGCGCTCGATCGGTCGATCGGTCGATCCGGATTCGCTCGCCCGTCACGGTAGCGGCATGACAACCACACTCATCGTCGAGCGCTCGCGCAAGGATGCGGCGGGCAACGTGATCGCCATCTGTGGCGCTGGCTTCACGCACGACGCCGCCACCGCGATCGCCAACATCCGCAACCAGGCCTTCCAGTACCGGGTGCTTCGGACGGATGGCCCCCACGTGCGGCCCTACGGCACGCACTTCCTCACCAGCGACCCCGATTCGAAGACCGGGAACAATCTGCACAACCTCCCGGCTTGCTGATCGGCTGATCGGCTGGCAAGAGGCGACGCCGCGAGGCGCCGCCTCTCTTTGCGTCCTCGCGTCGCGGCGCGTGACGGCGGCTCGAATTACGATCGAGTCATTTACGCCGAACTCGCTCGCGTGAACTCATGGCCCAAATCAGGGCCAAGCGGCCGAAGTCCTCGCCATGAACTTCCTCAACAGATCCAACATCGTGTCGGCGTCGCGCGAGACATCGAATGTATCGGATCCCGAGGATTCGTTCCTGTGGTGGTACGGGCGTGAGTGGATGAGTGGGTTCGGTTTTCTTCGACGCGAGTGCGAGCGGGCTCTCGTGGTCCGAAGGACAGCTGCCCACTGGCCGTTTGATGGCGAATCCACGGCGTGCGGCGTGTGCCTGCATTGCGCAGGGTTCGCTCGGAAACGCGCGTCACGCTGGATTCCCCCATTTGATGGTCTAGGTTGCGCACCGATGACCATGATCTCCAATTCCATCAAGTCCGGCCTGCTCCTGCCCTTCTTGGCATTCGGATGCGCCGACGACTCCGGCCTCGGGGCCGATGCTGTGAATGTGGGTAGCCTCGTCGAAGCTCGACACGTGGTCGAGTCCAGCGAGGTTCGGGCCCCGGAGCTGGGCGACGCGCTCGTTGACGAGCAGCTCGTCTCGCTCGACCTGACGGTGCTCGAGCACGCCGATTCCGACGAGCTCATCGGTCGAAGCGTGGTGCTCTCGCCATTCGACGCACGTCCGCTCGAGCTGGTGATCACCCGGGTCGAGCGCCTGCTGCCCGGCGTGCAGACCTTCGGCGGGCGGGTCGAGGGCGACCCGGACAGCCACTTCGTGCTCTCCGTCGAGGGCGAGACGCTGGTTGGCACGGTTCACGCCGAGGGCTACGTGTGGCAAGTCGAGCCCCAGGCCGACTCGCCCTTGCACGTGATTCGTCAGCTCGATGCCGAGCTGCTGCCTCGGCCCGACGACGCGCGGGGCGATCTCGACCTGCACGGCCCCGCGAGCCCGGCCGCCGAGCTCGACGCGACGTCGCTGCCGCCCGAGACGGTCGCTTCGAACGGCGAGGTCCGGGTGCTCTTTCTCCACGCGAGCAACGTGCCCAACGCGGCGGCCAAGTCGACGAACATCGTGTCGGCGTTCAACGACTCGCTGGCGATCAGCGGCGTGTCGGGCAACAACTCGATCACGAT
>JAMHUH010001018.1:0-1687 GCA_035904925.1 Nannocystaceae bacterium
GACCCAGCGACCGTCGGCGTAGAATACCACCGCGTGAACCGTCGCTCCTCGGTGATCGAGCGACGCCACGAGTCGGCGCTCGTGAGCGTCCCAGAGGCTGCATTGCCCAGGCTCGCCCATGGCGATTCGTGATTGGTCCGGCGAGATCGCCATGGCACGGACTGCATGTCCACGACTGCCAATCAACGACTCCTCGGTCGAGCTCTGGATCCGCCACATCCGCAAGGCGCCGTCCATGCCCAGGACCGCGAGATGCTCGCCGTCGGGCGAGAATTGGCCGCGGACGTGAATGCTGGGTTGGCCAGCGAGGATATCGAGCAGTTGCCCGGTCTCGGAGTCCCACAGCCGAATCATCGAGTCGTAGCCGAGCGTGGCCAAGGTCTCGCCATCGGGAGCGAAGAACGCGTCGGTCGCTTGGAGTCGGTGACCAAGCAAGGAGGTGATACGCCGGGCCTCCAGCGTGTCCCAAACGATCGGAGCGCCGTATTTGCCCACGCTCACGAGCGCCGAGCTCCGGGCTGAGCAGGCGAGGCGTTGGATCGTTCCGTGACCAGTAACGAGCGTCTCGAGGTACTCACCCGACTCGCCATCCCACAAATTCAGGCTCCCCGAGGCGTCGGCCGTGGCCACACGAGTCCCGTCCGCACAAAACGCCGGCGTCCGTGGATCGACGAGAGCGCCGTCCAAGCGCACCGCGCGGGCGTTCGACCCAAGCCGCCACAGGTTCACGATTCCACGATCGTCGGCGCTCAGCATCCGAGCTCCATCCGGCGACACGATCAACTCGCGGGGCGCCGCGCCGAGCTCGAGTTCGAACTCCGGGGCGATCGAGAAATTCGATCCCAAGGTCCAGGCCTGGACTCGGCCGCTCAGGTCTCCGAGCAGCAAGCGCTGCCGGTCGGGCGTGAATCGAGCGATCACGACGCCACGCTCGGCGAGGATCCGCTCGCGGCCAGTTCGGGTATCTCGGAGCGACGCCGCGCCTTCGAGCCCGATGACCAGCATGAACTCGCCATCAGGGCTGAACTCGACGTCACCCACGAAATCTGCGTGACCCAGCGATTCTCCAGTTTGGACGTCATGCCGAGTCGCGCCGCCCTCACGGGTCAGGAGGATCACCGTCCCGCCTGCGAAGATCGCGTCGACGATCGCCCCCTGGTCCGAGGGTAACGCTTCCCACCCATCATGCAGGCCCTCGGTTGCCGCAAAGACGGCCGCCTCGATCGCAGGAGGCCCTTCGCCTCGCCACGCGGCGTAGAGCTCGAGCACCCGAACCAAAGCGGCGGAGCGCTCGCCCGGACTGAGAGCGAGCATCTTCAGATCCTGAGCCTGCTGGGTCGCGTCGTTGGCGTTGATTGTATTCTGCTGATCTTGGATCGTGGCTTCCTGCAATTCGATGATATCGACATTTTGGACAATCATGGCGTCGCGCTCCTCGACCAGCGAATACAACTTCGCGATCACCACGGCCAACACACACGAGAGCAGGCCAGCACCGACCCTGATGACCAGACGGCCGGGCTTGGAGTCCTGCTCCAGCGCGCCGAGCAGGGCGGACATGTTCGGCCAACGGCGACCCGGCGCGACCTCGAGCCCGCGCAAGATCGCCTCGTGCACACGCCGTGGGACCTTGGACTTGCTCGGTCGTGGAGTAATCTTGCCCATCATCATTCGGGTCGCACGGGCC
>JAMHUH010001019.1:0-35749 GCA_035904925.1 Nannocystaceae bacterium
ATGACCCGTAGATCGACGCCGGGGAAGACCACGTGATCACCATAGGCCTTGCGCAGGCCGGCGATCTTGATGACGTCGTTGCTGCACCGCTCGCTCGGCGGGAACGTGAAGCGCATGATCTGGCGCTTCTCGAAGGTCACGACGTCCTCCATCTTCTCGAGCGCCTTGACCCGGCTCTGGACCGCCTTGGCCTTGTTGGCCTGGGCTCGAAAGCGACCGATGAACTGCTCGGTCTTCTCGCGCTCGCGGGCGAGGTTGCGCGCCTTGTTGGTCAGCACGATCTCTTCTTCTTCGCGCTGCCGCTTGTACTGGACGTAGTTGCCCCGGTACTGGCGAACGCCCTCGGGCTCGAAGCTGACCACCCGAGCGATCTGCTCGTCGAGGAACTCGCGGTCGTGGCAGATGAGCACGAAGCTGCGTCGGTAGCTCTTCAAGAACTCGCCGAACCAGGCAACCGAGGGCATGTCGAGGTGGTTGGTCGGCTCGTCGAGCAGCAGCAGATCGGGCCGCTGAAACAAGAGGGCCGCCAGCACGCCGCGCATCTTCCAGCCGCCCGAGAGCTCGCCCAGATCGCGGGCGCGGTCGGCCGGCGAGAAGCCGAGCCCGGCCAGGATCTTCCAGGCCTCGTGCTCCGAGTAGTGGATCTCGAAGTGCGTGCGGCGTTCGTGCAGCTCGGCCAAGCGGGTCGCCAGGTCCATGAGGTCCTCGTCGTCCAGCGGCCGCGCGCCCGACTCGACCTCGGCCTGGACCCGGGCGAGCTCCTGCTCGGTCTCGACGATCCGATCGTCGAGCTCCTCGCGCCCGGGCACGCTCGAGAGCACGAAGTCACCGAGCGTGCGCCCGCCCTCGAGCGCGATGTCCTGCGGCAGCCAGCCGAGCTTGAGCCCGCGGGCGATGATGATCCTGCCCGTGTCCGGCTTGGTGTCGCCGGCCAACATCTTGAGCAGGGTCGACTTGCCCGAGCCGTTGTGGCCGATCAGACCGATCCGATCGCCCTCGCCGATCCGCAGATCGAGCTCGTTGACGATGGTCTTCTTGCCGAAGCCGAGGGAGACTTTCTCGAACACGACGAGGCTCACGGGCGGGGTTGTTAGCCCATGGGGAGCCGCTGAACCAGCGGCGGGGTGCGCGAACGCGCGTCGCTGCGGGTGGCCGCTGCGTAGACGCTGCTACGCTGGCCACGATGTCCGAGCCGACCACGCTCGATCGCGAGACCCTCGACAAGCTCCGCCGCGGCTTTCCGCTCACGATGGACCGGCAGGGCAACTTCGCCTTCGAAGGCGACCCGGTCACGCACCCGGGCGTCGTCGCGCTCTTTCGCAAGGGGCTCGACGTCGGCGAGTCCGGCGAGATCGAGCTGCACGTCGCCGAGCAGTGGACCTACCTGAAGGTCGACGACCTGCCCTTGCGAGCGCTGCGGGTCGACACGCCGCGCGGCGACGACGATACCATGCCCATGCTGCTGCTCGATGCTGGGCGCCGGCTCGCGCTCGATCCCGAGACCCTGTGGGAGCAGCCCGAGCTGGGTCTGCGCTGCACCGTGCCGAGCCAGCGCAGCGGCCGAGCGATCGCGCTGCGCTTGGGCAACAGCGCGGCGATGGATCTGAGCAAGTGGATGATCTGGGACGACGAGTTCGGCCGGCCCGAGCTCGAGATCGCCGGCCGCCGCTGGGCGATCCCCGACGCGCCGCCTGGCGCTTGAGCTCAGGGCGGCGTCACGGTGATCGCGGGTTCGAGGCTCGCGTCGGGGACCAGACAGACGCCCAGGTCCTCGAGCCCGAGCGGCGCGCTGCCGAGTTCGAACACCGCGCTGCACTCGGTCCCGGCCGTCGCACAGCTGGGCGTCGCGAGGTCGCAATAGGCCGCGCAACAGGCCCCACCCGCGCAGGTCGGCAGCGCGGCTGCGTCGATGCAGAGGCTGCCCAGCGCGCAGTCGTTCACGAACTCGCAGGCCTCGCCGAGCGCGTGGTTCGAACTCGTGAACACGCAGTTGAAGGCCTCGTTGCCGGCGTAGCAAGCTTGGCCATCGGCGCAGTCCTGCACGAGCGGATCGCAGGTCGGGAGGCACAGCGCCAAGCTGCCCTCGTTGGCGATCAAGCACGAGCTGCCGGGGTCGCAGATCGGCGCGTCCGGGGTCCCGCCGCAGCCCGCCACGCAGGTGCCTTGGACCTGGCCATCGACCTCGACCAGGTTCCAGCAGTGCGAGTTCGCGTCGCAGTCGTCGCTCGCGTCTGCGAGGCCGGTCCAGGTGCACGCGTCGCCAGGCGAGCCCTCGCCGAGCACGAGGGCGCATTTGTTGGCGTTCCAGGTCGTGTCGTCGTCGCTGTACGCGACGCACTTCTCACCCTCGGCGCAGCCACAAAAGGGCGTGCAGCTAGCCTCGCAGTCCAAGAGGCTGTCGGTCTGCGGAACGAAGTCGCTCGCGTCCGAGCTCTCGCTCCCGGTCTCGGTGCCGAGGCTCTCGCTGGTCTCGGTCGTGGTCTCGGTCGTTTGAGTCGTCTCGGTCGTGGTGGTCGTCGAGCTCGCCTCGGCTCCAACCTCGTCGCTCGTGGAGGCCTCGTCGCCGACGTCGAGCTTGCCTTCGTCGCCGACGCAGGCGGCGGATCCGAGGGCGAGCGCACAGAGCAAGGAAATCCTTCGCATGTTGCTGGATGTCCGGGTCAGGGCGGGCTCGTCAAAGCGACCCGCGAATTCGTCGCCCGCGCCAAGCCGAGCACGCAGCGATGTCCGCGGACGTCGTCGAGGACCAGACGCAGCTGCGCGAGCGAGCCCTCGGGCAGCGCGGCGCTCTCGAGCACCAGCCCCTCGCGCCGCCGCCGTCGGGTGGCGAAGCGCACCTGGCCCTCGCGCTCGACCAGCGACCAGCCGAGCAGCGTCGCGAAGCCCTCGTGGCCACGCAGCGGCTCGGGCAAGCACTCGGGTCGACGCAGCGAGAGCGCGCGCAGCTGGACGCGGCCGGCCTCGAGCGCGACTCGAACCCGCGGCCGCTCCCACACGCCGACGCCGCCGCGAGTCCAAGGGGTCGCGCGCACGCTGGCCTGCCAGATCCCGCGCCCGACCTGGAGGCGGACCAGCTCGGAGCCTTCGCCCTCGCCGAGCTCCCCGAGCTCGGCCTGATCGAGCTCGTCGGCCCAGTCGAAGCCCAGCACCTCCACGCTCGCGAGCCCGCTCGCGCGCAGGCTCGCGAGCCTCGCCGCGTCGAGAATTTCGCCGGGCAGCCCGAGCGCCACGCCGACTTCACCACGCCGAGCGACGATGCCCGCCGGCCCGGCCCAGGGCTCGGCCTCGAGCTGCGCGAGCATCCACTCGACCAGGTTCGCGCCCGCCTGCGCGACGGCTCGGCTGCGCTCGAGCCCGTCGAGCTCGAGCACCCGCAGCTGCTCGACCCCAGCCTCGAGCAGGCGGTCGCGGGCGATCTGCACGGCCGACTCCGAGTGGTCGGCGATCACGAAGCGACGGCCGAGCTCGTGCGCGACCACGCCGGTCGTGCCCGAGCCCGCGAACACGTCGACGACCAGGTCGCCGGGGTTGCTCGAGGCCGCGAGGATCCGACGCAGCAAGGACTCGTTCTTCTGCGTCGCCCAGCCGGTCTTCTCGCGCGAGAAGCTCTTGATCTGGATCGAGTCCAGCGACTCGCGTCCGGTCAATTCGAGCTCGGCGCTGCCGGCGTTCCAGACGTCGTCGATCGCGATCCCGGGCGACTTCGCGGGCGCGCCCTCGCGGCGCTGGTAGCCGGCTGGATGCGGCACCCAGCTCTTGTTGAACGTGAACTCGCTCGGGTGCTTGGTGTAGAAGAAGATCAGGTCGTGGTTGCGGATCCAGTTCTTGGCGCGGGTCTTGAAACCAGACACCCAGCCGATCCGCCAGACGATCTCGCGCTGAAAGCTGGCCCGCCCGAAGATCTCGTCGAGCAGCAGCTTGACCGCGTGCCCGACCGTGGGATCGACGTGCACGTAGAGGCTGCCGCGAGGGCCGAGCAGCTGATGGATCAGGCGCAGGCGAGGATCGAGCATGCGCAAGAACCCAGCCACGCCGTCGGTCCAGGCGTCGTCGAAGGCGGGCAGGCGCAGCTCGGTCGCGTCGGGCAGCTTGCGCGCGAGCGCGAACGCGTTGCCGGTCGCGAAGGGCGGGTCGATGTAGACGAGGTCGGCGCTGCCCGGATGCGCGCGGACGAGGGCCTCGAGCACGAGCAGGTTGTCGCCGAGCACCACGCTCGGCCCGGGCTGGCCCGGCTCGTCGGTCGGGGGATCGCCAAAGCGCTCGCGCTCGCGCAAGCCCACCCCGGTGTTCGGCAAGGCCGCCCGCGTGCCGTCCGGCCCGTACTTGCCGGGCCAGCGCAGCTCGACCTGGTCATCGTTCACGGCGACTCGGGCTGGCCCGCGGGCAGCATCCGCTGCGGGCCGAGGTCGGGGTTCGAGAGGCTGCGGACGTAGGCGGTCAACAGGTCCATCTCGGGCTGCGAGAACTGGCCGCCGAAGGCCGGCATCGTCGGCGGACGACCGCCCATGATCGCCATCTCGATCCGTCGGTCACCGAGCTCGTCGATGTACTTGCGGTTGGTCAGGTCGCGGGCCGTGGGCGCGATCGGAGTCGGCCGACCCTCGAGCCCATGACAGCGCGCGCAGTGGCGATCGTAGGTGGCCTTGCCCGACATCTCGCGCTCGGGCCCCGCCGCGTTGGAGCAGCCGAGCAGGCCCAGGGTGACCAGGCCGAGCATGAAAGCCGAGGTGCGCACGCGCTGGGATGATTGCGCAGCGAGAGCCCAGGTCAAGCGGGATCGCGCGCTCGATCCGCGATCGGACCTCGAAGCTCTGCGAGGGTCGGCTCAGCCCGCTTCGGCGGCCGCTTGCTTGGCGCGAGCCCGATCTTGCTGGACTCGGTTGCCGAACCAGACGAAGAGCGGGGTCAAGATCACGCTCGGCGCGAGCCAGAGCACGGCCTCGGGGATCGCGGGCGCCCATCGGGGCATCGCCGCGGTCGCGAACGCGGTGATCGAGGCGATGAAGGCCGCAGCCATGCCGCGGATGTGCTCGCCGATCCACTCGCCCGACTCGAACTCGGCTTGGCTCATGAAGCGGCTGAAGTGGTGGACCGAGGCGAGGCTGATGCCGGCGAGGACGATCGCCACCACGCCCATCATCGCGCCCGCGAACAAGACCACGACCCCGTAGAGCGCGAAGATCACGAAGACGATCGCGCTGGCGATGTGGATGTTGCGATCGAGGGGCGTGGGCAGCCGCGCGGGCGGACGAAGCCGAGCCAGGCGCCAAGCCGTGAGCGCGTGATAGATGACGAGCAAGCCAACCCCGGTCAGGAAGAGGTTGCGACCCGCGATGATCACGGGCACGGCGATCGCGAGGGCGATCGCCATGCAGATCAAGAAGCCACGTCCAGCCCGAGGATGAAGCGGCGCGGCCTTGGGCACCGCCAACGCGGCCACTCCGGCGACGATCGCCAACAAGCCGAAAACCCCGTGGATCGGCATCAGCTGGGCGCGCAGGGTCAGGTAGTCGAGCACCCGCGCAGTGTATCAGGCCAGGCGAGTCAGACCGCATCGAAGCGCGCGATCAAAATTTGCACACCGAGGACCAAGCCGACCAGCCAGTCGAAGCGATGGCCCGCCGCCCGATCGGGATCGAGGCGACGCCACTGCTGCTGGACGAAGGCCAAAGCGACCGGATCGAAGACGCCGGTCTCGCCGAGCGCTCGGCGACAGAGGTGGCGATCGAGAAGCCCTCGACCCGCGTCGCTGTCGAGCACGTAGCGCCAGCTCGGGGCGAGGAAGGGTCGCTTGCGAACCATGGCGAGCTCGGGCGGGAGATGCCGGGCGACCGCGCGGCGCAAGAGCAGCTTGCCTTGGTCGCGGTCCAGATCGAGCAGGCTCGGCTCGTCGCTGCGGCCCGCGATGTCGATGACGGCTCGGTCGAGGAAGATGGGTCGGCCCTCGACCGCGTGGGCCATCTCGACCCGGTCGCCGAGCGCGGGGATCAGGTAGTCCTGCAGCTGGCGCAGCGCGAGCGCCCGCGAGGCGAGCAAGGCCGGCGAGCGGCCGAGCGCCGCGAGGTCGAGCCCGGCCAGCGCCCGATCGGAGGGCCGCGAGCCTCGTCGCCACGCGGGGGTCAAGATCCGGCTGGGGACCTCGTCGAGGTTGCGGCTGCGCTGGTCGAGGAAGCTCGCCCACGCGAAGGGGCTCGCGGGCGCGCGGGTCAGCGCGTCGCGCAGGAGCCCCGCGCCAAGCCCATCGTCGCGGCTCGGCTCGGCCAGGCCGGCGCGCCAGCGGGCCTCGGCCAAGAAGAAGGGGTAGCCCGCGAAGAGCTCGTCGCTGCCTTCGCCGGTCAACACGACCGCGATGCCGCGCGAGCGAACGTGACGCGCGAGCAGCCGCCGGCCGACGCTGTGGGCGTTGATCGGGGCGAACTCCAGCGCGGCGACGGTCTCGGGCAATTGCTCGGCGAGCTCCTGCGCGCCGACCCGGACGATCTCCAGCGGCAAGCCGAGGCGCCCGGCGTGCTGGCCCGCGAGCGCCGACTCGTCGAAGCGCGGGTGATCGAAGCCGAGCGTGAACGCGGGCAGCTCGGTCTGCGCGCGGGCGAGCGCCGCGACGAGGGCCGAGTCCAAGCCGCCCGACATGAGCACGCCCGTCCGCGCGTCCGAGCGGAGCCGACGCGCGACGCTGCCGACCAACGCCGCATCGAGCTCGCTCGGCGTGGGTTGGTCGAGCTCGGACGCGCCGCTCGGCCAGCGCCAATAGACGCGCTGCGTCTCGACCCCCGCGCTCGAGGTCCAGACGCTCGCGGGCGGCAAGGACTCGACGCCCGCGAACGCGCAGCCATGGCCGTCGTAGGCGCCGAGCAGATGCCCGTGCAGATAGTCGGCGCTCAGCCGCGCTCGCACGCCGAGCGCGAACAGGGCCTTGGCCTCCGAGGCCAGCGCGACTCGGCCCGGCGTCCGGGCCAAGAACAAAGGCCGGACGCCCATCCGATCGCGGGCGGCGACGAGCCGGCGCAGCTTGGCGTCCCAGATCACCACCGCGAAGTCACCGTCGAGCTCGCGGGCGAAGTCGAGGCCGTACTCCTCATAGAGATGCACGACCAACTCGGCGTCGCAGTGGCTGCGCAGCACATGGCCGCGCTCGCGCAGCCACCGAGCCCGCTCGACGAAGTCGTAGAGCTCGCCGTTGACCAGCGCGACCACGCTGCGATCTTCGTTGAAGAAGGGCTGTGGCCCGGCTTCGAGATCGTTGATGGCCAGGCGCGTGGCGGCCATGCCCAGCCGGCCCTCGTCGAGCACGAGCGTGGCCCGGGCATCGGGACCCCGGTGGTCGAGTTCGACCAACGCGCGCTCGAGCTCGGCGCCGCTCACCGTTCCGGCCTCGGCCGCGAGGACCACCGCGATCCCGCACATGATCAGACCTCGATCTCGTCGTCCGAGCGACGCTGGCCCGGACGGCAAGCCAGACGCAGCGCCGCCCGATCACAGCGCCCGCCCTCGAGCTCGAAGCGATAGTCGTGCCAGGGGCAGCGCAGCCGGCCGCGATCATCGAGCGCCGCGCCGATCAGCGGGCCGCCCATGTGCGGGCAAACCCGGTCGTGAACCCAGAGTCGCTCGGCCTCGACCACGCCCAAGCGTCGCGCGCCCGCGAGCCCCTCGCGCGGTCCAACCTGCTGAACGCGGGCGCCCGGCTGCGGCTGCCAGGCGACATGGTGATCGGCCGCGAGCATGTCGACGATCATCTGTTCGTCCTCGTCCCAGAGCCGCTGATAGAGGCGAAGGTAGGCCTGGCCCTTGATCTTGGCCATGCCCTCGGACTCGGCCGGCGCCCAGAACTCGACCTCGATGTCGGTCGTGCTCGGGTCGACTTCGTGCAAGTGCGTGACGATGTAGCCGCCCGCGCTGACGCCCGCGAGCGTGCGCGTCACGTAGCGTCGGCGCTCGCGATCGACGACGAGCTCGAGCGTCATCGACTTGTCGAGCTTGATCGGCGCGACCATGACCCGCGCTCGCCACCAATCGCGTCCACCCGCGAGCCGCTCGACCGCAGCGAAGGCGTGACCGTGAACCCAAGGCAGGTGCTCGTAGTCGAGGACGTTGCGCCAGACGCCCTCGATGGTCGAGCGCAGCCGTCGACGATAGACGCTCAAGAGCTTGGCGTCGGCGTGCTTCTCGGGCCACGAATTCGAGCTGGTCTCGGCCATCATTCTCCTCGATCGAACGCGCGATGGACCGCCTCGACGAAGGCGTCCTCGGCTTCGAACCATACTGCATGGCCGGACGCGAGCGCTTCGAAGCGAGCGCGGGGCAAGCCGGCCGCGAGTCGAGCGACCTCGGAGGCGGGGAAGAGCCAGTCCTCGCTGCCGGCCAAGACCAAGCGGACGGCGTGCATCTCGGCCAGCGCCGAGCGAAGGTCGTGCGCGAGCAGATTGTCGAGCTGCGCCGCCCATGGCTCGCGCGGCGCCGCGAGTCCATCGAGGTGCATGGCCAAGGTCGCGAAGGCGCCCGGTCGGTGCAAGAACCCCGCGCTGAACAGCATCGGCAGGAGGCCGCGATGCAGCACGTCGGCGTCGATCCGCTCGCGCAAGAGTCGAGCGAGGAGGCCGAGCAGCGCTCGCTCGCGCGCACGAAAGTGGGCACAGGTCACGGCGAGCACGGCTCGATCGATCCGCTCGGGCGCACGCGCGAGCCACTGAAGCGCCCAAGCGCCGCCGAACGACCACCCCAGCAAGTCGACCTGGTCGAAGCCTCGCTCGGCGAGCCGCTCCTCGAGCCAGGTCGTCAGCGCGGGCCAGCTCGGGGTCGGGTCGGCGTGGGTCGGGTCGGCGTGGGTCGGGTCGGCGTGGGTCGGGTCGGCGTGGGTCGGCGCAGTGGAAGTGAGCGAGGCGACCGCCAGCAGAGGTCGGCCAGCCGCGAGACGAACCAGCAGACGACGCGATCCCTCGAGATCGGCCGGCAGCCCGAGCAGCACGACCAGAGGTCGTGCGGCCGCCGAGCCGGGCAGCTCGAGCAGCGGCAGGTCGAGCTTCACTTCGCCTCCGAGACGACTGCCAGGGCCAAGCTGCCAGACATCCACGGGCCCAGCTCGGGCTGCTCGATCCCGTCGACCTCGAAGTCGAATTGGACGAGGTGCATGACCCTTCGGCGGATACGCACGCGCAAGCGCGGCTTGGCTTCGAAGCTGTCGCTCGCCCAGCCCAGCCGCTCGAACGCTGCGACATAGACGGCCAAGATCGGCTCGCTCGCGCGGTGGCGGAGCACCAGCCCTGCGGCCTGCGCGGCCGCGTCGAGCAGCTGCGTCCAGTGCCAGCGCGGCCGATCCAAGCCGACGAAGTCGCCCCCGCGCTCGAGCGCGGCGAGCTGGGCGTCGATGAAGAGCGCGGGCTCGCGATGTCGCAGCGCGGCCCGGACCGCCGTGTGGTCGAGCAGCCCGCCCCCGCTGCTGCTCGGACCTTCGGGTCGCGAACTTTCAGCCAACTCGAAGGGGGCTCCATGATGGATGCGACACCGCGCCGCTTGGTCGGCACCCTTTGGCGCGAGTTCGACCAGGGTCTGGTCGGGACCCGAACTGCGAGCGTGCACGAGCAACGATCGCTCGGGCGTCGACGGGGCCCGAAACGCCGCGTGCACGACTCGATCGACCGGGCCATTCAACCTTCGCGCCTGATCGACGGCCAGACCGACGAGATAGGCGCCCGGGACCAGCGGCTCGTCGGGGAAGTGGCCGGCACACAGGCCCCGCAGGCGCGCAGGCGCAACCTCGAGCTCGAGCTCGGTCTCGCTCCGGCGCAGCAGCGTCTCGGCCACTCGGCCGGGATGCTCGAGATCGATGTCGGCGATCATGTCGTTCGACGCGATCGCGTTCGAAGGGATGATCTCGATCGCATCGAGAGTGTCGACCTGTCGCTTGAGCAGCACGCGGGGGCGTGTTAATAGCACACTCGAGTGAATGCTACGTCTGCGACGGACCCTGCCCCGCAGGTCGTGATCACGGGAGTGGGCGCTTGGACGCCGCATGGCGTTGGTTGGCCCGCGCTCTGGACTGGGCTGCTCGAAGGGCGGCACGCGTTCGAGCCCGTGGGCGACGACTTCGGCCCTGATCCGCGCTTGCTGGCCGGGCGCATTCGCGATCTCCAACCATTTCGCGACGCGTTCCCCTCGGTCAAGCCACCGCTCCCGATCTCGGTCACGCGGATGGCCATGGTCGCGGCTCAGCAAGCGCTCGCGGGTCTCGATCCCGCGCTTCGTTCGAACTACGGCGTCATGCTCAATCGAAGCCGCGGGCCGGCTCGAGTCGTCGCCGACATCATGAAGCCCGTGCTGGCCGGAGGACCGCGCAAGACCAGTCCCCTGCTCTTCTCGCAGAGCGTCGCGAATGCCCCGCTCGGCGCGATCGCAACCGCCTTCGGCCTGCGTGGTCCGCATCTGCTGACTCTCGGCGGCGGGGCGATCATGGTCGCCTTCGATGCGATCCGTCGCGGTGATGCGCCGGGCATCGTGGTCGGTGGGTTCGAAGAGCACGCGCCGGAGGTCTTCGAGGCCGATCTCGCCAACGGCGTGATGCCGGCGATCCACGACGAGTCCGAGATCGCGACCCGGGGACCCTTGCTCAGCGAGGGCGCGATCTGTCTGATGCTGGAGTCCGAGCAGGTCGCCCGCGCTCGCGGGGCACAGCCGCTCGCCCGGCTGCTCGCGGTCGAGCGCTCGAGCGGACGCGCCAGCGGGGACGAGGACCCCTTGCGCCTGTGGGGGCGCCCCGACCCGGCCGAGTTCGCCCGCTCGTGCGCGCGGGCGCTCGAACGAGCCGGCCGCTCGAGCGCGGCGATCGACTTCCACGCGGGCGGGTCCGCGAACATCCCCGCGTTCGAACGCGCCGAGTCGAGCATGCGTGCCGAGCTCGGGCTCGCTTGCCCACGCGGCTCGATCAAGGCGCTGCTCGGCGAGGGCCTGGGCATGGGCGCGATCGCCAACTTGGCCTGGGCGAGTGCGATGATCGCCGCGCGCCAGCTCGCCTGCGCGACGATCGACGCGGGCGTTGGTTCGCGGCCCTTGCCGGACTCGGCCTCGATCTTGGTCACCCACTTCGACGCCCACGCCAACCAATGTGCGATGGTCCTGAGCTCCCCGGACTGACATGAGCGAGCCCGAACGACCCCCCCGACCCCTCGCCTTGGTCACTGGCGGATCCCGTGGCATCGGTCGAGCGATCGCGCTCGAGCTGGGCCGTCGGGGGCTGCACGTGGCGATCAATTTCCGGTCCGATGCCGCCGCCGCCCAGGAGGTCCTCGATGCCATCTGCGCGGCCGGAGGCGAAGGCTCGTTGTGGCCGGCCGACGTCGCCGACGCGGCGGCCGTCAAGGCGATGATCGCCGCGATCAAGCGCAGCCATGGCCGGCTCGACGTGCTGGTCAACAACGCTGGCGTCGTCCACGAAGGCCTGTTCTTCTTCACCCCGATCGACACCTTCTGGTCGGTGATGCAGGTCAACCTCGGCGGCGTGGTCAACTGTTGCCGCTACGCGATCCCGCTGCTCGGCCGCAACAAGGCCGGCCGGATCATCAACGTGGCCTCGATCGCGGCGATGCACGCGACCGCGGGCCTCTCGGCCTACGCATCGTCGAAGGCGGCCGTGATCTCGCTGTCGAAGGTGCTGGCCCGCGAGCTCGCGGCGACCGGCGTCGCGGTCAACGTCGTCGCGCCGGGCTTGGTCGAGACCGACATGACCGACGCGCTCGCGAGCCCCGAGCTCCACGCGCGCTCGCTCGCCCACCAGCCGGTCGCTCGCATGGGCCGACCCGAGGAGATCGCGACGGTCGTCGCCTTCTTGGCCTGCGAGGCGCCGAGCTACTTGACCGGAGAAGTCATCCGAGTGGATGGCGGCTCGATGATCAGCTGAGCATGACCCCGACGATCACAGGACTCTCCCTCTGGACCTGCTTTGGCCGTGGCCCCGACGCGACGCTCGAGGCGATGCGGACCGGCGCGCGCTACTTCGAGCCCATCACGCTGCCGCTGGTCGACGACCCCTGGTTCAAGACCAAGCGCGCGATGCAGATCCCGGTGCCGAGCTCGCTGCGCTCGAGCTTGACGGGCGCCGAGCTGCCGCTGACCAGCTTCGAATGGCCGATGCAGCTCGCGGTCCAGACCGCGCTCGACGCCGTGGTCGACAGCAAGATGCTCGAGCGCGGCTATCCCAGCCACCGCATCGGCGTGTGCAACGGGACCTCGCACGGCTCCAACCATGGCTTGCTCGAGTACCTCCGGCAGACCCACGAGGGCGAGCTCGCCGATCCGAGCTTGCTCGCCGATCTGCCCTCGATCGTCGCGGCACGGATCGCCCAGGCCATCGGCGCGAGCGGCCCCTGCCTGACCTTCAACACCGCCTGCTCGGCGGGCATCAACGCGATTGGCCAAGCCGCGCGGCTGATCGAGTCCGGTCGAGCCGACTGCGTGATCGCGGGCGGCCACGACACCTTCTCGCTGCTGAGCTTCGCCGGCTTCACCAGCCTCAAGTCGCTCGACCCGAGCGGCGCGCGGCCCTTCGACGTCGACCGAGCCGGTCTCTCGCTCGGGGATGGGGCCGCCTACGTGGTGCTCGAACGCGATCACGAGGCCGCGCGACGCGGGGCGAGGATGCGGGCGTCGCTGGTCGGCTACGCCTACCTCGGCGAGGCCTATCATCCGACCGCGCCCGATCCCGAGGGTCTGGGGATCGAAGCGGCCATGCGAGCGGCGCTCGAGCGAGTCGAGCGGCCCGAGCGACTCGCGTTCGTCTCGGCCCACGGGACCGGAACCCCGGCCAACGACGAATCCGAGCTGCGCGCGATCGCTCGCGTCGCCGGATCGCTCGCCCTCGCCGAGCCCGTCGACGTGGTCTCGCTCAAGAGCCAGACCGGTCATGGTCTCGGTGCTGCGGGGGCGATCCAGAGCGTCGCGACGATCCTCGCCATGGAGGCAGGGATCGTGCCCGCCAACGTCAGCTTGCGGGCACCGGTCGAACACCCCGAGCAGGTCCGCCTGCCGACCCAACCAACCCGCCGACCCATTCCGCTGGCCATCTGCAACTCGTTGGGCTTTGGCGGTAGCGTGGCCGCGCTGGCGCTGGCCGCCCCAACCCTCGAGGCGCCGGGCGCCTCGACCACGACCGAGACATCACCATGAGCGAGTCACGAGAAACCATCGCCCGCCGCGTCGCCGAGATCATCGTCGAGCGGCTTCAACTCGAGCAATTCAGCGCCGAGACCCTCCCCCACGACGCGATCTTGTTCGCCGCGACCCACGAGGGCGGCCTCGATCTCGACTCCATCGCCTCGCTCGAGATCGTGTCCGCGCTCTCGGACGAGTACGATCTCGACTTCGACAACATCGCCCGCGACGACTTCATGTCGGTCGAGACGCTGGCCAACTACATCAGCCGCGAGCGCGGCGGCAGCGAGCGCGAAAGCGGCGAGAAGTGACTCGAGGACGCCCATGAAACTCGAGATGCTTGGTCACGCCAACCTGCTCTTCCGCACCCAAGCGGGCTCGATCCTGTTCGACCCGCTCTTCTATGGCCGCCACCACGAGGGGGTCTACGACATCTATCCGCCGCGCCGCTTCGAGCTCGGTGGCCTGCCCCACTTCGACGCGGTCGTGCTCTCGCACGCCCACGCCGATCACTTCGATCTGCCCAGCGTCAACTTGCTGCCTCGCCGAGTCCCGGTCCTGCTGCCCGACGATGGCGAGATGATCGCCTGCGTGCGTGGGCTCGGGTTCACGCAGGTCGCGATCTTGCGCGACTTCGAGGCCATCGAGCTCGGCGAGCTGACGATCGTCCCGACCCCCGCAGCACCCGGCGCGATCGAGCACGGCTTCATCCTCGTCCACGATGGCGTGACGGCATGGAACATGATCGACACCTTCCCGAGCGAGGCCGCCATCGACATGGTCCTCGATCAATACGGGCCGATCGATCTGCTCATCAGCCCCTGGCAGCCGCTCCACGACTCGGCGGTCTCGAACGGTGGCGTGCCCGAGTTCCCGCACGCGATGTACAGCCGGATCTTGACCATGATCGCGCAGATTCGCCCGCGCGTGCTGGTCCCCGGCGCGTGTGGTTTTTCGGCTGTCGGGCCGGCCGAGTGGACCAACAAGCTGCTCTTTCCGCTCACCCGCGAGCGATTCATCGCCGATCTGGAACGCCTCGATCCCGAGCTGGCCGCTCGAACCCAGATCCTCGAGCCGGGTGACGGCCTGACCGTCACCCGTGCCGGAGTTGCCTTCGACGCGAGCTTGCTCTCTTACGTCGAGAGCACCCAACCCTACGATTGGCGTGCGCGAGCTTTCCGACCCCTCGAATTGGTCGGGCCGGCGGTGGTCGAACACCGCGGCGAAGCAGCCTCGATCCGAGAGTGCGGCGAGGCCATCCGAACGCTCTTCGAAGAGGCGCTCCCGGCCTTCGTCGCCGACCACTTCAAGGCCTTTCGTTGGCACCGTGACTGGCAGCCGGTTCGCCAGTACGAGGTCGTGTTCGACGGCGGCGAGCGGCGCCATTGGACCGCCAGCTTCACCAGCGAGGGCCTCGAAGTCCGCGAGGGCGAGAGCCCGCTGCGTAGCGCGTTCACGACCATCAGCGCGGGCTTGCTGATCGGTTTGTTCGGCGGCGCGCTGTCGTGGGACTACGCTGAAATGAGCGGCGAAATGCGACGATTCGACTTCACGTATGGCGTCGATTCGCGAGGCTTGCGATTGCCCCACAGCGTCAACCTTCACGATCCGCTCGCGCAGATGCTCGGGAGCCCGAGCGAACACGAGCAGTACCGCTCAAACCTGGTCGAGGCGCTCGCAAACGAGTACCAGAAGGCCATGGCGAATTCTGGAGAGACGTCGTCCGACCCATCCTGGACGCTGGACTCGCCCGGAGCAGGGGCCCTCATCGATCCGACTGCCATCGCGACGAGTGTCATGAAATCACTCGGCATCTCCACCGTTGACATGCCTGAAGGCAACGTCTAGCTTGGCCGCCGGGACTCCATGAACAACACGACGCGTCGTAACCTACTCGCAAAACTCGGTCTTGGTGCTGCTGCGATCGCGGCCCTCTCGGTCGGCGGCATCTCGCAGACCGCTCAGGCCGGTGAAGACCTGATTCCGATCGACATCAAGCGCTCGGTGATGATCACCGCTCCGGCCAACTCGATGCAGGTCACCGTTTCGATCGCGCCTCCGGCCGGCGGCGTCACGCTCACGACCAAGGCCGCCGACGCCCCGCTGATCGGCTTCACCAAGGACGGCAAGTCGCTGAACCTCGGCGTCACGGTCCAGGGTGACAAGGTCACCATCCAGGGCCTCGACACCTTGGTCAACCGCGCTGCGGCCTCGGGTCGCTGCACGATCTCCACGGGCGACATCGACCTCGCTCTCAAGACCAAGGCCATCTGAGGTCCGCGTGACTCAGCCGCTTCGGCTGAACCCGCTCTTCGAACGCGTTGCTGGCTCCGACCAGCACGCGTTTTTGCGTTCGAACCCCGATCGCGTGTTCGCGCTGACGCCCGACACGCTCGCGCTGCTCGAAGCCTTCACGCGTGCTCGACCGATCGCCGAGGTGCTGCCCGACGCAGCGCCGGAACAACTCGCGGTGATCGAGCAGCTCGTCGAGCTCGAGCTCTTGCTCGAGCCTGGCGCTTCGCCGCCCGCGTGGGCGTGGGAACGCGCCAGCCAGCCGGTCTTTCGCACGGGCCACTGGCCCAGCCCGAGCGTGTCCTCGCGAGTTCCGGTGATCATCGTCGGCGCGCGCTTCGACGGCGCGACCTCGAGCGTCTACCCCTCGGGCGCGAGCAAAGGTCCGAGCGTGGTTCGAGCCGCCGCGTGGGACTTCCCCTTCATCGCCCGCTACGGCTTTCCGGACGTCGATCGGCCCGAGCCGCTGCTGCGCGACGCCGAGCTGCGCGACGCCGGCGATCTCGTGGTCGAACCCGGCTGCACGTGGTCGGAGTTCGCTGGCGCGCTGCGGGACCGGCTCGCGCGACTCGGTGCGTCGGGTCGCTGCGTGCTGCTCGGTGGCGACCACAGCGTCACGCTCCCAGCGCTCGAGGCCCTCGCCAACCAGCACGAGGCGATCGGTCTGCTCCACTTCGACGCCCACGCCGACCTCGGGGTCGAGGATCAGCCCGCCCGAGTGAGCCACGCCAACGTCATGCGCCACGCGATCGCGCTGCCGCACGTGGTCAGCCTCGTCCAAGTCGGTGTGCGTGGCATTCAAGCGCTCCCACGGCCCAGCCCTGGCTACGCGCACTTCAGCGTCGCGCAGGCGCGTCGCTCCCCCGAGGCGATCGTCGCGGCCATGCGCGCCGACATCCCTTGGTATGTCAGCGTCGACATCGACGTGCTCGACCCCAGCGTCGCGCCGGCCACTGGTGCTCTGGAACCCGATGGCCTCGGGCTCGCCGAGCTGCGCGGCTTGCTGCGCGCGTGTCTGACTGGGCGAAGCCTCGTCGGTGCCGACCTCGTCGAGGTCCAAGCCCAGGCGGGCGACCGTTTGACTGGCCGAGCCGCCGCGCTCGTGCTGATCGACCTCGCCGACCTCGCCTGCTCCCCACCCAAACCATGACCGAGCAAGTCGACCCCTTGTCGCCCTTCGAAGCCCGTCGCCGCATCGACACGCTCCGGGCCCTGCATCCGCTTCGCGGCGTGCTCTCGCTCGACCGCCCCCAGACCCAGGCGATCGCCGAGCAGGTCGCTCGCTTGCCCGGGCGCTTCTTGCCGCGCTGGGCCGACGCCACGAGCTGGCCCGAGATTCGCTGCACGGGGGTCGAGCACCTCCACGCGGCCGGAGCCGAGGGCCGCGGGGTCATCGTCGTGCCCGCGCACTTTGGCGGCTATCACTGGACGATCATCGCGTTGCTGCGCGAGCGCTTGCCGGTCTCGCTGCTGGTCGACGGCCGCAACCGCGAGTTCTTCGACGCCGACGTGTTCGCGCGCATGAAGCCGCTCTTCCCCGACCGCGACTGGGGCGTCTTCGAAGGCATCGCGAGCGAGCAGCCCAACTCGCTCTGGCAGCTCCGCAAGGCCGTCAAGGCCGGCCGCGCCACCTTGATGTTCATCGACGGCAACAGCGGGATCGATGGCCGGCTCGAAGCCAAGGGCTCGGTCGCGGCCACGCTGCTCGAGCGCCCGGTCTGGGTCCGGCCCGGCATCGCAGCGCTCGCGCAGGCGACCGGCGCCGCGATCGTGACCGTCTCGACCCGCTGGCACGACGACGTCGCCCACTTCGAGTTCGCGCCTGCGCTGCGCTGGCAAGCCAGCGACGATCGAATCGCCCAGCGCGAGGCGATCATGCGCGAGCTCTTCGCGTGGCTCGAGGCCGAGATCCGAGCTCGACCCGAGCAGTGGGAAGAGTGGTGGCTCTTGCCGCGCTGGTGGATCGACGCGCCCGAGCCCTCGCCCACGCGGCCGCGACCCGACCTCGGCACGGCGTTGCCGGGGCTCGTCGGTCGACGCCTCGGCATCGCCCGCGAGAGTTCGTGGTGCGTCGACACGGGCGAACGACGGGTCGTCGTCGACCTCGAGCTCGAACGAGCCCAGACCGAGGACCCGGAGCTCGTCGAGCTCTTCGAAGCGGCCGAGCGACGCGAGCTGGTCCTCACCTGGGCGCGCGAGCGCGACGACATCAGCCGCGCCAAGCGACTGCTCGAGCGTGGCCGCGACCTCGACCTCGTCCGCTGGTGATTCGACTCGGTCAGGGGCCCGCGAGCGCACGGGAGGGGCCGACCAGGCTTTCGACCCGGAGGGGTCGACTCGGACCGTCCTCGACCCGGAGGGGTCGACTCGAGACCTCGTCGGGCTTGGCCGCGGGCGCCGGCTCGGTGCGCGGACCTGGGCCGATCGGCTGCGGCTCGATCGGCGCGGGCTCGATCGTCTGCGGTCCTTCGGGCTTGCTCGTCGCGCCCGGGACCAGCAGCTCGCGCTGGTCGAGGATGATGAAGCCCTCCTCGTCGACCAACACGCCAGGCGGCGGTCGGTACTGGCCCTCGGCGTCGTAGAGGCCGAGCCGCAGGCCGAGGCTGTCGTTGTAGATGTCGACGGCCCGGTCGTAGCCCTGCTTGGCCCGACCGTAGGCGATGCCGGTGCCGACCCCGAAGCCGACCGTGAACAGACCGCCCGCCAACAACACCGCGCCGGTCCCGTTGATCCGGCTGAGATCCAAGCCTTCGCGGGCCGAGGCCGCGATCCCGCCGACGAGCACGATCGCGCTGGTCGCCAGCAAGCCCGTCAGCACCCGAGCGACCCGCAAGGGCCGATCGGGCAAGGCCGCCGCCGAGTTGCGATCGGAGCGGAGCACCGCGTCGAGCGACTGCCAGCTGCGTGGGCGCGCGCCGACCCGCTGGCCTTTGACATAGCGAGTCCCGCGGATGTCGCTCTGCCGATAGATCAGGTTGTCTTCGTAGGCGGCCTCGCGCGCTTCCAACTCGTCGAGCTGCTCGAGCGCCTCGACGTCGGTCGGGTGCAGCTGCGGCGTGATCGACATGCAACCCGAGAGCACGAGCGAGAGCGTCGCGGCGATCAGGCGGGTGGACGAAGGTTGCACGGGGCTCGCAGTGGGCACGGGCGGCTCGACGCTAACACGAGTCGCCCGCCAACGGGCGGGCCCAACGCGGCTTACAGCCGCTCACGCCGGTTCCGCCGGTCGAGCCGGTTCAGCGGGTGAAGAGTCGGTAGGTCGTCCGGGCCTCGCCACTGACCGGGTCCTCGCGCTCGACCACGAGGCCCTTTGGCGCGCGGCGCCAAGGAGCGAAGCGCAGCGCGACGCTCGAGCGCCACGCGGGCTCCGGCTCGCGCGGCGCCACCGGCAGATCGACGGCCCGCTTTGGCTCGCTCGCCCGCGCAGGCGCTTCGATCCAGGCCGGCTCGACCCTGGCCTGCGTGGGCCGGGCTCGATCGCCAAGTCCACTCAGGGAGTCACGCAGGGAGTCACGCAGGGGCTCGCGGACGAGCCCGAGCTTGCGCTCGAGTCGGGCGAGCCGGAGCGCATCGGGTGTCCGCGAGCGACGGACCAGCGCGAGCGCCTCCTCGAAGCCGGTCGCATGATTGGCATGATTCCCATGATTGGCATGATTCCCATGGTGCTCGAGGTGCTTGGCCAGCGCCTCGCAAGCCTGAGGATCGCTCGGATCCTGGGCGAGGATCCGCCGCCAGCACGCGGCCGCTCGCTCGCGCTGGCCTGCCCGCCGCTCGAGCTCGGCCAGGCTCGCGACCGCCTCGCGCCAGCGCTCGCTGCCGCGGCTCGAGTTCGCCTCGCCCTCGTCGACCCAGCGCTCGAGCATGGCGCGGGCCCGATCGACGCGACCGTGCTTGATCAGCAAGCCCGCGGCGTTCATCGCCATCGCCAGGTCGCTGGGCGCCTCGACGCGCTCGGCCAGGCGCACGAGCAAAGCCGGCAGCGTGACCAGATCGGCTTGGTTGTGGAGCACGACCGCCCGCAAGCGCTGGCCGACGACGGGATCACCAGGATCGTGCAGCCAATCTTCGAACACCTTGGGGATCTCGTGCGAGGGCAGATCGTCGCGGCGCAGCACGCCGAGCTGCTCGCGCTCGAGCGTGCCGAGGCGGCAGTCGTCCGAGCGATCCGACCAGATTCGCCGGGCCGCGTGGAGCAGATCGAAGTGCTCGCGCGCGAGCGCGGGCGCGTGCAAGCCGTGGTGCTCGGCGCGCCGGCGCAGCAAAGGCAGATCGAAGCTGGCCCCGTTGAAGCTGACCAAGGGCGCGGGGCCGAGCGCGTCGAGCCGCGCGAACAGGTGCTCGAGCATCGCCGCCTCGCTGCCGAGCCGCTCGAGCGTCCACTGCTCGACGATCAGCTCGCCGCCGCGAACAAACGCGATCCCGAGCACGAAGGCCAGGCTCTCGGCGAGGCCGGTCGTCTCGCCGTCGAGGAAGACCGGCGTCGTGCCCTCGGCGACCCCGAGCAAACCCAGCGCGCGCGCCAAGGACTCGGCGTCGGGCAGGACCAGACGATCGAGCGCCCCGCCGAGCATCCGCGGTCGCTCGCTGATCGGCTCGGTCAAGCTCCGCGCGGCCCGGCCAGGCTCGCGCGGTCGCAAGCTCCAACTCCCGCGCTCGTGCAGATAGCCACGCGTGCTCGCGTCCGCGGCGGGCTTGGCCGGCGCAGGACCGCCGAGCCGAGCCAGCACCCGCGAGTGACCGAGGCGATCGAGCAAGCTGACCATGTCAGCTCCAGCGCACTCCGACCTCGCCGACGCCCTCGCGCAGGGCGTGCAAGGTCGCGATCAAGTCGGCTCGAGCGTGGCGCCGGGCCACGCCCGCGGCCTGCCCGGGCAAGCCATCGTGGTTCGAGTGGTTCGAGTTCGAGTGGTTCGAGCCGTTCGAGCCGGAGTGGCCCGAAGCAAAGCTCGGGCTGATCAGCGCGACCTCGGTGCCGATGCAGGTCGGGCAGCCGTGGTCGCAGCGACAGCCGGTCGCGGCCGCGAGCACGCGATCGAAGAGCGCCGAGCCGAGCGCGTGGGCCCGGGTCGAGAGCCCGGCCCCGCCGGGCATGTCGTCGTACAAGTAGATCGTCGGGCGACCGCTGGCGATCAGCTGAGCCTCGGCGCTGGGTCGACCGGCCCCGACCGGCGCCCACGCGCTGACGCCCTCGGCCGAGGGCGGGCCCGCGGCCACGGCGTGGCGAAGGTCGCCCGGCTCGCACATCAGCAGCATCGCCGCGACGTGGTGGATCGCGTGGGCCGTCGCGAGCGCGGCGTTGCTGCGCCGATGCGAGTCCGAAAGCTCGGCCAGCAGCGCGTCCGGAAAGCTCCAATATGCGGCGACCGTGTGCAGCTCGAGATCGGGCAGCTCGATCGGGCCAAAGCCGATGTTCTCGTGGCTGCGAAAACGGAGCTTCTTGAACCCCGGCACGGCCCGGACGACGTGCGCGTAGCCGGTGCCGGTGCTCGCTCGCCGCGGATCACCGCGCTCGAGCGGCTCGGCGCCCTCGCTCGGCGCCCCCTCGAGCATGCGGACCCGCAGCTTGCACACCGCCTCGGTGTAGTAGGCCGACTCGACCTGGCGGACGAACGCCTTGCGGCCCTCCCAGTCGAGCCGACGAACCTCGAAGGTCCGGCCCTCGAGCGGATAGATCGCGCCGGGATGCAGGTAGAGCGGGCCGTCCTCGAAGTCGACCTCGGCCAGGACCCGGCCGTGCTCGGCCTGGCCCGGCCGCTCCTCGACGACGCTGAAGTTCTCTTCGATCGAGCCGCGCAGATCGACCGCGTCGGCCGGGAACGACGAGCCGATCGCGTAGTAGCGGCGGGTGCCGTCGGGATCGTCTTCGCGGAGCAGGGCGCGACGCTCGGCCAGATAGTCGAGCGCGCCCGCGAGATCGTCGCGCGGCAAGTCGCCCCAGCTCGACCACCAAGGCTGGCTCTGCTCGCGTGGGCCGAGCCCGAAGGGCAGCTCGTAGGCGGCGCAGCGCAGGTGCGGGACCAGGATCTCGGGGTTGCAGGGATCGATCCGCGCGTGCTCGGGCGGCTCGGCGAACAAGAACTCGGGGTCGGCCCCGACGAACTGATCGAGGGGCTTGGACGAGAGCACCATGACCGTGAGCGAGGGGTCGCGGCGTCGGCCCGCACGGCCGGCCCGCTGCCAGGTCGCCGCGCGCGTGCCCGGGTAGCCGGCGAGCACGACCGCGTCGAGCCCTCCGATGTCCATGCCCAGCTCGAGCGCGTTGGTCGAGGTCACGATCTTGGCCTCGCCGTTGCGCAGCGCGGCCTCGATCTCGCGCCGATGCTCGGGCAGGTAGCCGCCGCGATAGCCTCGGATGGTCCGCTCGGCTCGCGCGACCGCGTTGGCGTCGACAGGCCCGCGCAGCTCGACCGTCCGCGGCTCGACTGCGCGCGACTCCACCGAGCGCGATTCCACCGACCGCGACCAGGGCCCGCGCGTGACGGGGCTGCGCGGCATGGGGCTGTGCGGCATGGGGCTCGCTGGGCTAGCCCGGGGCTCGATCGGCGAGCGCCCGCCCTCGCGCACGCCCGCTTCATCCTCGCGCAGGTAGCGGGTCAGCAGCTCGACGGCCTTGCGCGTGCGACAGAAGGCCAGCGTCGTGACCTCGGCCGCCCGCAGCTCGCGGACGACCGCGCGGGTGACCTTGAGGTGATCGCGGCGGACGCCGGTGAGCGGATCGACGACCGCGGGGTTGAGCACCACGAAGGTCCGCGGCCCGATCGGCGCCGTGCTCTCGCCGATCAGGGCAAAGTTGCTGCGCGCCGTCAGGTGCTCGGCCAGCTCGCGTGGATTGGCGATGGTCGCCGAGCAAGCGATGATCTGCGGACGCGCGCCATGGAACGCGCAGGCTCGCCAGAGCCGACGCAGCACGTTGGCGACATGGCTGCCGAACACGCCCCGATACGAGTGCAGCTCGTCGACGACGACGTAGCGCAGGCCCGACAAGAAGGTGCTCCAGCGATCGTGATGCGGCAGCACGGCGCGATGCAGCATGTCCGGGTTGCTCGCGATCACGTGTGCGCGCACACGGGCCGCGCGACGCTGATCGGGCGGCGTGTCGCCGTCGTAGACGCCCGCGCCCAGCCAGCTCGTCGCGGGGTCGCCCGTCAGCCGACGCAGCGCCTCGACTTGATCGCGCGCCAACGCCTTGGTCGGAAACAAGAAGAGCGCGCGCGACGAGGGATCGTCGAGCACCGCCTGCAGAATCGGCGCCTGGTAGCAGAGCGACTTGCCCGACGCGGTCGCGGTCGCCAACACCACGTCGCGGCCCGCCGCGAGGTGATCGAGCGCCGCAGCCTGATGCGCGAAGGGCTGCTCGATCCCTCGCTTCGCGAAGCACTCGCGCACGCGAGCGCCGATCGACGCGGGCCATGCCGCGAGTCGACCCGGCTGCGCGGCGAAGCGACGGATCCCCGCGACCTCGACCTCTTCGAGGCGCGTGATCGTGTCGATCACGTGGTCGAGATCGCGGACTCGCGAGCTCGAGGCGCCCGTCGAAGCGCCGGTGGAGAGCACGGAGACGACCGCGGCCGAGCCTGCGTCGTCGTCGACGTGGGGGCTCGGCCGAGGGTCTTCGCAGGAGAGGTCAGGCTTCCCCGCGCCGGCAGAAACGCTTTCTGAAGGAGGATCCGGCGTTTCTGGAAGGAGGGTCCGGGCGCGGGGAAAGCCTGTGAGGTGCTCTAGCATCGAACGGTTTTTCTCGCTCGCACTGAACGCGTGAGTCCACTTATCACTCGTTCAGTGAGGCCGTCAAGGCGGCCCGAACAGCCGTTGTCGCCCGTTCGCCAACCCCGCGATCGGCTCGAGGATCGTGCGAGCCATGCGCATACAGGGCTTCGTGCAGAACGCGCGGAGGTTTTCGGCCCTTCGGCTCGCCGGCCGGTGCCCTTCTAACCCGTTGTGATCGCCTCGCTTTTCGTCGCGAGGCGATCGCGCTCCACCGACCATCGACAGGTCGTCGACAGGTTTGCGACGACGAGCTCGAGGCTCGCACCCACGCGAGCGATGAACTCGACGAGCCCCATCGCGAGGCGAGATCTCGCGAGCCTCGATCGTCGCCTCGCCTTCGCGTCGCGCGAGCTCGCGATCACGATGATCAGCCATGATCGCGGCGAGATCAGCAGGATCGAACGCGATCTCGATCGATCTCGATGAATCGCGAGCGTGCTTCACCGCGCGCGCGCTTGGCATGCGTCGTGCTTCCTGGCGCGCTCCCATTCGGCTGCGCGCTCCCATGGGCTGCGGCTCCATTGTCAGTCACGCCCAGTCGTGGTCGCTTGCGTCGGTGACCATCGATCCCCGCTTCGCTCGACTCGTCCGCCTGATGGAAGAGCACATCCCCTTCAACCGGATGCTCGGCATGCGAGTCGACCAGCTCAGCGCGGGCGCCTGCGTGCTGCGGCTGCCCTGGCGCGACGAGCTGATCGGCGACCCGATGCGCCCCGCCGTCCACGGCGGCGTGCTCTCGACCCTCGCCGACACGGCCGGCGGCCTCGCTTGCTTCTCGTTGCTGACTTCGCCCGAAGACCGGGTCTCGACCGTCGATCTGCGCGTCGACTACCTCCAGCCCGGTCCCGCGCTCGACGTGCTCTGCCATGCGAAGACCATTCGGATGGGCAATCGAGTCGCGGTCGCGCGCATGACCTTGTTCGCGGGCGCCCTGCCCCCGCCCGACCAGCTCGAGACCAGCCCGATCGCCACCGCGCAGGCCGTCTACAACGTCGTCCGCCGGGCCGACTGACGAAAACCCAGAAAAGTGGGGACCCCCGCGTTCCGGTTCTACAATCGTTGCGTGGGTGATCTGCGTTCCCAGACGCGAGTGGCTGTCCACTATCGCGTCGCCGTGCGTCACGCGGGCCGCGAGGCTCGTGGAACGACGGAGAACTTGAGCGAGCGCGGGGCGATGCTCTCGGTCGAGATCGATCCGCCGCTGGCGGCAGGCGACCCGCTCGCGTTGGAGCTGAGCTTGCCGGACGGGACGGTGATCGGCTTTGGCGGTCGGGTGTGTTGGGTGTCTTCGGTCTTGCCGGGGATGGCGGGGATCGAGTTCGACTTGCCGATGCCGGAGGTGCTCGTGGGGCATATTCGCGAGTTGCTCGAGGGGCGGCTCTTGCCGGCGAGCGTTGGATGATCCTTCGTCGGTGTTGGATCCTTTGCGGGTGATTCGGTGTTGGATCCTTTGCGGGTGATTCGGTGTTGGATCCTTCGCGGATGCTCGTGCTCCCGACGTGGGGGGCTTCACGGGGAATATCGAGGGCCCGACGCTCGGCTCCCCCACTTGTACTCGAACGCCAATGTCCGCCTCGGACGGACCCTCGACATTCCCCGCCGCCCGGGTTCTCGGATGTCGGTGCCGCCTCGTGCTGGGACTGGAGATGGGAGCGAGGTGAAGCGAATGAGGCGAGAAGCGATTGGAGAAGAGAGAGAGAGACGCGAGAGAGAGACGCGAGGGGAGCAGCGGCGGAGCGGCGGGTTGGCGATCAGGGGCGGGTGGGCCAGACGGTTTCGTTTGCCCAGGCTTCGGGCCAGGCGTCGCCGGGGTTGCCGGGGATGTCGACGCCGGCGGGGTCGCGGGCGAAGTTGTCTTGGTCGTGGAAGGCTCGCTCGCGGTTGTGTTTGCCGCTGCGGGAGCGCATGGCGATTCGGCGGCCGCGGACGACGAGGGCGATGACCTCGTGGGGGCCGGGGCGGAGGTCGACGAGGGCGCCTTTGCGGGCGGCGTTGAGCAGCTGCTCTTCGTTGCCGATCGGGTCGGCGATGGTCTTGGCTTTGAAGGTCCAGACCAGGAGCGAGGTGGGATCGCGGTTGGCGAGGTCGGGGTTTTCGGCGAGCAGGTCGGGCATGGCGTAGAAGGTTTTGCCGATGTCGTCTTGGTTGACGGGGCCGGCCATCATGCAGACGCCTGCGAGCAGATCGCAGCCTTCGGGGAGGTCGACGACGCCCATGAGCTCGGCGTAGAGGCTGGCTCGGGCGGCGGCGGAGCCGACGGCTCGGATGGCGAGCTCCCAGTCGAGCCGGGCTTCGGCGACTTCGCGGCGCGAGAGGCCGGCGATGTAGATGCGCTGGCCGGCGAGGGCGAAGGCCTTGCGACCGCGCTCGGCGTTGCGCGAGAGGGCGCGGGCGAGCGGGAGGTCGGCCCACTTGGGGATCTGGGCGACGACGCGATCGGTGATGCTCTCGAGCTTGGTTCGGATCGATCGCAGGCGCTCCTTGCCGCCGGGGGTGAGCACGTCGACGCGATCGAGCAGCAAGAGCCGCTTGGCTTGCTCGCGCTCGATCCCGGTCCAGCGCGAGAACGCGTTGTAGGCCGCGCGCCCGGCTTGGAAGGTGAACTCGTCGCTGACGTCCATGTCCTGGCGCAGCTGGTACTGCGCGGGGGCCTTGTCCTCTTGGTTGACGCCGGGCTGGATCCGCTCGCTGCGAAAGGCCAAGAGGTCGGCGCCGAGCTTGCGCCACAGTGGTTCGGGCAACTCGACGCGCTCCTCGGGCCGGGCGCTGCCGACCTGCACGACCATCGCCACGCTCCAACCATCTTGGCGATCTTGGAGGCTGAGCCCGCACATCTGCTCGAGCTCCGCGATCGCCGAGCCGTTGCGGGCGCGCATGCTCGAACAGAACGCGGTCTGGATCACCTGGGCCCGACGAGCGCCTTGCGAGGCCACGACCACGGCGCGCTCGAGCGTCTCGGCCAAGATCCCGAGGTGGAGCTGCTGGAGATAGCCGATGGTCGGGATGTCGACGGCCTGGGCGAAGCGCTTGCGCAGCGCTCGAACTGGGACCGAGAGCATGCTCTGGATCGGCTTGTGGCCGACGAAGGTCAGCAACAAGGTGAAGGGCGTGCGATAGGCCCTCGACAGGATCACGTGGGTGTACGAGGCGTCGTCGAAGACCGGCTCGCGCGGGCTGCCGGCCATGCTGCGAACCAGCTTGGCGATCGCCTTCGAGTCGTCGGGGCCGAACGAGACCTGACGATGACCGCGGTAGTTGGTCGACTGGCGCGAGCTCAACAAGCCGAGCGACGCCTCTTCGAACAAGGCTTGCTCGGTCACGGGCGCGACCGGATCGAAGCCGCTCGGCGGGCGCAGGCAGAGCAGCGGGAGCGCCTGCTCGCCCTCTTCGCGGGTCAGCGCGATCCGGGTTCGGTAGCCGACCGGCGAGGCCGACTCGAGCCCGGTCGGCAGCGAGTAGCGAGTCCGACGCTCGCCCGGTCCGACGAAGCGAGCGTAGCGACGGACCCGTTGCTCGGCCGGTGGAGGCGCGACGGTGACCAGCTCGAGCGGCTTGGCTTCCTCGGACATCGCCGCCAAGGTACGAGGGCGGGTCGAGACAAATCAAGGCCGGGCGCCCGCGGGCAACCCAGGAGGCTCCGGCGGGATCTCGACCGCGTAGGCAGTGAGCAGCGCCTCGATCGCGACCACCCACGCACTGGCGCTGCCATCTTGCTCGCGCCGGACCCAGAAGTACGCGGCGGTGTCGGCCTCGTACCAAGCGTAGCCGCTGTCCTCGAAGGCCTGATTCATCGGACGCAGATCGTCGAAGCGAACGAAGGTCGAGTTGGCGCCGCCCTGGGCCGCGATCGCGTCGCGCTCGAACTGCTCGAACCAGGCTGGATCGCGATGGATGGCCCGATGGACCAGCAGGTAGGTCAGGGCCTGGCGACGCAGCCGACGCTCGAAGGCCGGACGCGTGCGCTCGACTCGGGCGGGATCGCGAGCGAGCGCCCGGGCGACCTCGGCCACGCGCTCGACGAAGACCAGGTTGTAGTGACCGAAGTCGGCGGCGTCGAGCTTGGGATCACGCCCGTGCGGGCCGCTGAGGTAGACCGGCGCCGCGAAGAGATCGTCGAGCACGTAGAGGGAGAGCTCGGCGCGGCCGTAGAAATAGAGCGAGCGCAGACCGATGGAGTCCAGCCACGACTCCATGTCGTAGCCGTCCTCGACCGCCAGCGCGGGGTTGTCGGAGGTCTGGTCGATCACCGCGAGGATCCGCTCGGCGCCATCGAGCGCCCGCAGGACGTCGAATTGCTCGCTCGCCACCTGCGGCTGGGCAGGCGCGCTCGAGGTCGGCTCGGGCGGCAGCGTGATCTCGCTGGACACCCGCGGCACGCAGGCGAGCGACGCGATCACGACCGACCACGAGACCAGCGTCGAGACCCTGCGCATCACGATCGAAGCTACTCGAACTCGGCCCGGCGGGCGTTGTAGGTCGCGTGGATCACTCGCTCGAGCTCGGTGCAAGCTTCGGCGACCCCGAGCTGCTTGGGATCGATCGGCGGCAAGATGATCATGTGCAAGCGAGTGCCCTTGCGGATCGCACGATCGCGCTTGCCGAGCGCCGCGTAGGTGCCGAGCAGGACGATCGGCAAGAGCAAGAGCCCCTCCTCGGCGAGGATGTGGATGCCGGCCCGCTTGAAGGGCTTGATGTCGCCGTCGGCGCTGCGCGTGCCCTCGGGAAAGATCAGCAAAGGCCAGGGCGAGGTCTTGGCCGCCTGGCGAATGATCGAGCGCGCGGTGTTGCCCTTGCGACGATCGATCAGCACGCCGCGGTTGCGCAGGTAAGAGCCGAACACCGGCATCAAGGTGACGAGGCGCTTGGCGATGAAGCTGACCGAGTTGGGGAACTCGGCCAGGATCAGGACCCAGTCGAGGTAGCTGAGGTGGTTGCTGGCGACCGCGTAGCGCTCGATGTGCTTGGCGTGCTCTTGGCCCTCGACGCTGACGTGCATGTCGAGGACCTGCAAGATCCGGCGGCTCATCAGTCGGGCGACGCGCTGCTCGATCAAGCCCTCGCGGCGATCGATCAGGTTGCCGACCAACTTGACCAGGTGGTAGCGGCTGATCAAGCCGAAGAGCCAGACGTATTGGCCGCCGCGTCGGACTTCGTCCAGCAGGCGCAGCGCCACGTGGCGACGGAAGGGCTCGGTAGGTTGTGGACCGCGACCCATGGTCAGAGCGCGAGGGATGGTTTCCGATAGCTCGCCCGCTTGCAAGGCCCGCTCGCGGGCACACGGTGCCTCGCAGCTCCGGCTAGCCGCCCAGCAAGGCCCGCGCGAACGCGTCGAACACGTCCTCGCGTGCCAGCACGAAGCGAATCGCGCTCACGCTCCCCCACTCTTCGCGCGCGACCGCCAGCGCGATCGTGGCCGCGGGATCGAGCGGGAATCCGTAGGCCCCGGTCGAGATGGCCGGAAACGCGACGCTGGTCAGGCCCTGCGCGGCCGCGAGCGCGAGGCTCTTCGCGTAGGCGCTGCGCAAAACCTGTTCGGGCTCCGGCGTCCGGCCCCAGATCGGCCCGACCGTGTGGATGACCCATCGCGCGGGCAGGTCGAAGCCTGGCGTGATGCGGGCCTCGCCGAAGGGGCAACGGATCCCCGCGTGCGATGGCACTCGCTGGCAGGCCTCGAGCAGCTTCGGTCCGGCCGCGCGATGGATCGCCCCGTCGACCCCGCCGCCGCCGAGCATCTTGGGGTTGGCCGCGTTGACGATCGCGTCGACGTCGACCTTGGTGATGTCGCCACGCTCGATCGTCGGCTCGGGCACGGCTGAGGCTACCCTCCTGACACCACGCTGACAGCAACCCATGCTATCGGGGCGCATGGCCACGCAGGGACTGATCGAGCACGAGGGCGCGCTGCGCTGCTGGTGGTGCGGGACGGCGCCCGACTACCAGCGCTACCACGATCACGAGTGGGGTCGGCCGGTCGTCGACGACCACCGCTTGTTCGAGAAGCTCGCGCTCGAGGGCTTTCAGTCGGGCCTGAGCTGGCTGACGATCCTGCGCAAGCGCGAGCACTTTCGCCGGGCCTTCGCCGACTTCGACTTCGAAGTGATCGCGGCTTGGCCCGACGGCGAGATCGAGCGCTTGGTCGGCGACCCGGGCATCGTCCGCCACCGCGGCAAGATCGCGGCGACCCTCGCCAACGCCAAGCAGGCGGTCGCGCTGCGCGAGCAGTTTGGTTCGCTCGCGGCTTACTTCTGGCGCTTCGAACCCGGCCCCCGCGATCGGCCCAAGCGCGTGACCAAGCGCGCGCTGATGGGCCTGACCAAGACGCCAGCTTCGATCGCCCTGGCCAAGGATCTCAAAGCCCGCGGGTTCGGCTTTTGCGGCCCGACCACCGCCTACGCGTTCATGCAGGCGATGGGTCTGGTCGACGATCACCTCGAGGGCTGCGCGACCCGGGCCAGCGTCGAGCAGGCCCGCGCGGCGCTGGTCCGGCCGACGTGATCTTGGTCGCTTGGGGATCGCTAGCCAACCAGTACCCTCGGCCCGACGCATGGCCACGGACAGCTACGACTTCATCGTGATCGGCGGCGGCTCGGCCGGCTGCATCGTCGCGGCTCGGCTGGCGAGCGAGAGCGACGCGCGGGTGCTCCTGCTCGAGCTCGGCGATCGCGGCGAGCAGAACCCCGAGACCCTGATCGTCGACGGCTACAAGGACGCGTTCGTCAACGACCGCGTGATGTGGCCCAAGACCACGACGCCGCAGCCGGGCTGCCTGGGCAAGTCGCTCTTCGTCGGCAGCGGTCGGGGCCTCGGCGGCAGCGGGGCGATCAACGCGATGGTCTACCTGCGCAGCTCGGTCTCGGACTTCGACGACTGGGGCGTGCCGAGCTGGAGCTGGTCCTCGGTCGTGCCGAGCTTCGAAGCGCTCGAGCGCGTGCTCGATCCGCACCGCCGCGATCCGACCGACTTCACCGAGGCCTGCATCGAAGCGGCGGTCGAGGCCGGCTTTCGTCGCTCCGCCAACCTCGACGAGGGCGACCTCGACGGCGTGCTCGGCTACGAGTGGATGAACTACCGCGGCGACGAGCGACGCAGCTCCTATGTCGCGTTCTTGCAGCCCGCGCTCGACCGACCCAACTTGCGCGTCGAGACCGGCGCGCAGGTCCAGCGGGTCGTGCTCGGGCCCGATCGTCGGGCCGAAGCGGTCGAGTACATCCAGGGTGGCAAGCTCCATCGCGCCAGCGCCACTCGCGAGATCGTGCTGTGTGCCGGCGCGGTCGAGACCGCCAAGCTGATGCTGCTCTCGGGCGTCGGCCCGGCCGCGCAGCTGCGTCGGCATGGGATCGCGGTCGCGCTCGATCAGCCCGAGCTCGGCCGCAACTTCCAGGATCACCCCAACGTGACCCTCTTTTATCGCGGTCGTCGAGACGTCGACGCCAAGTATCCGCAGCTCTACGGGTTTCATCGCGCCAACCCCAAGAGCGATCACCTCCGGCCCGGCCAGCCCGACACCTGCTACGTGTTCTATCCGGCCCGCTCGAGCCTGCGCGAGATGATGATGCGGATGCTGCCGACGATGGTCTTGCCGCCCGCGCTGCGCGAGCGCTCGCCCCTGCCCGAGGGCGTGCGCTCGGCCGTGTCGCTGGCCTTCACCAGCGACGCGCTGCGCCGCTTCGTCGCTCGGCTCTACGGCACCGTCGTGATCCTCGGCAAGCCCAAGAGCCGCGGCAGCGTCGAGCTCGGCGGTCCGCGGGCCAGCGATCCTGCGCGCATCGATCCGGCCTACTTTCGCGAGCGCGAGGATCTCGACACCCTGGTCGCCGGGGTCGAGCTCGCCCGCAAGGTCACCGGCTCGCCCGCGCTGCGCGAGTGGGGCGCGACCGAGCTCTTCCCGGGCCGCTGGGCTCGCTCGACCAAGCTGCTCGAGACCTTCGTGCGCGCCAACGCGATGACGACCTTCCACTTCGCCGGAACCTGTGCCATGGGCACCCGCGATCGCAGCGTCGTCGACGAGACCCTGAAGGTTCGCGGCGTCGCGGGCCTGCGGATCGCCGACGCCTCGGTGATGCCGAGCGTGCCGGTCTCGGCCCTCAACGCGCCGAGCATGATGATCGGCCATCGGGCGGCCGAGCTGATCTTGCACGGGCGCTGAGCTGGGCGGGTCGGTTTCGGCCCGAGCCCATGGCCCTGCATGACGTATGATGTCCATACTCGAGCTCGACACGGACGCATCCATGGCCGAATCCTCGCTACGAACCCTGGTCGTCGACGACGAGCCGAACATTCGGTCCACGCTCTCGCTCTGCCTCGAGGCGATCGGCTGCGAAGTCCACACCGCGGGCGGCGCTCGCGAGGCGCTCGCGGTCGTCGAGCGGCGGCCCTTCGACGTCGTGTTCCTCGACCTGCGCCTCGGCCAAGCCGACGGCTTGGCGCTGGTCCCCGAGCTGCTCCGGCTCGCACCGCAGCTCGCGATCGTGGTGATCACCGCCTACGCGAGCATCGAGAGCGCGGTCTCGGCGATCAAGTCGGGCGCCGCCGACTACCTGCCCAAGCCCTTCACGCCCGTCCAGATCCGGCTGGTCATCGATCGCCTGCGTGGTCGCGCCAGGCTCGAGCACCGGGTCGCCGAGCTCGAAGGTGCGCTCTCGGACACGAGCCCCGCGATCGTGCTCGAGACCCATTCGACGCTGATGCAGCAGGCGATCGACACGATCATGCAGGCCGCCAAGGCCGAGCCGGCGGTGCTGCTGCGGGGCGAGAGCGGGACCGGCAAGGGCGTGCTCGCCCGGCTCGTCCACGACTCGAGCGCGCGAGGGTCCCGGCGCTTCATGACCGTCAACTGTCCGACTCTGACCAACGAGCTGCTCGCGAGCGAGCTCTTTGGCCACGTGCGCGGCTCGTTCACCGGCGCGGTCCGAGATCAGCGCGGCAAGGTCGAGGAGGCCGACGGCGGGACCTTGTTCCTCGACGAGATCGGCGAGATTTCGCCCGCGCTGCAGACCAAGCTGCTGCGCTTCGTGCAGGACCGCGAGTTCGAGCGGGTCGGCGACACCCAGACGCGGCGGGCCGACGTCCGGCTGGTCTCGGCGACCAACCGCGATCTCGAAGCCGACGTTCGCGAGGGCCGCTTTCGCCTCGACCTGCTCTACCGCTTGAACGTGATCGAGGTGACGGTCCCGGCCCTGCACTCGCGGCTCGAGGATCTCTTGGGTTTGGCTCGCCACTTCCTCGCGTTCGCGGCCCGCACGATGGGCCGGCCGACGCCCGAGCTGAGCCCCGAGGCCGAGGCGTTGTTGCTGGCCTATCGCTGGCCCGGCAACCTGCGCGAGCTCAAGAACGAGATGGAGCGCGCGGTCGTGCTCTCGTCGAGCGATCGACTCGGGCCCGAGCGCTTCTCCGATCGTGTCCGCGGCGCGACGAGCTCGGTCCCCACGCTCGGCGGCGAGTTCACGCTCGAGCAGATCGAACGAGAGCACGTCCTGCGGGTGCTCGCGCGCACGCCCACCCGCGAGGGCGCGGCGCGGGTGCTGGGCATCGACCCCTCGACGCTCTGGCGCCGGCTCAAGAAGTTCGAGGCCGAAGGATCGGATCCGAGCGCCTCGGGCTGAGCGGCTTGCACGAGCGCCAGCCCGATCGTGCATCTTGCAAGCCGCGAGCCCTCGAAGCGAGGCCATCGCCGCCGCCGAAGGTGGCATGAATGCTGCTCTGTGGGCGATGCATGCCGCTCTGTCTCGCCGTGGTGGTCTCGCTCCTCGCGTGGGGCCCACCGGAACCCGAACCCGAATCCGAATCCGAGCCCGCGCGGACCTGGCAGGTCGAGCTCTTCGCCGACCTCGCTTACGTCGTCAACTCGAACTCGCCCGACAACCACGTCACGCGCGGCTTCGTGACCATCCCGCGCTCGGGCGAGATCACGCCCAACGTCGTCGGTGCGTTCATTCGCCACCCCGCCAACGACGACGAGCCCTGGTGGTTCGAGCTGGGCCTCCACGCAGGGCCAGCGGTCGACGCCCTGGTCGCGGCCGAGCCCACGCCCGGCGGGGCCGAGAGCCGCTACGCCGGGGTCGAGGTGTTCAAGCACATCGCGCTGGCCAACGTCGGGGTTCGGATCCGCAAGTCGAAGACCTCGATCGGCGCGGGCGTGTTCGAGAGTCCGATCGGGCTGTCTTCGTTCTGGGCTTACCGCAACCCCAACATCACGCCGATGTGGCAGGGCAACGCCACGCCCTACTACCTCGCCGGTGCGCGGGTCAGCCAAGCGATCCCCGGCGGCCTGACCTTGTCGGGCTGGGTCGTCAATGGCTTTCAAACCTACGCCGACGCCAACAAGGCCCCGAGCGGCCTGATCAGCTTGGCCTACGATCACCCCGAGCCGCGCGAGCACCTGCAAGCGCTCGGCCTGACCACCAACCTCTACGTCGGCCCCGAGGGTCCTTCGATCGCGCCCGAAGACTGGCTGATCGTGTCGGACACGCTGATCACTTGGCAGCTGAATTCGCGCTTTGCGATGGCGGGCGTCTGGGACGTCGGGATCGAGAACCCCGGGCGCACGAAGGCGGATCAGAAGCTCTACACCGGCGGCGGTCTGCTCGCTCGCGGGACCCTGGTCGAGCGAGAGCGCGTCCGGCTCGAGCTGGTCGTGCGCCCCGACGTGATCTGGGATCGCGAGGGCCGCTTCTTGGGCGTGTCGCAGTGGCTGCTGAGCGGGACCGCGAGCGCCAACCTGTGGCTCTGGGATCACCTGCTCTTGCGCACCGAATATCGCTTCGACCAGTCGACCGCGGCGGCGGGCTTCTTCTATCGCGGCGCCGCGACGAGCGACGGAGGCCCGGGCTTGGTCCAACACCAACACAGCGTGCTCTTCTCGTTGACCGGGATCTGGGACTTCTGGTTTGGGCGCCATGCGAAGCCGAACTGATCGCGTTGGCGAGCCCCGCTGGCGAAGGCTGATCAGCGCTCTCGCCTTCAGCGCGGGCATGATCGCGGCCGCGACCTGCATCCTCACCTGCGGCGCGATCGGGCTGCTCGGCGCGATCGCGAGCTTCGGGCTCGGCTGGCTGATCGCTGCGATCGCCGAGCCGAGCCGATGGGCGACCTAACAGGCGCCGCTCAACCCCGCGCTTGGTCGAGCGGGATCGAGAACCAGAACCGGGCCCCGCCCCAGGCGGAGCGCTCGACCCCGACCTCGCCACCGTGCGCGCGAACGATGTCTTGCACGATGCTGAGCCCGAGCCCGCTGCCCTGCTTGGTGGTCCCGGGCAGCCGGAAGAACTTGGCGAACACCCGCTGGCCGAGCTCGTCCGGGATCCCGGGCCCGTCATCGTCGACGAAGATCCGCACGCCGCCCTCGCAACGCTCGAACCCGAGGGCGATCCGGCCATGCTCACCCGCATGGATCAGCGCGTTCTCGATCAGGTTGTCGAGTACGTGCCGAAGTCGGCCCGGATCGGCGGGCATGGTCAGCAAGCTGTCGCTGCTCGCCGCCTCGCTCCGCGCCGGTCCGAGCAACTCGAGGGTCTTGCCGCGCTGGCGGACCTGGGCCTCGTGCCGCGCCGCCGTCTCGCGCAGCAGCTCGGCGACGTTGACCTGATCGCGGTTGAGGTGGACGCCGCCCGCCTCGAGCCGGGCCATCTCGAGCAGCTCGTCGACCACCGTCTGCAGCCGCTCGCAGTCCTGCCGAGCCGCCGTGAGCAGATCCTCCTGGCGCTCGGACAAGGGCCCCGCGGCATACTCGAGGCACAGGTGCACGGCCATGTGCAGCGAGGTCAGGGGCGTCCGCAGCTCGTGCGCCGCGACGGCGACGAGGTCACCCTTGAAGCCCTCGAGCCGACGCGAGCGGGTCACGTCGCGCAGCGCCACGGTCACGCCAGCGATCGAGTCGTCGTGGGTGCGAACCGGGGTCGCGCTGATCAACAACCAGCGATCGGGGCTCCCCGCGACCTCGATCGCGGCCCCGAGCGAGGCCGACTCCGACACCTCGGCGGTCAGGCGAACATGCTCGAAGGCGGCGCGGACCGGCTCGCGCAGGGCCTCGGGGAGCGCGTCGAGCTCGAGCCGATCGGAGCCGAGCCAGCGGGCCGCGACCTCGTTGTGGGCGAGCGGTGCGCCGCCGAGATCGTAGACGATGACCGCGTCGTTGAGGCTGTCCATGACCGACTCGAGCCGGTTGTTGGCGTCGAGCAGCTCGCCGAGCGAGCTCTGCCGGTAGAGCGCGAGGCGATCGGCCATGCCGTTGAACGCGAGCGAGAGCAGGGCAATCTCGTCGCGGCCCTCGACCCGGATCCGCGCCGCGAAGTCACCGTCCGACATGCGATGCACGGCCCGCTCGAGCACCCGCAGCGGCGCGACGACCCTGCGCATCCAGACCCCGGTGATCACCAGCGCGACCAACAACGCGATCACCGTCAGCGCGATCAACGAGGCCCCGAAGCGCTCGGCCGATCGCCGAGCCGCGTCGCTCTTCACGTGCATCGCGTCGCGGTTGAGGTCGAGGATCCGCTCGATCGATCCTCGCAGCGCCGCCCGGCGTTGGCGGTGGACCTCGAGATCGGCCCGGAAC
>JAMHUH010001020.1:0-6210 GCA_035904925.1 Nannocystaceae bacterium
CACACGCCGTGCCCGAGCCCTCGCCACACTCGAACACGACCATCGTCCCGTCGTCGACGCAGCCGTAGGCGAAGTCGTAGCCGTCGGTCACGCACGCGTCGTTCATGGTCGCGGCGCTCTCGACCCAGACCCCGCTCTTGCAGACATAGAACGCGCTGCCCTCGGGGCCGTCGGTGTCGGAGTGCGTGCACCAAGCGAAGCCCTCTTCGGCGGGGGTGCAGGTGTCGGGCGGCGGGTTGGTCGGATCGCCGTCGCCGTCGCCGGTCGAGTCGGTGCTGTCGGTGGTCGTGTCGGTCGCGTCCGTGGTCGAGTCGGCGGTGCTGTCCGTGTCACCGTCGCCGTCGCCGATGTCGTCGCCCGCGTCGCCGCCGATCGTCAGCTTGCAGCCGATCGAGCCGGTCAGGGTCGCAAAGAGGATCACAGTGAGCGGAGTGGAGAGCGAGCGTAGGGTCATGACCAGCATCATGACCCTTGCTTCGGCTCGCGCCTAGCGAGCGCGCTGGAACGCATGCGGCCGCGCACAGCGGCTCTCGAACCCCTTGACCCAGCTTCGCCCGCTGCGATCCTCGCTCGCGTGACGACCCGCGAGGAGCAGCGCAAGCAGACCCGTCGGCGACTCTACGAGTGCGCGCTGGACATCTTCCGGCGCGACGGCGTGGTCACGAGTCGAACCGAGGACATCGCCAAGGCCGCCGGGGTCAGCCGCGGCGCGTTCTATTTTCACTTCCCGACCAAGGACCACGTGCTGCTCGATCGCATGCGCGAGACCGAGGACCAGGTCTGCGCCGTGCTCGAGGCCCTGCCGCCCGAGACCGACATCCACACGCTGCTCGCCACGCTCAACCGCGAGCTCGCCTCGATCTGGCAGGACGATCCGCAGCTGCTGCCCGAGCTGTGCAGCGCCGCGATGCGCTTCACCGCCGCGACCATGTCCGATCAAGAAGCGACCCCGCTGCGAGCCCTGCTCTCGGAGCGCTTCCGGGTCGCGGCCGAGCGGGGCGAGATCCAAGCCCGCCTGCCCGCCCAGATCCTCGGCGACTTCTACCTCGGCAACACCCTGGGCGGCCTCCTGGCCTGGTACGGCAGCCCGATCTTGCCCCTGCGCAGCGTCTTGGACGCCGTGACCGAGCTGTTCTGGAACGGCGCCCGGGCTCCGGTAGCATCGCCGCGATGAAGCAGTTCCTCGGCGGTGCTCTGCTCGGCGTGTCGGCTGGCGCGACCGCGGTCTATCTCTACGTCACCCTGCAAGCGCCACCGACCGAGCTCGCGTGTGCTGGCTTGTGTGGCGAAGGCACCGCCTGCATCGAAGGCCGCTGCGAGCTCGCCGAGCTCGAACCGACCGTCGAGGTCACCGACGAGCCCACGTCCAAGTCCAAGCGCAAGGGTAAAAAAGGCCGACGCGGCTCCGCCGGCGAAGACGAGCTCGCCGACAGCGGCGAACCAGCCCAAGGCCCCGCCTGGGACGACGACAGCAAAGTCCCCCGCTTCGACGCCGACGCCGACCAAGTCATCGGCATGAGCGACGGCAGCGGCCGCCTCAGCGACGCCACCATCGATCGCGAGCTCGCCGCCATCGACAGCCAATTCCAGACCTGCGTCCGCGAAGCCAACGAGCGCGTCCCCGAGCTCGGCACCGGCAAAGTCAGCTACAGCTTCGGCGTCGCCGGCTCCGGCAAGGTCACCGGCGTCAACGCCAGCGCCCCCGCGAACCTGCGCGATGCAGGTTTGATCCCCTGCGTTCGCAAAGCCGTGTATGGACATAAATTCCCGAGCTTCGACGGCCCCACGATGAAAGCCAGCTCGAGCTTTTCGGTCCGGTAGCTAATATAGGGAGGCCGGCCGCACCTCCCTCGAGCTTCGCTCGAGGAACCCCCTCCTCCCGGCCCCGTAAACTCCACATTGCGTGGTTCCCCTGCTCGGGCCGTCTCGCCCTTGCGAGGAATGGACAGCGGTTTCGCTTCGCTCCCCTTGTCCTCAGCTTCGGCGCAGGCTGGATTGCTTCGCCGGTCCCTCCGAGCGGCGCCCGCAGACGTCCGCGAACTCGGGCGGCGGGGAATGTCGGCGTCCCTCCGAGGCGGACATTGGCGTTCGAGTACAAGTGGGGCAGCCGAGCGTGGGGCGGCGACATTCCCCGTGAAGCCCCCCACTTCGGGCGCACGATCATTCGCGATGGATCCCAACGAGCAATTCCCAACGACCAACGACCAACGACCAACGACCAACGACCAAAATCCAAAAACGAAAAGAGCCAGGGCATCCGCCCCAGCTCCAATCATCATCGCCCGAAGACGAGACGAACTCAGTAGCGCCCGCCGCCGCCGCCGCCGCCGCCACCGCGACCGCCACGACCACTGCCACCACCGCCGCCGCGACGGTCACGGTCACGGCCACCGCCGCCACCACCACCACCGCCGCCGCCGCCGCCACCGAAGCCGCCGCGATCGCCACCACGGCCACCGCCTCCGCCTCCGCCTCCACGGCCGCCGCCACCACCGAAGTCGTGACCGCCACCGCCTCCGCCGCCACCACCACCGCCGCCGCTCGGGCGCTGGCGCTCTTCGGCCTCGTTCACTCGCAGCGGACGGCCATCGAGCATGGCCCCGTTCATGCCCTGAATTGCTTCACGGGCGGCATCGTCGGTGTCCATCTCGACGAAGGCAAAGCCGCGCGAGCGGCCGGTCTCACGATCGAGGATCAGTCGGACGTCCGCGACCCCACCGAAGGCGGTGAAGGCGTCACGGATCATGTCCTCGGTCGTGTTGAAGGCGAGGTTGCCTACGTACAGGCGCTTGTTCATCTGCGTGTCTCTCGTCGCGGCCCTTACGGCGATGCCGTTGTCTACTTCAGAACCTGCTCCCGTCGGGCCGCTCCCCGGGCATCGGTCGCAGCGAGGCCGCTGCACTGCATACGTCGCCGGGAGGCCCGAAAACGTCGCGAAATCAGCGTCTAGCCGACGTTATCGAGGGTGTCAAGGCGATCCGAAGAGGATCGCCGCTTCCAACGCCGCCCTACTCGTGACATGACATGGTGCGCTCGGACTCGGGCTGGGTCGGTCGCAAAACAGGACTCTGGGCATGCGCGAGCTTCGCGATCGAGTGGTGGTGATTACAGGCGCGGCGGGTGGGATCGGTCGGGCGCTGGCGCTCGCCTTCGCTCGCCGAGGCAGCGTGCTCGCGCTCGTCGATCTCGATCTCGAGCGGCTCGAGAGTGTCCGTGAAGCCGTGACCGCGCTCGGGGCCCGGGCCTCGATCCACGCGGCCAACGTCGGCGATCGTGAGGCGCTCGAGCGGGTCCGCGACGAGGTGCTGGCCGAGCAGGGCCGGGTCGATCTGCTGATCAACAACGCGGGCGTGACCATCTACGCGCTCTTCGAGGACACCAAGCCGGCGGAGATCGAGAAGATCGTCGCGGTCAATTTCATGGGCGTCGTGAACGGCTGCCAGGTGTTCTTGCCGAGCCTGCGCAGCGCCGGCCAGGGCCACATCGTCAACGTCGCGAGCATGGCGGGCTTCGCCGGCATGCCGCTGCAGACGCTCTACTGTGCGACCAAATTCGCGGTACGTGGGTTCAGCGAGGCGCTGCGCAGCGAGCTGGGCAGCGTCGGGATCGGGGTCACCTGCGTGATGCCGGGGACGACGAGCTCGGGGATCCTCGCATCGGCGAGCTCGCGCGATCCCGAGGTCACGCGCGCGCTCTCGGGCTTGCTGGTTCGTTACGGCGGCTCGCCCGACAAGCTCGCCCGCCGGATCGTCCGTGGGGTCCGCTGGAATCGCGCCGAGGTCCGCGGGCAATTCGACAGCGTGATGCTCGACCTCGCCAAGCGCTGGGTCCCCTGGCTGGTCCGCGGATCGATGGCGCTGCTGGTCCACGTCGCGACCCGGCGCGGCTACGTGCGCGGAACTCCGCGGCCTGATGCGATAGCCTCGGCGAAGTCCGAATGACGCACTTGCCCATCCACGATCCAGGGCCCACGGATCCCGCTCGAGCCGATCCCGAGCTGGCGCGGCGGGCCTTCACGCCCTTCCAGCTCGGCGGGCTGACGCTGCGCAACCGAATCATCAAGTCGGCGACCTTCGAAGGCATGAGCCCAGGCGGGCGGGCCAGCGAGGCCTTGGTCGAGCACCACGCCGCGCTCGCTCGCGGCGGCGTGGGCATGACCACGCTCGCCTACGCGGCGGTCGCGAGCGCAGGCCGTACCTTCTCCGAGCAGCTGCTCGTCGACGAAGCTCAGGTCGAGCGGCTGCGACCCCTGACCGAAGCCGTGCACGCGCACGGGGCCGCCGCCAGCATCCAGCTCGCCCACTGCGGCGGCTTCACCAAGCATCGAGCGCCGGGCGATCGCGGACCGATGGGGCCCTCGGCGGGCTTCAACGCTTATGGATCGCTCAGCGGGCTCCCGTGGACGCGAGCGATGAGCGAGGCCGACATCGCCGACGTCGTGATCGCCTTCGCCGACGCGGCCGGCCTGGCCAAGCGGGCGGGCTTCGACGCGGTCGAGCTCCACCTCGGCCACGGCTACCTGCTCAGTCAATTTCTCTCGCCGGCGATCAACCATCGCAGCGACCAATGGGGTGGCTCGCTCGGCAATCGTCTGCGCCTGCCGATCGCGGTGGTTCGAGCGGTGCGCGAGCGGGTCGGCGAGGGCTTCCCGATCTTGTGCAAGACCAACCTCGACGACGGCTTTCGCGGCGGGCTCGAGCTCGGCGAGGCGGTCGAGATCGCCAAGGCGCTCGAGGCCGAGTCGGTCGACGCGCTGGTCTTGAGCGCCGGCTTCGTGAGTCGCTCGGCCTTCTACCTGCTGCGCGGCGGTCGACCGCTGCGCGCGATGATCGAGGTCGAGCGCAAGTGGGCGCAGAAGCTCGCGCTCGGGCTCTTCGGCCCGATCTTGGTCCGGCCTTGGCCCTTCACCGAGCTCTTCTTGCTCGACCAGGCCAAGCGCGTGCGCGAGGCGGTGACGATGCCTTTGGCCCTGCTCGGCGGAGTCAGTTCGAAGCAGAACCTCGCCACCGCCATGGCCGAAGGCTTCGAACTGGTCGCGGTCGCGCGGGCGCTGCTTGCCAACCCGGCGTGGGTCCACGAGCTCGAGTCGGGGCTGAGCGAGCGGACTCGCTGCACTCGCTGCAACGCCTGCATCGCCGAGATGGATCGCGGCGGCGTCCGTTGCATTTTATGAACCGGCACGCGCGCGCGCGTTGGTCCGGGCTCGCGCGCCCGCGGCGATCTCGACCACCTCTTGCGTGCTCGCCTCGCGACGCGCCGACGAGAGGCCCCGTCGCAGGTGATCGGTCTTGTCGGCGAGCCACTCCTCGGCCGCTTGCGTGGCCAAGAGTCGGGCCGAGTGCTCCGAGGCCATCGCGTCGAGCAACAGCCCGTGGATGCTGATGTAGAGCAGCTCGCGCGCCGCGACCAGGTTGGCCGCCTTGGCCGTCACGTATTGGAGCCCGGGCGCGCCGGGCTGCGGGACCAGGTCGAGGGGCAGCAGCGAGGTCAGCACGGGCGGATGATTGCCCACGCCGCCGAAGCGACTCGACACGACCGAGAAGCCCGAGAGCCCGAGCTCGATGTAGTCGCCGAGCACCGCACGCGAGAGCTCGAGCAGCGCCTCGGTGATGCCGCGAACGCTGGTCGGCGCCGGGTAGCTGCGATCGATGTGGAGGCCACGTCGGGTGAGCATGGTCGCGCCGCGTCGACCCACGGCGAAGGTCGGACCGGCGCCCAGCTTCTCGCGCGCGCTCGCAGCCATGTCGGCGACGTGCGTGCCGTAGCCACCACAGAGCCCGAGCTCGGGACCCAGGACCAAGAGCCCGATCGCACCGCTGCCCGCTGGCAAGAACGCGCCGGTGCTGCGAGCCACGCGATCGATGCCCTCACGATAGGCGCGCTCGGGCTCGAGCGTGGCTCGGGTCTCGCGAAAGTGATGGGCCGAGAGGCTCTTCATCGCGCTGACGGCCTCGTGCAAGGTCTCGAGCGACTCGAGCTGGCGCTCGAGGTCGGCCTCGCGCTTCACGACTCGCGCTCCCGCAGTTCGACCAAGGTCGCGTGAAAGTCCTCGAGCGAGCCTTCGGTCGCGCTGCTCAGCCAGGCCAGCTCGGCCGCGCGCGCGGGCGCGAGCCCATCGAGCCAGCCCTCGGACACGGCCTTCATCGCGGCGATCTGAGCGGCTCGGGTGCGCCGCGTGAAGCGAGGCTGGCGAAGGATCTCGCGCAGGAT
>JAMHUH010001021.1:0-1581 GCA_035904925.1 Nannocystaceae bacterium
CGTCGGTGTTGGCGTTGGTGGAGGCGGTGTCGTCCGAGCCGCCGCACGCGGCGAGCAAGCCGATCAGCAAGAGCCCTCGAGTCCGGTGCATCGGCGGACGATAGCAGTATCAGCCGGTGGTGGTGTCGGTGCCGCTGTCCGTGCTCGTGTCGGTGCTGGAGCCCGTGTCGGATCCACCATCGGTGCCGCCATCCGAGCCTGTGTCCGAGCCGGTGTCGGTCGACGCGTCGGTGTCGGTCGAGGACTCGAAGGGCGGCTCGCACAGGCCGTCGAGCGAGCACTCGAGCCCTTCGCAGCAGCTCGCGTCGTCGATGCAGAACTTGGCCAGATCGAGCGATTCGACGCACTCCGGCACGCATTGCGCCGGACCCCGCGCTGGATCGGCGTCGGGATCCCAAGCCGCGACGCAGTAGCCGGCCTCGCAGGGCATCGCGCTCGAGCAGTCGTCGGGGATCGGGAAGCCGGTCTCGGCCCCGCTGGCCTCGTTGGCGTCCTCGCTCTGCGCATCGCTCTCGGCGTCGGCCTGAGCGCCGGAGCGGCAGGCCCCGCTGGCGAGCACCAAGCATGCGAGCAAGGTCGTCCGCATCAGGGCTCCTTGACGCAGCGAACCCGGAAGGGCTTGCGGTCGCGGGGGATGGTCGTCGACGGACCTTCGCCGCTCGGGTCGACGATCCACACTTGGGCGAGATCATCTTCGAAAGGGGTTCGCGTCCAGTGATAGCCCGCCGTGGCCTCGAGCCCCGCGACGCCATGAAAGCGCGGCACCTCGTCCTTGCTGGGCAGGCGCCAGTCTTCGTGACCACCGAGCCGCAGCTCGCGGCAAGCAGCGTCGCCCGCTGGCTGAAGCAGCTCCTTGCAGGGGAAGGGCTCGGCGCAGGTCTGGACGTAGATCCAGGGATCGGGCAGCGCCAGCGAGCCTTCGGGCGCGGGCGGAGGCTCGACCTGGGGATCGGCGAAGTTGGCCTCGTGTTTGTCGTCGATCGGCGGGTCGGGCTCGTCCTTGCCGGCCTTGTCCTGCTTGGCCTGCTTGGCGTCGTTGCCCGGCTGCGCACCACCACAACCCACGAGCGCGAGCGCCAACGCGATCTCGAGCCGCTTCATCATCGCGGCGAGCCTATCAGATCGGCTCAGCCTTCGCGGTAGTTGTGGGCCAGTCGCATGTACTTGCCGGCCAGACGACGATGAAATTCTTCGTCCGCCGCGGTGAGAGTCTTGACCACCTTGCCAGGAACGCCCAACACCAGGCTGTGCGGCGGGATCTTGCTGCCCGGCGGGACCAGGGCCCCCGAGCCGATCACGCTGCCGCGACCGACCTCGACCCCGTCCAACACGGTCGCCTGGATCCCGATCAGACAGCCGCCATCGATTCGACAACCATGCAGCACGGCTCGATGCCCGACGACGACCTCTTCACCGATGATGGTCGGGTCACGATCGCCCAAGTGGATCACGCTGCCATCTTGGATGTTGGAGCGCTCGTGAACCTCGATGCGGTTGACGTCTCCGCGCAGGACGCAGCCGTACCAGATGCTCACGTCGTCGCGCAGCTCGACGTTGCCGACCACGACCGCACCCGTGGCC
>JAMHUH010001022.1:0-22153 GCA_035904925.1 Nannocystaceae bacterium
AGCGAACGCGAAGCGACCAAGACGCCCCCCAAAACCCATCACGAGCGAGCAACGCGAAGCGACCAAGACGCCCCCCAAAACCCATCACGAGCGAGCGAACGCGAAGCGACCAAGACGCCCCCCAAAACCAATCACGAGCGAGCAACGCTAAGCGACCAAGACGCCCAAAAACCCATCATGAGCGAGCGAACGCGAAGCGACCAAGACGCCCCCCAAAACCCATCATGAGCGAGCGAACGCGAAGCGACCAAGACCCCCCGAAACCCATCACGAGCGAGCAACGCGAAGCGACCAAGACGCCCCCCGAAACCCGTCATGAGCGAGCGAACGCGAAGCGAACAGGCGCGAAGCGCTTGGAGGAGGGGGCCCCGCGGAGCGGGGGAGGGCGCCGGAACGCCCTCCCACAATCAGTTCACCCGGCGGTAGACGCCGACGACCTTGCCCAGAATGTCGACCGCGCGGAACTCCGAGCGGTGGACGAGGATCGGTGCCATCGACTCGTTCGCGGGCTGCAAGCGGACGCGCTCGCCTTCGGCGTAGAAGCGCTTGCAGGTCGCCTCGCCCTCGATCATCACGACGACGATCTCGCCGTTGTCGGCGGTCGACTGCTTGCGCACGAAGATGTAGTCGCCGTCGAAGATGCCGTCGTCGATCATCGAGTCGCCGCGGACGACGAGACCGAACACTTCGCGGGCGCTGTTGCTGCCGAGGAAGAAGCGGTCGACGACGACGCGATCTTCGGCTTGCTCGGTGGCCAGGATCGGCTGACCCGCGGCGACCCGCCCGAGGATCGGGATCGTGACCTTGGCGTCGTCGAAGTCGACCGGACGCAGCGCCCGACTCTTGAGCTCCTCGCGGACCAGGTAGCCCTTGCGCTCGAGCGCCTTGAGGTGATCGTTGACCCCGTTGGTCGAGCGGATGCCCATGTGCTCGCCGATCTCGCGCAGGGTCGGCGGGTAGCCGCGTGCGTCGAGACAGTGAGTGATGAAGTCGAGCGCCTCGCGTTGCCGAGCAGTGAGTGGCTGTCGCACAATTTCTCCCTGAATGGAGCCGACTGGCTGGGCAGGACTGCCCAGCGAGTGGTCGGATTGAGCGCCAAGGGCGCCCATGGGTACTGAACAGGTGTATGGAATGTCGGCGCCGAGGTCAAGCCGTCGCGGAAAAGTCAAAGCCAGGCACGAAAAGGCCAAGAGGAGCGAAAGAGCGACGAGGGACGGCGCGGCTTCGGAGCCGACTTCCGGTCGGGGTTCGGGGTCTCGAAGATGCCGAGAACTGGCGAGACCCGACCTGGCCGTAGGATGCTGGACATGTGGCGAGTCCTGCAAAAAATCCTCGGAAACCGAGCCCGCCGCCCGAGCAGGAGCGGCGAGATCGGCGGGATCGCCGGGATCCCGAGCGCAGCGCCGCCTATGCCGGCCCCGAGCGCCGCCAGGGCGCGCGCCGCCAGGCCGAGCTTCGGCGTCCGCTCTGGCAGCAGCCCTTCGCCGTGCTGATCGCGGTCGGGCTGGGCGTGCTCGCCGCGATCAGCCTCGATTCGCTGACCGATCCCCGTGAGCCTCCCGCTCCCCTCGAGGCCGCGGCGCCGCTCGCCACCCACGTCGAGCCGAGCGTCGAGCCCGAGCAATTGGCGGCCGCTCAGGCGCTGCGCGACGAAGCCGAGCGGCTCACGCCGAGCGCGGTCACGCTCGACGAGCAGACCCACGAGCGTTGGCTGGCTCGGATCGACCGGATCGAGGCTCTGCGGGCCGATCCAACTACGCCAACGAGCCTCCGAGTCGAGCTCGACGCGACGGTCACGGCGCTCGCCCGAGTCGGCCTGCTCTGAGCTCGAGCTGTGTCAGACTCGGTCAGCATGCGAAATTTGCTGGTGCGCGCAATCGTGACGGGCTTCGGCCTGCGCCTGGGCTCCGAGCTCGCCAAGTTGGTGGCCGCCAAGTTGCTGCCGCACGACCCGCCCAACGAGAAGAAAAAGGAAGAGGAAGAGGACGAGGGCCTCGGCAGCACCACCGCCGAACCGCCGGTGGTCTAGAGCGCCGACCGGTTTGAATCCACGCGCTGATGCACGCCTGGGGCCGCCCGAGGCGGTGTCGCTCGGCGCTCGACGTATGTCCAATACGCCTTCGGCCTCGCTCCTACCCTCGGACGGCCCCAGACGCACCTCAGCACGCGAATTCAAACCGGTCGGCGCTCTAGCAGCCTGTGGTACAACCCATCACGACACCTCGCTTGGTCTTTTCGACGAGGGCTTTGTCGCCTCAGCTTGCAGTACGCCCAGTACAGCTGCGCTTCGGCTTCGCGCCCTCGCCGAAAATCCCGGCGCGAGGAGCCGCGCTGGGTTGCACCACAGGCTGCTAGGTTGGGTTACTGATCCTGGTTGATCTCGTTGGCCTCTGGCCAGATCGCCATGTATGGATCGGGAACCGAGGCCCCTTCAAGCATGAACAATGGGCGCGTGCTGCCAAGCACCGGTTCTCAGTGTTTTGATATTTCGGAAGCAGCCAAATCGCCGTGAATGTAATATGCACGCTGCAAGTGATACTTGCAGCCTTGGTTACAGTTGGCTTCGGCACGACCATCGCAATGCCGCTGCTGTTCTTTGGCTTGGTTTCCATTCATCATCGGAATACGTTCGTGCTTTATGGCGGAGATATGATTCTGCGACTGCTCCTAATGATCCTGTGGTTTGCTCCCGCGGGAAGTCCACTATCAGTTGATCACTGGTTAATTGACGGCGACTTGGGACTCCGCGAAACGGGCCCAGCATGGCCGCTGCGGCTCGTGTAATTGCAGATGAGCGTTATTTGCCTCTATGCCTATCTGCACAAGGAGGCATCAGGAGGGTGGGCCAGTGATGCTCTTCGCACCGAGCGACGAGGAGTTCAACGAGCCCTTCGCCGAGATCGGCATGCTCGCGGGCGGAGCAGGCCTCTTGGTGATTGGCTCGTCCATGCTCGTGGTCTCGCAGGTCAGGCGCACCAAGTATCGCAGGTGGGCGGAGCCGCGCCCCATGCAGGTGCGCCCCAACCTGGCGTTCGGTCGCGACGGCATGCAGATCGCCCTCGCGGGCCGCTTTTGAGGACCATGAAAGTGCATCGGCCGGATTCGAACTGGCAACCGGACGATCTTCAGTTCGTTAAAGGACGTTCAGCGGCCCGCTCGCGCGGGCAAGGGATGAGCGTCCTCGTTTTTCCTGCTCTGCCATTGAGCTACGATGCACATGAGACGAATCGAACGAAGGTGCGTCGGCTGGGCTCGAACCAGCATCCCGGCGATTAATAGTCGATAAAGGACGTTCAGCGGCCCGCTCGCGCGGGCAAGGGACGAGCGTCCTCGTTTTCCTGCTCTACCAATTGAGCTACGACGCACATGAGAAAGACCGACGGGCAAGGGATGTCTGCGGGGGTGCAACGGGTTCGAATCGTGAACCCGCAGACGTCGGCCCGTCGGGAGGGAGGCACCACAGGCTGCTAGAGAGGCGGCTGAAGTCGGCCATGATGGCCGGGGCCGCGCTGTCGAAGCCGACGACGTCGAGCATGCCGAAGTCGTCGGGCTTGGCGATGCTGAACTGCGTGGCGGTCATGCCGACGACGATCAGCTTCGCGGGGATGCCCGTGCGGTTGCGATAGCGCTGCAGGGCCTCGTGGGGGTGGATGTTGCCGTGCCAGGTCTCGTTGTCGGTGTAGACCACGAAAGTGTCGATCGCCTTGCGCTGCTCGAGCGCCCACAGCATCGGCTGTGCGCAGTCGGTGCCGCCCATCGGGATGCCCGCGAGGTGGCTGACGACCTGCTCGAGCGTGGTCTTGCGACCGAGCTCGACGCGCGTGACGTGGGTCGGGAACGCGATGACCTCGACCTCGGGCTCGCTCGCCCGCGCGACCATGTCGCGCGCGAGCGAGCCGTAGTCGAGCTCGCGCTCACCACGACGCACCTTGCGGACCTTGTCGAAGCCGGCCATCCCGTCGACCGCGAAGCGCAGCAGCACCTCGTGCTCGAGCGAGTGGGGACCGACCGCGCAGCCGCGCGGGTGGCCGCGTCGGCGTGACCGGCCGCGATCGCGAGCGCGAAGATGGCCGCGTCGTTCTTGGGCGCACGACCCTGCTCCGACACGCGAGCGATCAGCTCGACGCTGCCGGGGCCATCGGCCGCGAGGCAGCGCTCGACGCATCGGGCGTTGTCGATCGTCAGCTCGCGCTCGCTCGCGTAATAGGTGCCGCCGTCGCTGCCGAGGATCAGGAAACGTTCGAGGCGTGCCCGATCGTCGATCACGAACGAGAAACCACCCGCGGCGTTGCGGGCCTGACCGGCATCGGCGGGCTGCGTCTGGGCAGTACCCTCGATGCCTGCACGCGCCGGACGAACGCGGCGCGCAAACCACTGCGTGAATCGAACCATCCAACAGTTGCGGAGATAGCAGGCGCGTCGCCGCGACGCCAGTCGAAATCGACGGGCCGGGCGACGCGATGAGACTCACGCGATTACAGGTAGGCGCCGATCCTACTTCTTCTTCACCGAAAAAGCGTTGTAGAGCCCCATGTTGCTCTGAGAGAGCTGACGATCGAGGAAGGTCTTGAACCCGACGGTGCGCAGGCTGGGCGTGTTGAGACAGCCCTCAGCCCTCGATCACGATGTCGCTCAACCCATCGAGGACGGCGGTGGTCTCGTGGACACCGGGCAGCACGCAGATCTTCCCCCCGGTCGTGCGGATCAACGTAATCGCTTCCTCCAGCGTGTGGACCTGGCCGTGCGACTCCTTTCCGTCGCCGACGGTCACCGTGCAGCAGCCGCCCTCGCACAGCGTCCGCATTCGCGCGCGTGCATCGTCGACCATAGACGTGACAGGACTAATCCAGCGAACGAGCGCGAGCGGAGCGTAAAATCGCCGCGGCCCATGCGGCGGCACGCCGCCGATCGTGTCGAGGTTCCAGGGCACGAACTTGTCGGGCGTGCTCGGGCGGGCGGCGACACCCAGCAATCACCAACGAGCCCGTCATCGGTGACGGTGATCTGCAGACCGGTGCTTCCCAGCGCGTTCGGCGTATCGACGATATACGTGCTCTCGACCGCCGCAGCGTCGTCACCGCGATCCCACATCCGCAGATAGAAATATTGCTGATCGTCCTCGTCGTCGTCGAGATTGTAATGGACGCTGTGACCGGTCAACCACGTGAACCACGCCGCCGGAAGGGGGGTATCCAGCACGAGCTGCTTGGTCGTCGGGTCGTACGTCGTCGGACCTTGGCCATGACCCAACCTCTCGGCCAGCACATGCCGTCGGGATCCACTGACTGCATTCCGCCGGCACTTGACTCGTGAACTCGGCGTCGACGAAGTCCTCGGTAGTACTCCCGACCGTCAGCGGCGGTCTTGCGGTCCAAGTCCATCAGGTCCTCTTTTATCCCACCGACATCAACCCCCAAGGGTTCGGGAATCATCCCTTTGCCAACTCGGCGAGTCGCTCCACCTCAGCCCTCACTATCCTGGCACGCAGTTCCGCGGGATCGAGGGCCATTAGCTCGACAGTTTCCACTGTTGGGAAGAGAAAGAGCGCTTGGCCGGTGACGAGATCTACGCTCTCCAATGTCGATTCATCGAGTTCGGCCGGCTCAACGGACGCAAGGGTGCCATCGTGCACCTCGAGGATTGCCCAGAGAAAACTGGTTCCGCATTCGTCGCATACCCATTCCTCGATCACCCGCAGCGGTTCGCGAGGTGGATGGATGACTAGATAGCCACCCATGCTTGGATCCTTACGAAGTTCCAGCCGATCGCCCACTCGCAGTGAGTCCATCGTGGGGTGTTCGCGAAGTTTCGTTTGCAGGTCGATTCCGCAGATGTCCGAGGATGTTTTGCCACATCGAGGGCATTTGAGCGGGTGGCAGACATAGTCGAACGTGGCGCGAGCGATGATCGTAGTCATTTGGGTGAGGCTCTTCTTGGGAAAGCTCAGGAAACCAGTCGCAGATGTCCATTTGCGCGGATATTCGCCGCGGGAGGACGGACTTTGGGAGGCATCTCGTTGGCGTAGAGACACAAGTGATTGCGCCGCAGTTCGGAAGCCTCATGGAATCGCCAGTACTCCTCGAAGTCCCCACTCGCTCGCAAGGCACGCAGACGCCCGGAAGTCAGGTAAGCCGCCGGCCTGCTCGGCTCGCTCGAGGAAGGTCGGCCAGTGCTCTTCGATGAGCTGGTACAGCCGCGTCTCGTCAGGCCGGCGACGCTGGTAGCTGTCTCGGGATTCGCACATTGGCGGGAGATCGAAGCGGGAGATCGACGATCGGCGAAGGATGTCAATCTTGTAGATGCAGCCGCCAAATCAGTGAATTCGATTGATCGGCGATCAACAACCCCTGGTCGTCGAGGGCAATCCTCGCGACATAGCCAATGTTCGTCTTCATCGCCGGTCCGCCCTTGCCCGCACCCTCGACGCCGGTCCCGGCGATCGTCTCGATGATCCCGTCGGCGCCGACCTTGCGGATCCGAAAATTGCCGCGATCGCCAATGTAGATCTCGCCATTCTCGCCGAGCGCCATGCCGAAGGGTTGGCGGAGCTGGGCCTGGGTGGCGGGGCCGCCGTCGCCGGAGTCGCCTTCGATGCCGGTGCCGACCACGGTGGTGAGGGTGCCGTCGAGGCCGAGGCGGCGGATGGCGTGGTTGAAGGTGTCGACGATGTAGAGGTTGCCTTCGGGGTCGAGCTCGAGGGCGGTGGGCCAGTGCAGGGCGGCTTGGGTTGCGGGGCCTTCGTCGCCGGTGTAGGCGGCCTCGCCGGTGCCGGCGACGGTGGTGATGATGCCGTCTTGGATGAAGCGGACGCGGTTGGCGAGGCTGTCGGAGACGTAGATCGCGTCGTCGGGGGTGACGGCGATGCCGTCGAGTTGGATGAAGAGGGCGTCGGTGGCGGGGCCGCCGTCGCCTTCGTTGCCGAGCACGCCGACGACGCCATCGCCCGCGCCGGCGAGGCTGTGCAGGGTCCCGTCGAGGCCGACTTCGAGCACGCGAGGGTCGTGGTAGGAGACGAAGACGAGCCTTCCGTCGGCGAGGAAGTCGAAGTCGATCGGGTTCTCGAGCGGGGTCTCGAGCAGGGGGACTTCGGTCGCTGCGATCGCGTGGAAGCCACTACCGACCACGGTCTCGACCCGGCCCTGGTCGTCGAGCCGACGCAGGCGCTGGTTGTTGAAGTCCATGATGTAGAGCCGGTCGTCGCCCTCGGGTCCGGGGCGGGCGGCGGAGGGCAGGTAGAGGTCGGTCTGGTCGGGCGCGAGGCCGTCGCGGTTGAAGCCGAGATCGCCGGTGCCGACGAGTCGGCAGATGTCACCGGGCTGTCCGCAGGGCTCGTCGTTGCAGGCGGCGAGGGTCAGCAGGGCTGCCAGGCTCGCGCGGCGCAAGGGCAGGGTCGCGTGGCGCAGGGTCTTCATCCGCTCGCGGGGGTCACCTCGAGCGTGACCAGGTCCCAGGAATTCGCGCCGTGGTTGTGAACGTGCAGCTGCAATTCGACGCCCGCGGGCAGCGAGCGATCGCAGGTGAAGGTCTCGTCGAACTCGGCCGCGGCGCTGGGGATCGGCACGCTCAGCTCCCAGGCGAGCTCGCCGGCGATCGCGAGGCCGAGGTAGCCCTCGCTCGGTTCGGGGGCCGTCAGGTCGCCGTGATAGCCCTGGACGCGGATCTGATCGCCGGGCTCGAGCGGCTCGAGCGTGGGCTGGCGGAGGGTGACGTAGTTGCAGAGCTCGGTCTGGACCTCGAGCGCTTGGGTGATCGGCTCGAAGTAGTAGCCCGCGTCGTCGCAGGTGGCGTCGGCGGGGCGCTCGGCGGCGAAGAGGTCTTGGGTCTCGTCGCTGACGCGCACCCAGGCGTCGGGCTTGGCGAGCGAGCGGGGCTCGGGTTCGGGCTTGGGCTCGCTCGGACACCCGCTCGCGCTACCGAGCATGAGCAGCAGGATCGGCAGCGCGATCAGGGCAGGGCGCATGTCCACTCGTAGCCGTCGGGGGCGACCCCGCAGCCTTGATGACAGTTGATGCAGCGGGGCAGATCTTCGTCGACGACGTGGCGCTCGAGGTCGACCCGCTGCCAGGCCCAGTCGAGGGTGTCGGGCGAGCTGCCCTCGGCGAGCCGGCGCATCACCGTCCACTGCTTGATCGGGCCCTCGCAGGTCAGATCGCCGAAGTCGTACTCCTCCTTGAGCACGACGGCGTCGACCGGGAAGGACTCGACCCGGCCCTGGTAAGGCACGAGCGCGCTGGGCCCGGCGAGGATCCGAATGTTGTTGAGATCGTGGTCGCCGCTGCCTCGGCAGTTGCGAACCTCGACGTAGGTGTTGGCGTAGTCGGCGGGGAAGTCCGGCTCGGCGCTCGCCTCATCGTCGCCGCCGTCGTCGGCGGGGCAGCCGACGAGGATGAGCAGCACGATCGCGAGGCTCCCGAGTCGGCGAGTCGCGATCATGGCAAGGCCACGGTCCGGATCACGCTGTTGCCCGTGTCCGAGACGATCAGCTTGCCGGGGATCCACTCGACGCCGAAGGGCAGGTTGAGCAGCGCCTCTTCGGGCGGGCCGCCGTCGCCTCCGAAGCCCTTCTCGCCGCAACGACCGACGGCGGTGCGGATGATGCCCTCGCTGTCGATCGCCCGCACACAGTGGTTGCGGACGTCGGTGAAGTAGAGCGTGCCGTCGTCGGCGAGCGCGAGGTCGACGGGGAAGTCGAGCTTGGCGTCGAGCGCCGAGCCGCCGTCGCCCGCGTAGCCGTTCTGGGCCACGCCATCGATCGGCGGCGTGCCGGCGACCCGATGCACGATGCCCTCGGTGTCGATCATGCGGATCAGGTGGTTGGCCGTGTCCGCGAAGTAGAGGTTGCCGTTCGGGTCGAAGAGGATTCGACCGGCCGGCGAGGCCGACTGGCCGAAGGGCTGGGCCATCCGCATTTCGGTCGCCGGGATGTCGTCGCCCGAGTAGCCGGGCGTGCAGGGCTTGGGGCAATTCTCGGCCAGATCGCCGCAGGTGAATTTGCCCGAGGGCCCGTTGTCGCCGTCGGGGCACTGGGTCGGCTCGACGCCCTCCGGACAGGGACCCGGGCCGCCGGGCGCGGGCGCGTCGACGATGCAGCGACCCGCGAGCAGGTGAATGTCGCCGTTGGTGTCGACCATGCGCAGGACCTGGTTGGCCTGGTCCATGATCACGAGGTTGCCTTGCGGGTCGAAGGCGAGGCTCGCCGGGAGATCGAGCGAGGCGCTCATCGCCGGGCCCTCGTCGCCGAAGTAGGCTCGCTTGCCGTCGCCGCAGGTGTCCGAGACCGCACCGGTCGCGCGGTTGACCACGCGGACCTTGCTGTTGTGCCACGCGGCCATGATGATGTTTTCACCGGTCGCGTCGAAGATGATGTTGGTCGGGTGGTTGAAGTCGCCGTTGCCCGGATCGTCGAGGCTACCGCCGAGCTCGCCCCGACCCGCGACCCAAGCCAGGTTGCCCTCGGTGTCGAGGTGACGCAGGCGATGGTTGTTCCAGTCGAGGATGTAGAGCGATCCGTCGGGCGCGCTCAGGGTGTCTTGCGGCAGCGACATCCTGGCCTCGAGCGCGACGATCAGGGTCGTGTCGGCGTCGTGGTCATAGCCGTTGTTGCCGTTGCCGACGATCGTGCAGATGGTGCCGATGGCCTCGGGATCGCAGGGGACGGGATCTTCGTGGCAGCCGGTCAGGATCGGCACGAGCAGCAGGGCATAGGGGAGCAGGGCGATGCGATTCACAGGGCCACCTTCACGATCCGCGAGTTCAAGGTATCCATCACGTAGAGGTTGCCGTCGGGGTCGAAGGAGACGCCGAAGGGGCGACGCAGCTGGACGTCGGTCGCGAGCAGGCCCTCTTCGGCCTCGATGCCGAGCTCGCCGGTGCCGACGACGGTCCGAATCACGCCGGTCTCGAGGTCGATGGCTCGGACCTCGCCGTTGTCGGTGTCGGCGAAGTAGAGGTCGCCGTCGGGGCCGATCTCGAGGTCGCGCGGCCCGTTGAGCTGGGCCTCGATCGCGGGCCCATCGTCGCCCGCGGCACCGGCCTCGCCGGTGCCCGCGAACGCGTCGATCGTGCCCATGACGACGTCCATCACCCGGATCACGTCGGCCTCGGTGTCGGAGATGTAGAGCATGCCCTCGTGGTAGACGATCCCGCCGCTGGGGTTGGGGTTGGAGCCGCGCGCCCACGAGAACTCGGCCTCGAGCGCGGGCCCACCGTCGCCGCTGTGGCCGAGCGTGCCGGTGCCGGCGACCGTGGTGATGATCCCATCGGTGTCGATCATGCGGATGCGCGCGTTCTGTTGATCGACGATGTAGAGGTTGCCGGCCTCGTCGAAGGTCGCGTCGTTGAGCTGCTTGAACAGGGCCGAGGTCTCGGCCAGCTTGCCGTCGCCCGCGAAGCCAGCACCGCCGCCGCACACGACCTCGACGAAGCCGGTGTCGGGGTCGATGCTCAGCAGCTTGTGGTTGTGCCAGGCGACGACGAGGATGTTGCCGTCGGGCTGGAGGAGCAGGTTGGTCGGGTGGTTGAGCAGCCAGTCCGAACCAGCGGCGCCGCCGGGCGGGATCCCGTCGAAGGGCCCGTCACCGGGGAAGATCGGATCGGTCGAGCCGATCATGGTCTCGACCGTGCCGTCGGGCATGATCCGGCGAATCAGGAAGTTGTTGAAGTCGGTGAACCAGGCCGTGCCGTCGGGCATGAAGAGCAGGTCTTGGGGCTGGCTGATCGAGGTCTCGACCCGATGCAGACCGTCGCCGTTGTAGCCCTCGCCGCTGCGCAGTCCGACCCAGGTGCAGGCGTGACCCGGCTGAAGATCGCGGCACGCTTGGTCGAGCTCCTCCTCGCGATCGCAGCCGAGCGTGAACAGGAACGTGGCGGTGATCGCCGACGCGAGACCCAGGCGGGTCGACTTGGCAAGTTCAAGTGAGTTCATAGTCCTCCTGTGGGGATCGAAGCGCCCCGATGGATCAATACACCGTCGTTGTAGGGTGGGCTGAAGACCTGACCGCCGACGACCCAGACGCCGCCTTGGTCGTCGATCCAGGCGCCGTGCAGGCTGAGGCCGAGGTTGAAGCCGAGCTCTTCGGCGGCCCAGCCCGCGTTGGAGCGGGCATAGACGGCGCCGAAGGTGCCGACCGCGATACCGAAACCGTCTTGGCCGAGTGCGACGCCGGTCAGACCCGGCGGCGGCGGATCGGGCGTGACGTTGGTCCATTGGCTGCCTTCGTACTCGACGATGATGCCGGTGGCCGAGCCACCGACCGCGGCGTAGCGACCGGCATCGTCGGCGTGCACGGTGAAGAGCGAGGCACCGACGCCGGTGTCGCCGGGCGTGAGCGTGGTGCCATCCCAGTGGAGCGCGACGCTGTTGCTGCCGACCAACCATGCGTCGTCGGTGGCGGTGCCGTGGACCTTCCAGAGCGAGGCGTCGGTCGGGACATCGGCCGGGAGCGTGGGCTCGGGCGTCCAGGTCTCGCCCTCGAGCCGCCACGCGAACGCGCCGGTCGAGTCCGAGGCCCCGCCGACCGCCCACAGATCGTCGGGCGTGGCGCCCCAGATCCCGAACACGGTGTTGGTCCCGGGCGTGGTCATGTGCGTGTACTCGCCGGCTTCATAGCGAAGGATCACGCCGCCCTCGCCACCCATGTAGATCGGCCCTTGGTCGAAGCCGAACACCCACCACAAATTGCCCTGCGCCTCGCCGGTCGGGACCCGCTCCCACGCCTCGCCGTCGAAGTGGATGACGGTCGGGCCGCTGCCGTCGCGCGCGTCGGCTCCGACCGCCCACACGTCGCTGGCGCTCGTGCCCCAGACGGACAAGAGCGCGCCCGACAAGCCCGTGTGAACCAGCGCCCAACCCTCGGCTGGAGGATCGCTGGGACATGCCACGAGGCACGAGGAGAGGACGAGCACGAACCAGCGATTCACGTGGCTTTCAGGCTAACAGCGGCGGAATTTTTGAACAAGCGCGACACCCCGGCCCTGGAGTGCCTCGACGCGGCAGGTTCGATCACGAAGCCCGCTCTAGGGCCGTGGTTCGGGCAAGCCTGGCGGGAGCCGTTCGACCAGCAGCGCGCCATGGATCTGGCGATCGCCCTCGCGCAGGACGACGTTGCGCGGCTTGATGCCGAAGCGGAGCCGGGCGTGATCGGGCGCGCTGAGCTGTTCGAGCAGCGCCTCGGCTCGAGCTTGGTCGGCGACGGGGTGCAGGACCAACATCGGACCGAAGGGCTCGGGCAGCGAGCTCGACTCTTCGGGGTCGGCACGCACGAGCGCGGGTGCGAGGTAGACATGGGGACTCGAGTCGGGGCGCTCGAGTCGAGCGCCCGGGCAGAGCGAGTCGACCTCGGCGCAAGCTCGCCAGGCGGCCTCGACCTCGAGGAAGCGCTCGGCTCGCGACTCGTCGACGGGACCCGCGAAGGCCTGCTCGTCGTCGACCGGACCCATGCGCGCGCCGACCCACAGACGCCTGAGGTTGCGCTCCAGCCGTTCGGCCGGGCCGACCACGACCACGCGATGGACCACGCGCGGATCGAAGCCGGTCCGGCGCAAGCAGGCGCGCGCGAGCAGGTAGGCGGCCAGCTCGCGGTCGGCGTCGGCTTGGACCAGAGCGACTCGCTCGCGCCGAGGGTGGACGCCCAAGAGCGGCCAGTCGGCGTGCTCGTGATCGAACACGCCCGGCTCCGACACCTCGAGCGCATCACGACCGAGCAGCTCGCTCAGTTGGGTGAAGATTCGGTACATGGCCGGACATGCAGCGGCCTCGCTCTCGGCATGAACCGCACGGCCGGTCCGCAACGCCCGCCAGACCAGCTCGAGCGCCTCGAGGGGCTGGGCCTCCAGCTCGCGGACGCGGACCGGCTCGCCGCCGTAGCTGTCGAAACGAAGCTCGCGCAGCGCGATCAAGCGACGTTGGGCCGCGCCGATCTGCTCTTCGCGGTCCCAGGCGACCATGTGGAGACGCTCGGCGAGATCATCGGCGATCGCGTCCGACGCGAGCGCCAACGCCTCCAACAAATCGTTTTGTAGCAATCGTGACGCAGCCGCGAGGCGCTCGGGACGGATCGACATGCGGGCGCCCGAACTGTCGCCCCGACTCGGCAGCCAGGGCAAGTACCCTAGCGAGCGTTCGGTGACTCTGGTCTACTGCGCCGATGCAGCGAATCGAATCTGGGTTGATGCGGGCCGTGCTGGCCGCGAGTTGCAGCTTGATCACGAGCCTTGGTTGCTCCGACGACGGCGGCGGCGGGAACGACGAGATCGGTGCGACCGGCGACTCGGGCACGGCCGGCGAGTCGCAGAGCTCGGGCCCCGAGGCAGGCAGCGAGAGCGCCACGACGGGCGACGGCGACGGCGATCCGACCAGCAGCACCAGCACCGGTGACGGCGACGGTGATCCGACCTCGAGCACGAGCGACACCGCGACGGACACGACGGACACGACCGATACGACGGACACGACCGACACGACCGACACGACCGACACGACGACGGACACGACCGACACCGACACCGGCGGTGACAATTGCGGCTCGACGATCTATCCGATCTATCGCGATCACAAGCCGCTCCACGTCGACTTCGGCTGCCACATGTTCGGCAACGGAGCCCGGCCCGGGCTGGTGTTGCCGACGCTCGGCATGGACAACAAGCCGCAATACAACCAGGCACCCCCGGCCCCGCCCGGAAACTGGAACGGCTCGAATCCGCAGATCACCAGCTCGAACAGCTTCAACGAGTGGTACAACACCATCGCCGACGTCAACATCGAGATCCCGGGCCAGATCGACTTGGTCGAGACCTTCATGGGGTCGGGCGTGTACAGCTTCGCGAGCGCGGCCTTCTACCCGCTCACCGACATGGGCTTCGGCAACAACGTCACGCCCAACTGGGCCGGCGAGACCTACCCGAACTGGAACGGCGCGTTCACGACCGAGATCCACCTGCAGTTCCGCTACGAGCTCGGCCAGGAGTTCACCTTCACCGGTGACGACGACGTCTGGGTGTTCATCGACGGCGATCTGGCGCTCGATCTGGGCGGCCTCCATGGCCCGGTCCAAGGCACGATCATGCTCGACAACCTCGGCCTCGACGACGGCGTCTACTACAACATGGACGTCTTCCACGCCGAGCGCTGCGGCAGCGGATCGAACTTCCGCATCGACACCTCGATCGGCTGCATCGAGCCGCAATGAGTGAAGGCCGAGCCGCCGGACCGACACCCGTCGGTTTGGCGGGCTCGCTCTCTGGCCCGAGGCGATCGCGTCTGATAGGGTTCGCCGACCCGGGCGGGTAGCTCAGTTGGTAGAGCAGCGCGTTTACACCGCGCTTGTCGCAGGTTCGAGTCCTGTCCCGCCTACTTCTTCGTTTGGACTAGCGACTGCCGATCCGGGCCAGCATCACGAACGCGGTCCGCAGCATGATGTCGAGGTCGAGCAGCAGGCTCATCCGGCTCACGTAGTAGAGATCGTAAGAGAGCTTGATCGCCGACTCGTCGACCGAAGCCGCGTAGCCCTGATGGATCTGCGCCCAGCCGGTGATGCCGGGCTTGACCAAGTGGCGATAGCCGAAATAGGGGATCTCGCGCTCGAGCTGCTCGACGATCTTGGGCTGCTCGGGCCGGGGTCCGACCAGGGCCATCTCGCCGCGCAGCACGTTCCAAAACTGCGGCAGCTCGTCGATCCGCGTGCGCCGGAGCAGGCGCCCGAGCGCGGTCGTGCGGTCGTCGTCCTTGCTGGCCCAGCGCTGCTCTTGGTTGGCGACCACGCGCATGGTTCGGATCTTGTGCACGCGGAAGGTCTGGCCGCCGACGCCGACGCGATCTTGGCTGTAGAAGAAGGGGCCGGGATCGCTGATCCGCAAGAGCAGCCAGAGCAGCGGGAAGATCAGCGCGAAGACCAGCGCGCCGACACCCGCGACCCCGAGATCGATCAGCCGCTTGGCCGCGACCACGCCGGGTCGGTCGAGCTGCTCGAAGGTGTTGAGCACCCAGCGGGCGTCGACCATGTCGATCGGGACCTGCAAGGCGATGTTCATCCAGACCGCGCCGGCCGTGTGCACGCGGACGCCGTGGGCCTGCAACACCGACATCGCCTCGACCAAGCCCGGGCTGAGCCCGGTCACGCCGACGACGATGACGTGGCCGATCGCCTCGCGCTCGCAGATCGCCAGCGCCTCGCCGAGCTCGCCGAGCTCGGGCGGGGCCTCGAGCTCGGCCGGCAGCGGCACGCCGAGGACCACGCTGGAGCTGGCCGGCATGATCTCGCCAGCGTCGCCAGCGTCGCCGGCCTCGCTCCGGGTCGGGTCGCGCAGGAAGCCGGCGATCACGTAGCGGGTGTGGGTCAGCGTGTTGAGTCGCAGCGCGAAGCGGCGCTCGATCGGGCCGGTGCCCAGCACGATCATGCGAACCCGAGGACCGCGAGCGAGGAAGCGGCCGTAGCTGATCCGCCAGGCGCTCAGCAGCGCGAAGGTCAGGAGCCCGACCAAGACCACGCCGGTTCGACCGATCGGCTGGTACCAGATGAAGTAGGCGGTGACCAAGGTCGAGAGCGCGGTCGCGAGCCCGACCAAGCCGGTCCGCGCGAGCACCTGCTTGGGCTGAACCAAGAGCGAGGACGAGTTGAGCCCGGTCAGGTAGCTGCCGAAGGCCGCGGTCGAGATCGCCGCGGCGGCGGCGATGGTCGTGCCGACCAGGCCGAGCGTCGCGCCCGAGTAGAAGCCGAGCCGAACGATCCACCCCGACGCCTCGACCGCGAGCGCGGCGAGCAGCAGGTCGATCAGGAAGATCAGGACCGTGGGCATCGAGCGCGGCGAGTATACGCGACCCGCCCGGCGCCCGGTCGGGCCTCACTCTTCGGGCGAGACGGCTTCGATCAGCTCCTCGAAATCGACCGGCTTCTCGAGGAAGCGGTCGACCAAGCCCGGGTCGAGGAAGTTGGCCAGGTCGAAGTAGGAGCTGCCCGAGACCAGGATCCGCTCGGTCGTCGGGTACTTGTCGCGGATGTGGCGGAGCAGCCACGCGCCGTTGGGCCCGACCATGTTGAAGTCGACGATCACCACGTCGTAGATGGCGCCCTCTTCGGCCTGGGTCTTGGCGATGTGCTCGAGCGCCGCCTCGGCTCCCAGCGCGACCTTGACGTCGGCGTACTCCTCGAGCAGGCGCCGAATCGATCGAAGCACGTCGAGATCGTCGTCGACCACCAACACTCGTTTGCGTTCGGGCTTGTCCAAGTGCTTCCTTCGCTCCGCGCGGCGAGTGTACGTCAGTCGCTGGCGCGAAGGCGCGCGTATTTGGGTTCGGGCTCGCCGATCTACTTGCTGATCTTGGGATCGTCGGAGTCCTCGAGGATCCGGTCGAGCATCTCGCGGGCGAGGCCGACGATCTCGTACTCGCTCTGGCCGGGGCCGAGCTCGACGCGCTTGATGTTCCGTGTGGCCTGAAAGGCGATCAGCTCCGGGTCCCAGAACCACTCGGTGTAGCGGCGCAGCTGCTGGTAGGTCGAGTAGAGCACGAAGTCGCGGGTGTCCTGGGTCTCTTCGATCAGCCGTTTGAGGTGCTCGAGGGCGAGGTGGCGCGCCTCGGCGATGGCTTTGTGGCTGATGTCCTTTTCGGCGAGGCGAAGGAGGTGGAGCTCGATCAGGCCCGAGAGCGCGCCGAGCTGAACCGAGGGTGACCCGTGGGCGGCGTCGAGGGTCGCGGTGACCTTGGCGATCGACAGGTCATCGTGCTCGAAGGGGCGGCCGAGCACGGCGTCGAGGCAGATCTGCTGGCTCAAGAGCCAGTGAATCGGCGGTCGGAAGAGCGACCTCTCGTTCGAAACCTGGGTCCGGCGGGCGGCGGCGGCGTAGTAGCGCCGCGACTCGCGAAGCTTGGCGAGCGAGGCCTCCCACAGCGTCGTGCGCTCGCTCGGTCGCGCACGGCCAGCGCGAAAGTAAGCCTGGGCGACCCGCTTGGCCGCGACCGCGCGCATGGCCTCGGCCGCGAGCTCCCACTTCCCGGTGTCGGGGAGTCGCGCCATCGTCTCGTCGACGCGCTCGTGCAGCTGTCGCCGGCGCAGCTCCTCGGCGGCCTTCTGCTCGGGGCTGGCGTCGTGAGCGACGGGCGGACGCCCGAGCTCGTGATCGAAGCGGTCCATGGTCGCCTCGAGGGCGAGCTGAGCCGCGCGGTATTGGACCTCGCCGAGCTGGTCGGCCAAGTCGGCCGGCAACGAGGCGTAGACGATCAAGCTGGCCCAGTCGTGGGTCTTGGTCGCGTGGCGGGCGAAGAGCTTCCGCCGCAAGCCATGGATGATCTCGCGCGGATCGACGCCCTTGGGCAGCTGCTGGTAGACCTGCTGGACCAGCTCGATCGAGGCCGCGAACGAGAGCGGAAATTGCGAGCCGATCACCAGCGGCACCCCGGCGCGGTGAAGTTCATGGGCCAAGCTCGCGCCGTTGTGGATGACCTCGCGGACGTTGCCGCTGTCGCACGCGGCCAGCGTGACCACGCTCGGCCGGCGATCGGCGATGCCCAGCGCCGCGGCCAAGCGGTCGCCCGTGACGATCTCGAGCTCGTCGCTCTCGGGTCCGGCGTGCAGGGCCAAGCCGTAGGGCGAGCCGGGCGACTTGGGGTCTTCGAGCCCATGCGCGAGCACGTGGACATAGCTGAACTGGACCTCGTCACAGAGCTGCTCGATCTCGGCCACGCTCGCGCGCGGGAGGATGTGCAGGTACTTCTTGGTCGCCTCGAGCAGCGACGCGGGCGTGTCGTCGTGGTGGCGAATGAAGGGCCGGATCGCCTCGAGCAGGGCCTGCATGTGGGCCTGCAAGGGGATCGTCATGCCCGCCGGCTGGGCCGCGATGAAGAGCACTTTGGGCTCGCGCGGCCACTCGAGCGGCTGCTCGAACACGCCGCGAACTCGGCGGGTGATCTCGATCTGCACGCTCGGCTGCACGAGCAGGAATTGATCGGCCGAGCCCGGCGCGCCCGGAAAGGTCCGGGTCAGCTCGAAAGGCAGCATCGCCAGCTCGCTGGCCGACATCACGATCTCGACGTGGGTCAGGCCGGCGATGTCGGTCGCGTGGGCCTCGGCCAGCCGCTTCTTGAGCCCCTCGATCCGGCCGAGGACCTTGGCCATGTCGCGGCCGAGCTGCTGCACGGCCTCCAAGCGAAAGTTCTCGAGCTTGGGGTCGTAGCGGAGCGCGGCGAGCTTGGCCACGAACTCGCGGTGCTCCCACTCGACCGCGACCTCCTCGACCGGTTGGTTGCCACACACGCCCAGGTAGCGGGTCAGCGGCGAGAGCAGTTGGTTGTGCGGCGGACCGAGGCGCAGCAGCTCGAGGGTGACCGTGGAGATCGTCATGATGGTGAGCCTCAGTTGGCGGGCAGGCGCGTGCGCTCGACGGGCTCGAGCGTGCCATCGTCTTGGGCGGCGTAGAGCTGGCCCCAGGTCCGCGTGGCGCTCCCGGTCGGGGCGTGGATGCCGACGACCGTCGAGGTGTCCTCGACCAGCGCTTGATTTCGTGTCTTGCCGAGGTCGCGCAGATCGTCGAGCGCCTTCATGCTGCCGGCCGAGAACGCGGCCCAGACCCGAGCGAACTGCTCGGCGTCGTCGAGCACCTCGTCGCGCAGCTGAATGAGTCGGATCCACGTGCCGCTGTTGAAGTAGTAGCCGTTGGCGCGCCTGCGATGGATCGCCCGGCGCAGGTGGGTGTGACCCGCGATCACGAACTCGATGTCCTGACCGCAGGCTTTGTCGAGCTCTTCGAAGGTGTCGTCGGGCGCGCTGGGGTCGTAGCTGGTGTCGTTCGCCAACCACTTGCGCAGCGCCCTGCGGAGCAGCTCTTGCCCGCTGGTCCCGGCGAAGAAGTCCTTGATCGAATCGAGCGGGCCGAGCATGCCCGCGCCGGGGTCGACTCGAGTCGGATCGATGCCCGCGTGGATCGCCTCGTTGGCGGCGCTCAGCATTCGCGCGAGCTCGTCGTCGGGCGATGGGGCCGACCGCGGAACGCTCGGGGGACGTCCGCTCACGAGCGTCGGGGCCAAGAAGCGATCGAAGAGCTCCTTGTCGGTCGGCGCGCGCTCGTTCGGCCCCGGGCCCTCGCCAGGTTGGTCACCGAGGAAGCCGAACGCGACCTTGATCTGATCGCGGAGCTTGTAGCTGGCCGCGCGCATGAACTTGAACAGCTTGGCGTTCTCGGGGTCGAGCGCGGCGACGATCGGCAGCGCCGCCTCGGTCTCGGGCTTGAGCAGATCGATCATCGGATAGCGGGCCTTGACCGTGTTCATCAGGTCGATGACCAGCTTGGTCCCGCCGTTGGGCGTCCACTCGGGCAGCGGCGTGCCGCGGGTCAGCGCCCGGTTGGTCTCGAGCAGCGCGTGGTGATCGACGACGTTCCAGTTGTCGACCTCGTTGCCGTGCACGACCAAGACCTTGCGCCCGCCGACCGTGCACGCGAAGCCCCAGCCGTCGAGCGCGAGCTCGATGCGGCCGCGCGCGGCGGGGTCGGTGCCCGCGAGCACGGTGTAGAGCCACTCGCGTCCGTGCGGCAGCGCGAGCTCGACGTCATGGTTGCCGAGCGTGATCACCAAGCTCCGCGAGGGCGTGTGCACGAACTCGGACAGGGCCACGAACACGTCGGCGAAGGCCGGGTCGCGGCGGATCGCCTCGAGCTTCTTGATCGTCCGCTCGGGGTCGGGCTCGAGGTAGGCCGGGTCGGCCGCGGCCAGGAAGTCGACGACGTCGCCCGCGAGGACCAGGGCGAGGCGCGGGGTCTTGGACTTGGCCAGCGCCCGAATGGTCGCGGCCAGGCGGGCGCCTTGGCGGAAGATCTGAAACCCCGGCGACCCTCCGAGGTGGAGATCGGAGACCACGAACAATTCGTCGAAGGCCTGCACGTCGTCGAGTCTCGCGCCCTCGCCGCTCGCTCGTCAACGCGAAACGCGAAGCGTGCTCGGTTCGAGTCGCGGCCTGTAGACTCCCCCGCAGTGACGGCAGCACGCCTCCCCGGGTTGGCCCGCGAGCCCCTCGAGCGACCCGAGCGAAGGGCGTGGTGGATCGCCCTGGTCTTCGCCAGCCTGATCGGCGTCGCGCTGCGCTGGCCCGCGCTCGATGTCGGTCAGCTCAGCGACGACTACATGCAGTACGCGATGGTCGAGGGCCTCTACCCGGGCGAGGGCTACGTGCCCTTCGATCTCTACGCGTTCGTGCGGGCCGACGATGATCTGGCCATGCACGTCGACGCCGGGACCGTGCCCTGGTTCGCCGAGCCCGAGTTTCACGCCGCGGTGTTCCGCCCGCTCGCCAGCCTGCTGCTCTGGCTCGACCACACCCTCGCGCCGGGCCAAGTTCGACTCTGGCACTTTCACTCGCTGCTCTGGTTCGCGGCCGCGATCTTCAGCTTCGGTCTGTGTGCCCGTCGCTTTCTCGCCCGCTGGCCCGCCGCGATCGCGGTCGCGCTCTTCGTCTGCGACTCGTGCTTCGTCTCGCCGCTCGGCTGGCTGGCCAACCGCTGCTCGATCGTGTGTGCGGTGTTCGGCTTCGCGGCGATCTTCATCCACCTCGAGTGGCGCCGGCCCGATCCCGCGACGCCGAGCTGGCTGCGTCGGCGCGGGCCCTGGGTCGAGCTCGCGCTGCTGGCTGCGTGCTTCGGCGCAGGCGAGTACGGGTTCGGGATCGTCGCTTATCTCTTCGCCTGGGAGCTGGTCGACGGCGGTCGCTCGGCCAGCCACTCGGTCGACGCCTGGGCGACGCGAGCTCGCGCGCTACTCCCCGCGGTCGGCGTGGTCATGCTCTACATGGCCTTTCACACCCTGCTCGACTACGGGACCTTCGGCGCCGACGTCTATGCCGATCCGCTCCACTCGCCGCTCGGCTGGCTCAAGTGGTTGAAGCTGCGGATCCCGATCCTCGCGAGCGCCGCGTTCTGGTCGATCCCGGCCGCGTCGATCCACGTGTTCTTCCACCCGGGTGGCGAGTGGTGGAACGCCCTGTGGCCAGCGACCAACGCGGTCGAGGTCCAGATCTCGCACATGTGGCTGGGCGTGTTCGGGCTCGGGCTCGCGGCGCTGGTGCTCGGCCTGGCTCGCGCGGGCTGGGACGAGGACGAGCGTCGAACCTTGCGCGCGCTCGTGCTCGGCGGGCTGCTCGGGCTCTTGCCGGTCTCGGTCGCGCCGACTCATGAGCGGCTCTTGGTCGTCGGCCAGCTCGCGGCCTGCTCGACCGTCGCGCTGCTGCCCTTCGCCTGCGTCCGCCTGATCCGCAGCGCTCGCCCGAAAGGTCGCTTGCTCGATCGTCTGCGCGGCGTCGCCTTGGTCCCCTTCGTCGGCCTGCTCTTGCTCGCCCACACCTGGGGCGATCTCTACTGGAACCATCGATACTTGATCCACTTGGCCGGCATGCAGCAGAGCGACGCGCTCGGGTTCAGCGAGGGCGACCTGCTCGAGCAGCCGCTCGCGGGCCGCGACGTCGTGGTCCTCAACGGGCCCAGCCAGACGGTCGGCATGTACGGGCCCTTCTTGCTCCACTCGCAGGGCCTGCCGGTCCCGGCCAGCTGGCGCTCGCTCGCGCTCGGCGGCGAGCATGCGATGTTTGCCTATCGGCCCGACGCCAACACCCTCGATCTCTCCGCGATCCAAGCCGCCTGGTTGCTGACCTCGGGCGAGCTCTTCTTTCGTCGAGCCGAGCGTGGCGTCCCGACCGGGACCGTCTTCGACTATCCGAGCTTGCGCGCCGAGGTGCTCGCCGACGACGGCGAGGGCCACCCGACCAAGGTCCGCTTTCGTTTCCCCCACTCGCTCGACGATCCCCGCTACCTCTTCTTGACCTCGACCCGGCGCGGCCTGATGCGCTGGAAGGTCCCGCCGATCAAGGGCTCGGCGATCGTCCCGCTGCCTCGCCAGGCGCTGCCGGCCTACCTGCTCGAGTCGCGGATCGACTCGTCGTCCAGCGGTCCCAAGTAGCCCGGTCGCGTGTATGCTCCGCGTCCCCAACGGGTTCGCGTCATGAGCAAGATCAGCACCAAGCCCCCGAGCGGCATGCGGGACTTCCTGCCCGCCGACCTGCTCCGCCGCCGCCACGTCGTCGAGATCATCCAGCAGGTCTACGCGGCCCACGGCTTCGTCCCGCTCGAGACCCCGACGATCGAGAACCTCTCGACCTTGCTCGGCAAGTACGGCGAAGAG
>JAMHUH010001023.1:0-13341 GCA_035904925.1 Nannocystaceae bacterium
TTCGAATCGTGCGTCGGCGAGCCTCCGCCGCCCCCGGACGATTGCTTCATCGAGTTCGACGGCTGCTTGCAACAAGGCCTCCCGCCCGAGATCTGTGACGAGCAGCTGCAGGCCTGCATCGGCGAGCCTCCGCCGCCCCCGGACGACTGTCAGAGCGAGCTCGATGCCTGCTTGGCGATGGCGCCCGATCCCATGCTCGCCCAGGCTTGCTTCGACCAATTCGAGTCGTGCGTCGGCGAGCCCCCGCCCCCGGACGACTGTGACGCAGCCTTCGCCGACTGCCTCGCCTTCGCCCAGAGCGACGAGGACGTGTTGGTCTGCGAGGAGCAGCTCGCGATGTGCTACTGAGCTCGAGCTTCGAGCTCGTCCGGCCGCGCTCGAGCGTTCGAGCGCGGCCGCTTCGTCGCGTGCAGCGGCAAGGCCCGCGGCGTGAGGACCATGCTGCGAGCGGTCGAGGCTTCGATGTCGAGGCACTCGCTGCTCGCGGCTATGCTCGCGGCGATGCAGCCTCTGCCCGCGCGGGTCGATCTCGCCATCGTCGGCGCCGGCACGGCGGGTGCGGCCGCGGCCACGTTCGCGGCACGTCGCGGCCTGCGGGTGCTCTGCCTCGATCGCCGGCCCCTCGAGCAGGCCGGCGCGCGCTGGATCAACGGGGTGCCGGCCTGGGTGTTCGCGGCGCTCGACCTCGAAGCCCCGAGCCCGCCCGAGCGAGTCGGCGCGGGTCAGCCCTTCCACTTGGTCGCGGGCTACGAGGGGCCGCGGGTGGTCATCCGCGATCATCAGGTTCTGGCCCTCGACATGCGCGCGCTCGTGGCCCGCTTGCAGGCCGAGGCGATCGCAGCCGGGGCCACGCTCGTGGGCGAGCTCGCCGTCGAAGCGATCGAGGGCCGTCGGCTCGAGACCAAGCGCGGTGCGGTCGAGTGCACGTGGATCGTCGACGCGTCGGGCCTCGCCGGCCTCGACCTGCTGGACTCGCCGACCCTCGATCGCCGGGATCTGTGCGCCGCGGCCCAAGAGGTCCGGCGCTGTGACCCTGAAGGTGCCCGGGCCTACCTCGCGCGCCATCGCGTCGCCGAGGGCGACACGCTCTGCTTCTCGGGCATCGCGGGCGGCTACTCGATCCTCAACCTCGACGCGCACGACGATCGAGTCAGCCTGCTGACGGGCACCATCCCGGCCGACTCTGGAATCTCGGGCCGCCAGCTGCTCGACGAATTCGTGGCCGCGCAGACGTGGATCGGCGCGCTCGAGTTCGGCGGCGCCCGGGCGATCCCGGTCCGCCGCAGCCACGACATCCTGGCCCGAGGCGCCTTCGCGGCGATCGGCGACGCTGGTTGTCAGGTCTTCCCAGCCCACGGCTCCGGCATCGCGCCGCAGCTGTGGGCCGCGAAGATCCTCGCCGACAACCTGGCCGCCGGTGCCGGCGTGCAGGGCTACGCGGTCGAGTTTCAGCGCCGCGTCGGTGGTCTGCTGGCCAGCTACGATCTCTTTCGCCGCTTCTCTCGCGACCTGAGCACGCGCGAGCTCGCCGACTTGATCGAGGCCGGGCTGATGAGCGAGGCCGCGTCGCGGGCCGGCATCGAGCAGCGGATGCCGAGCCTGCCCACGCCCACCGAGCTGCTCGCCCTCGTTCGAGGCCTGCGTCGAGTCCCAAATCTGGCTCGCCGCCTCCTGGCCGTGGCCGCGAAGATGGTCGCGGTCGAAGGGCTCTACGCCCGTTATCCTCGATCGCCCGCGAGGCTCGATCGCTGGCAACGGGCGGTCGCGCGAGTGTTCGGCGATTGATCCACCCGACCACTCGATTGGTCGCGTGAGCATTCCCGTCAGGAACCCGAGCTCGTATTCTTCGGTGGGTCGCCTCGATCATGCGCGGGTCATCGACCCGCACATGTTCGGAGCCCACGGCGCCGCGGCGATCGAAGTCGCGAGCGCCAGCGGCCTCGCTCGTCGCTCGCGAGCTCGACCCCGAAGATCCGCCGGGTCCGACCCGGCATCGGACCGTGCTCGCCCTGCGCAGCCACGCGCGGCCCCTTCCACGTGAGCGAAGGCGGCCTCGTACTGCCTGCTATAGTGCCTCTCGTGGATCCGAAGCCGCCCTCTGGATTCTTGCTCGCGCCCGCCGCGTCTGGCCCTGCCTTGCATCTCCCTGGCAAGCGTGAGCCCGAGAGCATGCCCAAGGTCGACGACCACCTGGTCGTGCCCGAGACGACCCGCGACGAGCTGGTCCGTGGCCGCAAGGTGATCGCCCAGCCGGCCGCTCCGCCCCACGCCGATCGCCACGCCCAGGTCGACTACGTGATCCGAGCCCACGCGGCGCCGGGCTATGTGGCGTCGTCCGATCTGCTCACGCGGGTCGGGCCCGGCTCGGACTTCGCGACCGACACCTCGGTCCGGCGCGAGGGCATCGATCCCGAGACCGGCTCGCGCTACCTCGAGGAGCTCGCGTTCGAGGTCGTCTCGACCCAGTCGATGCGGGACATCACCGAGCGCGCCGAGGATCTGACGAATCGCGGGGTCCGGCGAATGATCGCGATCTTCGTGAAGGACGGCGCGGTCCGAGAGTGGTCGCGCGAGCGCCAGGACTGGCTGACCTTCCCGGCCGACGGAGTGCTCGACGACCCCACGCTGGTTCGACCCGTGGCGATCCGAGCCTTGCTCGACGCGGTGGTGGCCGACAACGCGGTCTTCGATGCGCTCGAGCGCAAGGCCAACCCCAGGTTGGCCGAGTTCGGGGCACGGCAGCGCGAGGAGGGACTTGATCGGGGCCTCGAAGCGGGCCGCAAAGAAGGCCTCGAAGCTGGCCGCAAAGCGGGCCTCGAAGCAGGCCTCGAAGCAGGCCTCGAAGCAGGCCGCAAAGAAGGCCGCAAAGAAGGCCTCGAACGAGGCCGCAAAGAAGGCCTCGTTCGGACCCTCGAAGTGGCTTGCGAGCTGCTCGGCATCTCGATCGGTCCACGCGAGCGCGCACGGATCGAACCACTCGACGCAGCCGCGCTCGAGGCCCTGCTCGCACGGCTGAAGTCCGAGCGCGCCTGGCCCCAAGACTAGCCAAGTGAGGCCACGGGCAGATCGAGCAAGGTCGGCTCGGAGACCTCGGCCAAGGCGTCGACGCAGCGACGGCCCGCGAGGACCAAGTCGGGGTCGAGCTCGAGCAAGGGGCGCAGCACGAAGTCGCGGACCATCGCGCCCGGGTGGGGCAAGCAGAGCCGCGCGCTCGCCCAGGTCAGCTCTTGGCCATCGACGATGGCGGCGAGCAGGTCGAGATCCAAGGTTCGATCGCCCCAGCGCTCGCGTCGGATTCGGCCGTGCGCGCGCTCGATCTCCAGCAGCGCGTCGAGCAGACGCTCGGGCTCGCCGACGCTCGCCGACGCGAGCTCGACCGCCGCGTTCAAGAAGGGGCCCGAACCAGGTCCGAGCGGGCGCGTCGACCAAGCGCTCGAGACCGCGACGCGCTCGAACCCGGGCAGCTCGCCGAGCGCTGCGACGGCGCTGCGCAGGGTCGCGAGCCGATCGCCGAGGTTGCTGCCGATCCCGACGAACCAGCGGACTTGCTCGATCGGGCTCATCGCGGATCCTGCCGGCCGAACCCCGCCGGTGGCTCGGGCATCTCGGGCTCATCGGGCTCGGGCATCTCGGGTTCGCGTGGGCCCTCGAGCGGGCGCTCGCGGGTCTGCGCGTGGCCGGTGTGGGCGTCGATCATCGCGTCCCACCACGGCACGCGCAGATCGATGTCGAGCGAGCGAGGCTCGCCGACGATCGTGATCGTCGCGGCGAGCTCGGGCCCCTCGGGCAACGCGAGCGCTTCGGGCCAGGCCTGGGGAAGCTCGAAGCGCGCCCGCCCCTCGGCGTCGCTGCGGGCCGCGATCACGATCGCCCGGTTGGCCATGACGAGCTCGAGCTCGCGCTCCGCCAGCGGCCGCTCGTCGACGCCCGCGCAGCCCTGCTCGGGCCCGAGCTCGACGTCGTAGGCCTCGGCGTAGTGGGTCTCGTCGACCGCCTTGATCGAGTTGACGATGCCCGCGGCCAGCATCAGGGTAGCGACGCCCGCGAACACGCCACCCGTCACGTAGGCGACCTTGTAGTCGACGATCTCGCGCCCATCGCCGCTGATCAGCCGAGGCGAAAACGCTTGCGGGTGGGCGAAGGCCAGCGCCGCGAGCCCGCCCGTCAGGCCCAGCAACACGAAGTCCCACGCGATGAAGCCACGCGCCTTGCGTTCGATCGCCTCGATCCGCATGACCGGGACGTGCGAGACGCTCGCGCAGACAGGTTGCTCGCGCAGCTCGACCAACACCCGCCCACCCATCTGCACCCAATCGACCGTGAAGTGACGATCGACGAGCTGCTCACCGAGCTGCAGAACCGGCCCGGGGCGCGGGTGTTGGGCATGGGTGGTCGTGACATCGATCGGGGCGCAGGCGATCGGGACGCAGGCGATCGTCAGGCACGCGGCGAGCGAGAGCGAGGCGGCGCGACCAGGCATGGCGAGGTTCAGGCCAACGCGGACGCGATCTCGGCCACGATCGCGTCCGCGGCCGCGGCCGGATCCTCGGCTTGGTAGATCGGCCGACCGACGACCAAGTGCGTGGCCCCGGCCGCGATCGCCAGCGCGGGCGTCATCACGCGCTTTTGATCGCCCGCGTCGGCGCCAGCCGGCCGGATGCCCGGGACGATCTTGAACAGACGCGGCGCGACCTCGACGACCGCGCCCAGCTCCTGGCCGCTGCAGACCAAACCCGCGCAGCCAGCAGCGGCGGCAGCCGCAGCTCGGATCGCGACCAGCTCGGCGGGCGTCCGCGTGTGTCCGGCCTCGCTGCACGCTCGCTGATCTTGGCTGGTCAGCACGGTCACCGCGAGCACGCCGAGCGTCTCGCCAGCTTCCTCGACGCACGCGCGCAGGTGCTCGACGCCCGAGCCGGCGTGGACGGTGATGAAGCGAGCGCCGAAGGTCCGCGCGCTGCGGATCGCCCCGCGCATCGTGTTGGGGATGTCGTGCAGCTTGAGATCGAGGAAGACCTCGAGCTCGGGGTGGCGCTCGCGGATCGCTCGGACGATCGCCGGACCTTCGGCGACGAAGAGCTCGAGCCCGACCTTGAGCATGCCGACGTGTCCAGCGAGCCTCGCCGCGAGCGCGAGCGCCGAGGCAGCGTCTGGGACATCGAGGGCGACGATCAGGCGCGAGCGAGCACGATCGAGATCAGACATGTTGCCGCGGACCGTAGCCCTGCGGCCGGGGCTGGGGCAAGCTCGCCTCATGCCAGCGCTCTCTGCGGTCTGTTCCGTGCTCGACGACGCCGTCGATCGCGAGTGGATCCCCGGCTGCGTCGCGCGAGTCTGGCGTTCCGGCGCGCTGATCCATTCGAGCGAGCACGGCGTGCTCGCGAGCCACCCGCACTCGCCGCTGCGCCGCCGGCCGGTCCAACCCGACACGATCTATGATCTCGCCTCGCTGACCAAGGTCTTGTGCACGACCACGCTCTTCGCCCAGGCGATCGATCGTGGCCTGCTCGAGCTCGACGCGATCCTTCCGCGAGCGCTGGCGATCGGCGACTACCAGCCGAGCTTGATCGACCTGCTCGAGCACGCCAGCGGGCTCGCGGCCCACTACGAATTTTATCACGAGCCTTGGTCGCTCGGCCCCAACCAACGCCGCGCGCTGATCGAGACCGTCCGCGCCGCGGCCCCGCTGATCGCCCCGCGCAAGGCGATGATCTACTCGGACCTCGGCTTCTTGCTGCTCGGCGCCTGGCTCGAGCGGCTCCACGGCGAGCGCCTCGATCGCGTGTTCATGCGCGAGATCGCCGGTCCGCTCGGGCTGCAGGACGAGGTCGGCTTTCGTCCACTCGATCAACCGAGCTCGCCCGATCGCGTCGCCCCGACCGAGGTCTACGACGCGGCGCTGCACGGCGGCGTGGCCCAGAACTGGTATGCGATCCGCTCGCGCTTGGGCCAGAGCGTCGCGCACGGGATCGTCCACGACGACAACTGCGTGATCATGGGCGGCGTCGCGGGCCATGCCGGGTTGTTCGCCAGCGCCGATGGGATCCTCGCGATCGCCTTGGCCTGGCTCGAAGGGCGGATCCCTGGGCGCGAGCGCTTCTCGCAGCCATCGGACGTGCCGGGCTCGACCCGCCGGCTCGGCTTCGACGGGCCGAACCCCGACGGCAGCGCTTCGACGGGCGGGGTGATGTCGGCGAGCGCCTTCGGCCACCTCGGCTACACCGGGACCAGCGTCTGGATCGACCCCGAGCGCGAGAGCATCTACGTGTTGGCCAGCAACCGCGTGCATCCGATCCGCGGCAGCGATGCGATCAGCGAGGTTCGAATCGGCTTTCATCGCGCGGCCAACAAGAAGTAGTCCGCGACCGGGCGTTTAAGCCGAAAACTCGCCCCTCGCGCGACCTGTGGGTAGCGTGGATCATCATGCGATCCCTGCGTCGCCTCGCTCTGGCCCTCCCGCTCACCCTCTTGCTCGCTTGCGCGGGTCGTTCGCCCTATCCCTCGGTCGCCGACGACGGCCTGGCCCTGCACTCGGTCGTGCTCTACCGCAACGGCGTCGGCTACTTCGAGCGCGCCGGGGTGGTCGACGGCGAGCTGCTGCGCCTGCGTGTGCGCAAGGATCAGGTCAACGATCTGCTCAAGAGCCTCACCGTGGTCGACGAGAACGGCCAGGCGGTCAGCGTGTCGATGCCGCTCGATCCCCAGACCTGGGCCAACCTCGCGATGGCCACGCTGGCGCCCGGCCGCGGCTCGCTGGCGCAGCTGCTCGACTCGCTGCGTGGCCACGAGATCACGGTCTATGCGGGCGGCCGGGTGATCCGCGGACGGATCACGATGATCGAGCATGTCGTCAACGAGCCCGACCCCGAGCTCAACAGCCGCGGTGGCTCCTCGCAGCCGATCCAGAACAGCCAAGACTGGAAGCTGACCTTGATGGGCGGGACGCGGATGCATGTCGTCCGGCTCTCGAAGATCTCGGGCCTCGCGGTCCACGACGGCGACCTCGCCTTGCAGCTGCACCGCGCGCTCGATGCCTCCGCCGGCGAAGGCATGTTCGAACAGGTCGACGTCGAGGTCCGGCTGGTCCAGGCTCGCCGCCATCACCTGACGGTCAGCTACGTGGTCGGCTCGCCGATGTGGAAGCCGACCTATCGCGTGGTCCTGCCCGAGGCCGGCAAGCAAGGGACCGCCAAGGGTACGGCGCTGCTGCAAGGCTGGGCCGTGGTCGACAACGTCAGCGGCGAGGACTGGCGCGAGGTCGACCTGAGCTTGACCTCGGGCGCCCCGATCGCGTTCCGCTACGACCTGCACACGCCGCGCGAGGTCTATCGCAACGACCTGACCCGCAGCGCGGTCGACAAGCAGGCCGCCGTCGCGCTCGGCGAGACCAGCTGGGATCAGCCCGAGCCCTCGCCTGCACCTCCGCCACCGCCGGAGGCCGAGCCGATGGCTGGCGCCTACGACTACGAGGGCGACATGGCCGGCGCCTACGACTACGCCGAAGCCGAAGAGATGGCTCGACCGGCGACCAAGGCCGCCAACCAGGTCGGGCCAGGTGGCGGTGCCGCGATCGCCGGCAATCGCGATCGTTGGAACCGCAACGACGCGATCGCCGACACGACGACCAGCTCGACGATCGATGTCGAGAGCCTGCGTCGGAGCACGATGGCCTCGACCCGTTCGCAGCGGATCTCTGGCCTGACCCGGGTCGACGTCACGGTCCCGGTCACGGTGCCCGACGGGACCTCGACCATGGTCGCGCTGATCAACGAGCAGGTCGAAGCCGAGGAGACCTTCCTCTACAAGCCCGGCGGGGCCGGCTACGGCTACGAGGCCAACCCCTATCGCGTGGTTCGGTTCAAGAACACCACCGACTACGTGCTCGAGCCGGGCCCGATCGCGATCTACTCGGGCGGCTCCTTCGTCGGCGAAGGGCTCTCGGAGGCGGTCGGAGCCGGGACCTCGGTCACGATCCCCTTCGCGGTCGAGACCGAGGTGATGATCACCTCGTCGACCCAATACTCGGGCCAGGAGATGAAGCTGACTCGGATCGTCCGCGGCGTGCTCGAGGTCGAGAGCTTCTATCAGAGCACCACGACCTACGACGTGCGCGGCCCGGCCAAGGATCAAGCCTACAAGGTCCTGATCCGCCACCCGCGAGCCGGGCAGAACTACGACCTGGCCAAGCGGCCCGAGGGCACCGAGGATCTCGAGGGCGCCTGGTTGGTCCCGATCACGCTGCCGGCCAAGGGCACGAGCGCCAGCTTGTCCCTGGTCGAGCAGACGCCCTCGACGCTGACCTTGGCGATCTGGGACGCGCAGGCGCCCGAGCTGCTCAGCAAATTCCTCGAGGGCGCCAACCTCGACGCGGCCGCGCGCAAGCAGCTGCAGCCGATCGTCGACCTGCGCCGCGAGATCGGCAAGATCGACACCGAGGTCGATGGCCTGCGTCGCCAGCAAGGCGAGCTGCACGAGCGGGCCGAGCAGACCCGGCGCAACCTCCAGGCGATCGAGAAGGATCCGGCCGCCAAGGATCTGCGCAACAAGCTCAACAAGCGGCTCGAGGAATTCTCGAGTGACGCCGACGCGCTCGGTCGCAAGATCGTCGAGCTCGAGAGCAAGCGGCTCGAGAAGAAGATCGAACTCGAGGATCTGCTGGTCGACATCGACCTGCGAGCGCCCGCCACCCCCGGCGCGCCGCTGACCTCCGGCAAGACCAAGTAGACTCGCGCCCGCCTCCCGCTTGGACAAAGTCCAAGCGGGCCCCTCCTTCTTGCCCGCTCAGCGCTACTTGGCCAGCATTCGGGCGAGCGCGCCCGAGCGATCGAGCGCGGAGAGCTCGGTGAAGCCGCCGACGCTCTGACCTCGCACGAAGATCTGCGGGACGGTCTGCTGGCGGCTCGCTTGGCGCAGCCAGCCGCGCGCGGCCTCGTTGCCGCTCACGTCGATGTGCTCGTAGGCGATCTGCCGCGAATCGAGCAGGCGTCGAGCCATCGTGCAGTAAGGACACCAGGGCGTCAGGTAGACCACGACGTCCGCAGCGAGCTCGCTGGGCAGCGGAAAAGAGGCGGGCACGCAGACTTGCTAGCCCCGTCTCACTCCTCGCGCAACAGGGCGAGGATCTCGTCGTCGAGCCGAGCCTGATGCTCGCTGGCGAACTTGCCCACGACCACGTCACGGCGCTCGCTGATCTTGGCCTTGGCGGCCTGGTCGGCGGCGACGCCCCGGCCGCCGATGCCCCCGATCGCCCGCCTCGCCACGCGCGAAGGTCCGCGGCTGGGTCGGGCGGGTCCGCTGCCCGACGCGCTCGCGGCCACCTGGGCCTGGGCCTCGGACGAGCTGAACGCGGGATGCGTCAGCGTGGGATCGACGGTCGGTCCGGGATGACCGGCGCTGAGCGGAGGCCCTTGCCGCTCGGCTTCGCGGGGCTCGGGCGGGGCTCGTCGCTCGGGTCGGAGATCTTCGGCGGCTTCCTTGGCCGGCGCGACCCCGGCTTCGTCCTTGGCCGCCTCGGGATGCTCACCGATGTACTGGACGATCTTCTCGTCGTAAGCCCCACGACGGAGCTGACGGATCATCGTCTTGTGGGACTCCTGCATGAGCCCGATGATGTGCTGGTCGATGTCTTCGACCTGCAGCTCGGGATCGTAGCCGACCTTGTTGGACGCGATGATCGTGCCGTCGTAAAAGACGTGCGTGAAGATGTGGGCCTTGGCGACGCCCGAGTCTTCCGTCTGGACGTGATAAAGCCGGCCGCGGTGCGGAATGTTGTGGTTGTATCCGAGCTGCGGGGACCGCGACATCGCTCGGGCAGAGCCTATCACGCCGTCGCACGCCCTGGGATCCTGTTTTTCGAGCTTCGGGGCGCGAGGTGGCCTGGCATCTGGGGTCGCGCCGTGCATTCTTGTCCGCCTCGCCCGTCCGGGAGTTCACCTTGCTCGATCATGCCCACTCCGACTCGATCCACGCGCGCTTGCTCGCGCCGATCATCGAGGCGGGTCGAAGCGGCGAAGCGATCGTGTTCGGCCCGGAGGCGCGCGAGCAGGCCGAGTCGATCCGCGACTGCTCGCCAACGCGGCTGTGGACCGACTTGAGCGCGGCGCTCTGCGGTCGCCACCCGCATGTCGCGATGCAGGCCTTGCACGACTCGGGGCTGCTGATCCACGTGCTGCCCGAGCTGGCCGCGACCGTCGACTTCTCGCAAGAGTCGGGGCGTCGACACAAGGACGTCTGGGAGCACACCAAGACGGTCGTCTGGCAGTCGGTCCCGCGCCCCGAGATCCGCTGGGCCGCGGCGCTGCACGACATCGGCAAGGTCCCCACGCGTCGCTTCTTGCCCGAGGGCAAGGTCACCTTTCATGGCCACGCCGAGGTCGGCGTGCGCATGTTCTTGCGTGGCCCCGCCAAGCGGATCGACTTCCCCGCGCCCGTGCGCGAGCGGATCGCCGAGCTCATCCGCTTCCATCTGCGCCCCGGTCAGTACGACGCGAGCTGGACCGAGAGCGCGATCCGTCGCTTCGCCCGCGAACTCGGGCCACACCTCGACGATCTCTTGCTGCTCTCGCGCGCCGACGTGACCAGCAAGCGGCCGGGCAAGCGCAAGCGCTGCCTGCGATCGATCACCACGCTCAGCCACGAGATCCGTCGGCTCGCGGCCGAAGACGCCAAGCCCAAGCCCTTGCCCTCGGGCCTGGGCACCATGCTGATGAGCGCCCTCGGGCTGCCGCCCGGCAAGCACATCGGTGAGCTGCGTTCGCGTCTGCAGGCGCTCTTCGAAGCCGGCACGATCGAGGGCGGCCGCGAGGCCGAGTACTACGTCGAGCAGGTCCGCGAGCACAATCTGCTGGTCGGTGTCGTGGACCTCGCCCCGGGCTGAGGCTATCGTCTGCGCGTGGCACACAAACTGCTGAACGACGAGTTGATCCGCAAGGGCCTCACCGAACTCCAGGCGCTGCGGACCGAGGTCGAGACCGCGGTCAAGAGCGCGGGCGAGGATGCGCGCGAAGGTTGGAAGCGGCTGCAGCCGCACCTCGAGCGGATCGAAGGGCTGGCCAGCGAGAAGGCCAGCGGCGTCGCGCAAGAGGTCGGCGAGTCGGCCGGCGAGCTGATCGAAGAGGTCCGCGGCAAGCTCGAAGCGCTGCACAAGCGGATCCGCGGCTCGGCGAACTGAGCTGCCTGGACGCCAAAACCCGAGTCAGCCACCCGTGGCTGAAAACCCGAGTCAGCCGCCCGCGGCTGAAAAGAAACGAGCGCTGACCTGTTGGTCAGCGCTCGCTTGGTCATCGACTTGGTTCGACGACTTGGTTCAGCAGGTTCAGGCGCAGGACACGTAGGCGACGACGTCACCTTGCGCGCAGTACCAGTTGTCGCCGTTCGCGTCGCAGCAACCCTCGCCGGTCAGGCCGCTGGTGGCACAGGGATCGCCCTCGACCAGGCCCGCGGGGCACTCGATCGGGGCGACGCCACCGGGATCCGCACCCTCGAAGCCACAGTCGTAGTACATGGCGTTCGGGTCCCAACCGCACATGTTGACGGTGCCGGTGGTCGAGTCGGTGGTGTCGGTCGTGGTGGTGTCGCCGACGGTGGTCTCGTCCGTGGTCGACGTGTCGGTCGTGGTGGTGTCGCCGACTTCGGTCGAGCCGCTTTCCGTCGCGGTGTCGGTGCTGGTGTCGGTCGCGGTGTCGTTGACGTCGTCGTTGCTGTCGTCGTTGACGCTCAGGACACAGGCGGGAATGATGACGAGGAGGGTGGCGATCGAGAGCAAGGAAAGGTTCTTCATGTTCGTCTCCGTGAGTCTGTTTCGAGTGGCCAGAGCTTGGCCGGGGGCTGGTGACCGACGGTCGTCGCCGTGGTCGATTCATCGCCCGAGCACGTGCAAAGTAGGTGCTAGGGCAGGTTTCGTGGGGGGAGCGGACCGGAGTCCGGATCGGACTTCTAGCAGCAGCACGCACTCGCGCCAAATCAGCGGACACATGCGAGCCGTGAGTTGACACGGCAGCGTGACATCGGTGTCACACCAACATCAGTCGAGGTACTTGATCTCGGTGATGATGCCGTTCTCGATCGCGATCTGAACCTCGCTCGAGGTGCCGTCGCAGTCGATGTTCTGGCGGACGTACTGGCTCTCTTTGGGTCCGCTCGTGCAGCGGATGAAGGTCTCGTAGAGGACCTCGCGTCCCCGCGCTTCGGCCGTGCGCGTGTCGGCGGGCAGACCCCACGCCATGTGAGCCGAGAACTCCTTGAAGCCGACCTCGACCGTGCGGGTCTCGGCGCTCTCGCGCTCCTCGTTGGACAGCTCGGTCCAGCGTTGCCAGAGGCCGAGCTTCTCGAGGTAGCTCTTTCGCTCCGACTCCTCGAGCTTGAGGTACTCGAGCTGCCGCCCCTCGTCTTCGATGACGTAGTAGAAGTTGCGCGAAGGGGTTGGCAGACGGTCGGGATTGGGCGTGCACGCCGAAGCAGCGGCCAAAACCAGAACCAGCGCGAGCGAAGTGGCGCGAGCGCGGAAGGTCATGTGGACGGATGATAAGGTAACCGCGACTGGGGGCAAGCTCGTGCACCGGACGGGGCCGACCCCCATCTTCGCGGGTCCAACGTGGGCCCAGGAGCCCCTCAGGTGGGCTGCCCGAGGGCTCTGGTCTCACCACGCGAGACGTGCGCGATATCTTTGACTTTTTCGGTCTCGCGTGGTACCCATAGCGGTCCGCCGCGCTCTTCTGCGGGCGAGAACGTCCACCCATGGTCGAGTTCCGAGTTGGCGAAAAGGCCGTGTACCCCGGCTACGGGGTCGCCGAGATCACCGGGATCGAACGCAAGGAGATCTCTGGCAGCGAGCACAAATTTTATGTGCTGCGCGTGCTCGGCAAGGAGATGACCTTGATGGTGCCGATGGCCAACGTCGAGTCGGTCGGGCTCCGCAACCTGATCGGCAGCGAGCAGGTCGACGAGGTCTACGAGGTGCTCCGCCGTCGTGGCGAGAAGATCTCGACCGCGACCTGGAACCGTCGGCATCGCGAATACATGGAGAAGATCCGGACCGGCTCGCTGATCGAGATCGCGACCGTCTTGCGTGATCTGTGCTTGCTGCGTAGCGACAAGGACTTGTCCTACGGCGAGCGCAACATGCTCGAGAATGCCCGGAGCCTCCTGATCCAAGAGCTCGCGCTCGCCCGTGGCCTCGAAGAGGACGCGGTCGGGCAAGAGATCGAGAAGCTCTTCACGCCCTGAGTCCGTCCGCTGCGAGAGCGGACCCAATCAGTCGATGCACGACTTCGATCGCCGATCTGCGCCCGCCCGAGTGCTGCCCGCTCACCGCGTGAACCACCGCCCAAGTATGGGCGGGCAAGG
>JAMHUH010001024.1:0-4790 GCA_035904925.1 Nannocystaceae bacterium
CTCGAGCACGCGGTGCGGGTGGAGACCTTGCGCGGCGGCGATGTGCTCGTAGCGAGCGACCTCGGCCAGCTCGCGGGTGCCGTAGATGCCAGCCACGGTGCCGGGCAGCCAGTCGCTGGCGGCGAGCTCGGGCTCGCTCAGGGTGGTGGTGTCGGCGTTGGTCTGGGCGAGCGCGAGGCCGGGGACGGCTCGGTGGTCACGCAAGAAGGCGCGACGATCGAGCGGCGCGGCGCCGCCGAGCTTGCCCTTGGGGAAGCAGGCCTCGACCAGCTGGAAGCGACACCAGACGCCCTGATCGCCGATGAGCTGGATCTCGAAGGCGGGGACGTCGGGGCTGCCGACGAGGCCGGCCGGGCGGACCTCGCAGCGAAGCGTGCCGGTGGTCGGGGTCGGGCCGAAGAGCTTGAGCTCGGGGATCCAGGCCGGATAGGCGACCTTGTCGGGCGAGAGCCGAGCGTCCCACTCGTGCAGACGATCGTGGGGGATCCCGTGGGTGGCCGCGTCGAGCAGGCCGGGGTTGAGCAGGCCGAGCGGGATCGAGTTGCTCGCGCGCAGCTGCGAAGAGGCGCCGGTGCTGGTGCGGACGAGGCTCTCGAGCAGCTGGAAGGCGGGGCCGTGAAAGAGCGAGCCGTCGGTATAGGGCAGCGGCGCGGCCGGGCCTTCGAGGGCGAGGAGCGAGGCCGGAGCGTCGCGGTAGTCACCGACGATCAAGCGGGCGCTGGCGACCTCGCGCTCGCCTTCGGGCTCGTCGAGCACGAGTCGGACTCGGTCTTGGTCGCGCTCGCAACGAAGCCGACGCGGCTGATCGCAGACCAGCCAGCCTTTGACTCGAACGTCGCGCAGGCCGATCAAGCGCTCGTCGGAGCGGGTCGCCTGGGCGAGCAGATCGACCATCGACATCATCGGCAGCGCGGGCACGGTCCAGGTCGGGCAGTGGTCGTTCAACCAGGTGTCGCGGGCCGGGTCGAGCTCGGTCGGGCGGCCATCGGCGGCGCCGCCTTCGACGATCCGCATGCCGATGCCCGAGGCCTCGTAGATCCGCTTGCCGTCGACCCAGAGCGAGGCCGAGGCGCGCGCGAAGGGGCCACGCTCGTCGCGGCCGCGCTCGGTGATCTCCAAGGTCGTGGTGATCTTGTGGTTCTTGGGCACGACCTGGCCGCGGTACTTCCAGGTCATCGCTTCGCCGAGCGCGATCGCTTCGAAGCGCGGGGCGGTCATGCCGGCGTCCATGCCGAGCTCGAGCATCGACCACTGCAAGAGCTGGATCATCGCCTCGATCCCGAGCGAGCCGGGCTGGACGGGGTCTTGGAAGAAGTGGGCGGCGAAGAACCACTCGCCCGGCTCGACGTCCTTCTCGGCCCGCGCGCGACCGAGGCCCGCGGCCCCGGATTGGGGCTCGAAGAGGGTGACGCGATCGAGCATGAGCAGCATCGGCCGAGCCATGCGGGCGCGCCCGCGGGTGGCCTTGGAGCCGTCGAGCGGCCAGGTTCGCTCGCTCGGGGCGTCGAAGTGGGCGCGCTGCTCGGCGCTGGTCGGGAGGCCGGCTTGGTTTTCGAAGGCCGAGGCCGGGAAGAACCCGAACACGGTGTCCATCGAGTAGACCAGCTGCTCGCCGAGCCGACACTCGACGTCGAAGCCGACGATGATCATCGTGGGCGTCTTCGAGAGCTTGGTGTTCTTGACCTTGGTGCGCAGCGGGCCGGCCTCGGGCGGGAGCTCGGCGTGGAGCGTGCCGGTGCCGTCGAGGTTGCGGAACATCAGCGACTCACTCGACGAGAGCGCGCAGCCCATGTAGCTGGCCAACCACCCGCACGGCTGCAAGGCGGCCTCGAGCAGGACCGCGTAGGGCATGGTCCGGTTGCCGTTCTCGGCGAAGTACCAGGCGTCGGGCGGGATGTCGTATTCGACCTCGACGCCCATGCCGGTCCGCAGCTCGCCGATCTGACCCTCGGTCGCGAGCGCGCGGGTGATGAAGTGATAGGGCGGGTTCGGCAAGCGAGCGACCGGCTCGGCGCCGTCGAAGCGGGCGTAGATCGGGCCGAAGGCCTCGGTCGGGCGGCCGTTGGCGCAGGCCAGCATCGAGCGATAGTCGAAGGGGAACTCGCCGGCGCGCGCGACCGGGCCGGGCTCGCTGTAGCCCTCGAGCAGCTTGTTGCCTTCGTCGAGCGGCCAGGCGGGGACGAGGCGCAGGCCGACGCGGCGGGCGTGGAAGGCCTTGAGTCCGTCGACGGTGCAGAGCAGGTCGGCGTAGAGGATCGGGATCGGGCCGGCGATGACCTCTTCGACGAAGACCTCGTAGCGGAGCGCCTTGGACTTGGGCGTGACCTGGCCGCGGCAGCTGAGCACGAAGGGCTCGCCTTCGACCGGTTCGAAGCGCCAGCCGTCGTGACCGATCGTGTAGCCGAGCCCGGCCAAGAAGAAGGCCATCGCTTGCAGGCAGCCCTCGAACATCAAGGTGCCGGGCATGCAGGGGTCGTTGTGGAAGTGACCCGCGAAGAACCAATGATCGGGGGTGACCGCGGTGCTGGCCGAGAGATAGCCGCGATCCCAGGGGCCGCCGCGGACCTCGAATCGATCGATCTGATCGAGGAAGAGCATGCGCCCAGCGGAGATTCGCGGGGTCCGGGTGTGCGGCTTGGCCATCACCCAGGGCTCGCCAAAGCAGTCCCAGGGCCGACCTTCGGCGAATGCGACGACTTGCTCGGGGCTGAAGGAATTGTGCGGGGTCCGGGCCGAGGGCGGATCGAGGCGGGGATTCTCGACGATCTTCTGATCTTCGGGGCGCCAGATGCAGCCGTCGGAATTGGCCAATTCGGCGTCGGTGAAGAAGCCCGCTTGGCCCTTGCAGACCGAGAGGCGCAGCTTGCCGGCAATGTGGCAATCGTAGTGAAAGAACATCAGACGAGTCCCGCCTTGCTTGGCGTGACCGTCGAGGTGAATGTCGTAACACAGGGTCTCGCCGATCGCCGGGAGCCCGCCGTGGTAGGTCAGCGTGCAGCCGAGCAGCCGATAGACTCGCTCGCTGCGGTTCTCGGTGTCGACGCCGAGGTAGCTGATGAGCATGAGGTCGGCTTGGCCCGACTCGATCATGATCCCCGCGGGCATGCGGCCGGCGTGCAGGTACCACGCGTCCGGGTTGACGTCGGTCTCGGTCCAGATCGTGCCGAGCTTCAGCGAGAGCGGCTCGGCGTCGAGGCCGGTGACGCGGTCGGCGAGCAGCAGCGGCGGCTCGGGCATGCGGACCTGACGGGTGAAGCCGTCTTGGCCGGCGAAGGCGGGGCCGAAGATGCTGGAGATCGGTCCGTTGGCGTGGACCTCGAGCGCGGCGCGATCGAAGGTCGGGCCGATCGGGCGGCGCGGGCCTTCGGGTAGGGCCGGCGAAGTTGCGGGCGCGGGAGCCCGCGGAGCGATCGGTGCGGGCTTGGGCGTGATCGCGGTCGGGCTCGGGGCCGCGATGACGGGCGCGGGTGCGGAGGTCGGCTGCGGCGGCGCGACGTAGCTCGGCTGCGCGACGTAGCTCGGCTGCGCGACGTAGCTCGGCTGCGCGACGTAGCTCGGCTGCGCGACGGGGCTCGCCGGAGAGCCACCGGCGACGTCGACGAGCAAGCCGAGGCTGCGCTGGCGCAGGTCGAGGAATTGCTGATGCAGGGCGGCTTGCTGCTCGACGAACTCGCGCTGACGTCGACCGAGCTCGGCAAACTGGGCCTGAAAGACAGCTGCGAAGGGGTTGCCCGGGCTCGCGCTGGCTGGCACGAGCTGGGGCTCGTGCACGAAGCTCGCTTGGATCGCGGGCGCTTGCTGAACCGAAGGCGGAGTCGCGAACGCGGGCGTGAAGGCGGGCAAGCCCAGCGGTGGCGCGATCGCATCGACGGGCGGGAGGATCGGCGCAGGAGGCATCGATTGCATGGCAGTGGCGGCTCGGCGCTCGCTGGCGCGGTGAAGCACCCGCAAGGGCGGATGCGCGGCGAAGGTCAGGGTCGGGCCCTCGCTCGGGCGCGCGCTCGGGCGTCCACGCAGGGCCGCGAGCAGCAGCTCGGGCGTGCACTCGACGCTCGCAGCGACCAGCGCGGCGGTGGCTTCGAGGATCGGATCGAGGCCGACGCCCTTGCGATCGAGCGCGACCACGACCGCGTCGCGCTCGCCCAGGATCTCGCGGATCCATCGACTGCATCCGGCTTGCGGCCCGTGCTCGACGAACACGCGCACGCCGTCGGCGTAGGCCCGCTCGATCACGGCCCGAAAGTCGAGGCGACGATCGGCCTGGCCGAGGATCGCCTGCGCACAGGCTTCGCGGCTGGGCGTGTAGGGGCCCGCGTGCGCGCCCGAGTAGACCCGCAGATCGCTGCGCGGGCTGACCTCGCGGCGATGGATGTCGAGCCAGGCGTCGGCGATCTCGCGCAGCTCGGGCACGTGCACGACGAGATCGTAGTGAAGCCGCAGACAGCGAGCGGCGCCGAGGCGATCACGGACGCGCGCGCAGGCGGCCGGATCGCCGACGATGATCGCCTCGTTGTCGTGATGGATGACCGACAGATGCGCTCGGGTCTCGCCCTCGAGCGCGGCGAGGACCTCGGGGATCGGCGCGAGCACGGTCCAGGTCTCCCAAGCCGGCGCGTCGACACCCCAGGCACGCGCGAGCACTTGGAACTCGCCACCGATCTCGCGAGTGAACACGCCGCTCTCGCGACACGCGGCGATCATCGCGTCTTGATCGGTCCAGATCCCGCTGGCGAAGAGCGAGTTGCTCTCGCCCGACGAGTAGCCGATCAGGGCCTGCGGGCGCAGGCCGA
>JAMHUH010001025.1:0-11459 GCA_035904925.1 Nannocystaceae bacterium
TCCATCAAAACCGGCCCTACCTCGTCATCTTTCGTAACTACTTGCACCATCCGACGCGGGGTCATCACCTCTCGTATTTTTTTGTCGCCAAACTGCAGTAGTTTCCGGTTCACGCCGACGCGGCCAACCAGATCGAGGCCTGCCTGCGCAACGTGCTGAGCATCTGCTGTTTGAGCGAGACCGTCGCCGTGGCCCTGATCGCGGCCGAGCGCCACGACATGCCCGAAGGCTCGCTGCGCTCGCTCTTGACCGGGATCTGGGCCGACGAGTGCGGGCACGCCAACTTCGGCTGGCGGCTCTTGCCCAAGCTGCTCGCCCACGCCGACGCGGACACCCGCGCGGGCTTGGCCGAGTACCTGCGTCTGGCCTTCGCCGAGCTCGAGCGCCACGAGCTCGAGCATCTCCCGGCCAGCTTCGTGCCGCCGCGCGGCGGCGAGGTCTACGGTCTGTGCGAGGGGGCGCAGGCCCGGGCGCTCTTTTACGCGACGGTCGAGCGCGTGATCATTCCGGGGCTCGAGGCGCAGGGGCTGCCGGCTCGCGCGGCCTGGTCTGCGCGGACGCGCCATCCCTCGCGCAAGTCTCGATCCGGACGCGTCGACGCCGACCCTTCGATCGAGTCGAGCGCGCTCGCGTAGTCGCTCGACCAACCAAAGCCGAAGCCCCGCGCTCGAGCGAGCGCAGGGCTTCGGGGGTTGGTTCAGCGCTCGGCCAGCCAGAGCAAGAGCGAGGTGTCGCGCTTGTCGCGGTTGCAAGGGCCACACGCGGGGACCAGGTTCTCGCGCGCTCCACCGCCGCGCGAGCGCGGGATCACGTGGTCGCGGGTGCGCGATTGCTTGTTGAGCCGGGTGTTGCAGTACACGCAGAGCACCGGCTCGACGTTCCACACGAAGTAGGTGTACTCGCTGGCGAACACGGGATCGAGCGTGCCCGAGACCGTATCCGCGATCGTCAGCTGCTTGTGCTGGGCGATCGCGCGAAAGCGGGCCATTCGTCCGCCGCGGCGGCCATCCTTGCGAATCTGCCGCTTGTACAGGTACCACTGGGCCGTGCCGCGCTCGGGGAGTCCGAACGCGGCGTTTCGTGAGTCTGGGTCGGTCATCGCTTCCTCCCTTCGGCATGAGCACGAAGGAACTCGGGACCCGATCACGACGCACGACAGCGCGAGCTGTCGATCGAGAGGTGCAGACAGGATTCGAACCTGCATCGACGTGGACTGCAGCCACGCGCCTCGCCATTCGGCCACTGCACCAAGGAGGCGCATCGTGGGATGCGCCAACAGGAGGCGAGGGAATCGAACCCTCCTCGTCCGGACTTGGAAACCAGACTCCGCCCAGCGGGCCCCCTATGAACTCGAATCTTGCGTCGTTGGGGTCAACATCGTTGCATGGTGGTGAATCCTCGGATCGAATTGAAGTGACGAATGGAGATGACGGGGATCGAACCCGTGACCTCGACGCTGCCAGCGTCGCGCTCTCCCAGCTGAGCTACATCCCCGCAGTGGACCGCGTCGGACTCGAACCGACAACCTTCCGGGTGCAAACCGGGTGCTCCCCCAATTGAGCTACCAGCCCATGAACCAACGAACTATCGAATCAGCGAGCGAAGAGAGTGCGTGACGGGAGTCGAACCCGCTACCTCGACATTGGAAGTGTCGCGCTCGTCCGATCGAGCTTCACACACGAGTGGTCGCAATGCAAGTGTCCAAGTAGTGAGTGACGGGAATCGAACCCGTGACCTTCGCATTGGCGGCGCGACGCTCTACCCCTGAGCTACACTCACGAACAAACGAATGGGGCGGAATGGGAGGGAATCGAACCCTCGCTGGACTCGCCAGTCCGCCGCTTTCCAAGCGGGAGCCTTGCCGCTCGGCCACCATTCCAGATCTATCTATCTAACTATCGATCTGTCGACGAAGGCATCGGAATGGGAGGGAATCGAACCCCCGCTGGACTCGCCAGTCGCCCGCGTTCGAAGCGGGAGCCTTGCCACTCGGCCACCATTCCAGTTTTGCCCCGGCGATCGCGTCGGTTCCGGCGGAAGGTGAGGGGATCGAACCCTCGAACGACGATGCGTCACGCTTTAGCGGAGCGTTGCCTTACCACTCGGCCAACCTTCCAAACTCGAACTCGCTACCACATTCGTGGTCGGAGCCGACGCGATGCCCGACTCGGCCGCTCAGGGCCGAACGTGGGCTATCAGGAGCGCGGCGAGCAGGAACACGAACTCGCTCGCCCGGTCGACCATCCCCAACTCGAACAACCCGAACCCTCGGCGGCGGCCACGATGGCGTGCGCGGGGAACAACAGGTCGGTCGCAGTGGGGATTGCCAACATCTTCATGACGAACACCTCGATACGCCGCGAATATACAGGACCGATCGAATCGGTCAAGAACATATCGAGAAGTTTTTTCGAGGTGATTGCCGCGAGGCCGGCTCGCGATCGAGTGGCCACGGGGTGGCTGGAAGAGCCGCCAGCAAGCGCGTTGTCGCGACCGGGGGCCCCGCCAACTCCGTTTGCACCGGTTGGGCGGCTTTGTGGCTGAAATCATTGGGTTTTTCCGGCGGTGAGGTCCTTGCTCTGGAGTCGGGACGCATGACCACGCTCAAGCTCGCCCCGTCCTCGTCTCGCGCTGCGTCCCTCGCCCTGCTCGCGCTCGGGCTCATCGGCTGCAACAACCACCCGATCAAGCCGATCGAGATTACGGGCAACTCGGTGCCGCTCGAGTCGCTGCCGCTCGACGTCAACCGCAAGGTCGATGTCCTGCTCGTGCTCGACAACTCGGGCTCGATGGGCGAGGAGCAAGCCAACCTCGCGGCCAACTTCGGCCCCTTCATCGAGCGGCTCGAGGCGGTCGGCGCAGACTATCGAATCGGCATCACCACGACCGATCTGGGCGGGCCGCAGTGCGCGGGGGTGGCCACCGGCGGACGCCTCCAGGCCAGCTCCTGCGTCGATCGGCCCGACGACTTCAGCTTCGGTCAGGCCGACGTCCACGAGGTCGCGTGCACGCAGCATTGCTCGCTGGGCGACGCCGAGCTCGAGCTGCGGCCGACGACCATCGCGGGCAGCAGCGAGGCGCTGCGCCGGCCCTGGATCCAGAGCTTCAACGGGGTCACCAACCTCCCGGAGGGCATCGATCCGCTGACGGCGTTTCAGTGCCTGGCCCCGCAGGGCATCGCGGGCTGCGGCTGGGAGTCGCCGCTCGAGGCCATCGCTCGCGCCGTCGGCAACATGAACGACGAGACTCGGCCCGAGTATGGCTTCTTGCGCGACGACGCGCTGCTGGCCGTGCTGATCGTGACCGACGAGGTCGACTGCTCCTACCGGAGCGATCACGAGGACGCGCTCTTCTACTCGGGCGATTTTTGGGCCGATGGGGCCGCGTACGCGACCTCGGCCGTGTGTTGGAACGCGGGCGTCGGCTGCTCGGGCAACCCGCTCGACTGCCAGCCGACCGATTTTGGCGACGACGCGCAGCCGACCACCGATCCGAGCGCGGCGGTCTTGCATCCGGTCTCGCGCTACCTCGACCTGCTGCAAGGCATCGCCGACGCCAAGCTGGCCGATCGCGAGGTCCTGGTCTCGCTGATCGCGGGTGTACCCGAGGGCTACCCCGAGGTCCCGCTGGTCTACGCGGCCAGCGACGACGCCGAGTTCCAAGAGCTGTTCGGGATCGGGGCCGGCTGCACCAGCACCATCGACGGCGTCGAACAGACCGCGCTGCCGCCGGTTCGGCTCAAGGCCCTGGCCGAGGCCTTTCCGGTCGGTGATCGTGGCATCTACTCGGTCTGCAGCGCCGACTACACGCCGGCGATCTCGGACATCGTCGAGGGTCTGACGATCGAGCTGCCGCCGGCCTGCTACGGCGCTTGTGTCCGCGACCTCGATCTCTCGACCGACGAGCTCGACTACAACTGCGAGGTCTCGCAAGAGGTCGACGAGGTCAAGCAGAAGCTGCCCGAGTGCCTCGAGGGCGGCGAGCTGCCGGCCGACGCCAACGCGTGCTGGCAGGTGCTTACGGGCGCCGAGTTGGCCGCCGAGTGTGATCGCGTCGGGCAGAACGTCGAGTTCGAGCTGGTTCGGCGCTTCGGGGTCGAGATCCCCGACAACGCCAACGTCACCGCGGCCTGCGAGGTGTCGACCCAGCCGACGATCGACTGTCCCTGAGTCGACGCATCGAGCATGAACGAAGCGGCGGCCCACTTGGGCCGCCGCTTCTCGTCGTTCAGCGCTCCGTTGGCTTCAGCGGGCGAACATCGAGTCGACCGGGACCACTTGGATGGCGTCGGCGCTGATACCCAAGCCGTGCTTGGCGATCTCGCGGTCCTCGGCCAGCACGGCGTCGGACTTGGGCGAGGCGTAGGTGATCGTCGAGGGCTCGCTGCTGACCAGCTGCTCGCGCAGCTTCGCGGCTTGGCCGGTGACGATGACGAGCTTGAGGTTGGAAGGGTCGAAGTGCTTGCGGATCGCCGCGTTGACCTGCTCGAGCGTCAGCGCGTCGAGGCTGGCGATGAAGCCATCGAGGTGGCTGTGATCGAGCCCGTAGAAGCGATCGTCGATGGCGTAGCCGAGCCGCTCTTCGGTGGTCTCGGCGAAGTGCAGCACGTACTTGCGCAGGAAGTCGCGGGTGAGCTCGAACTCCTCGGCGGTCATCCCACGCTCGACCAAGCTGGCCAGCTCGCGGTGGGCGGCCTTGAGCGCGAACACGGCTTGATCGTTGGGCAAGGTCCGGATCCAGATTTGAAAGAGCTGGACGCGGCGGCCGACGTTGGTCGGCGGCATCTGCCGCCAGCCGCCGCCCGGGTAGGCCTCGATGTACGAGTAGTCGCCGTAGTTGAGCCCGCGGGCCTCGCGAATGACCTGATAGAGGTGACTCGAGGAATTGCGGTGCTCGCCGAGCCACGAGTTGGCCAGCCACAGCGCGTGGAAGTCGGGGTCCTCGCGGTGCAGATCGATCGGGTGGCCGAACGAGATCGACGCGTCGGCGCCCGGCTTGTCGATGATCAACACCTGCTTGCCGGTGATCGCGGCTGGGCTCGGGGCAGCGACCGGAGCTTGCGGCGCGGCAGCCAAGAGCCGCGCCCGGGTGGCCTCGAGCGCGCCGAGCGAGGTCTCGCCGTAGCGACCGCCGATCGCGAAGACCACACGGTCGGCGGTGAAGTGGGTGCGATGGAACTCGCGGACGTCGTCGAGGGTGATCGCCGAGAGCCCGGCGACGGTGCCGACCGGCGGATGCGCGTAGCGGGTGCCGGCGAAGATGAAGCTCTCGAGCCCGGCCTTGCCGAGCTCCTCGTCGGACGAGTAGCGCAGGCTGGTCTCGAGGTAGCTGAGCGCCTCGCTGCGCAGCCGCTCGAAGTCGCTGGGGTCGAAGGCCGGCTCGGTCCACTGCTGAACCAGCAGGGCCTCGTAGTCGGCGGCGGTGTCGACGTGGCTGCGACCGGTGAACACCGACATCTCGCGATCGACGCTGACGTTCCAGCCCGCGGCCATCGGGTAGAGCAGCTCGACGATCGCCTGCCACGAATTCGTCTGGGTGCCGCCCTCGGCGAGCATGTGCGCGGTCAGCCAGGCCAGGCCCTCCTTGCCGGGCGGATCGTCTTGGCTGCCGACCCGAAACCATGCGGCGTAGCTGATGCTGGGCTCTTCGGGGACGGCCAGCTCGATGCTCGAATTGTCGAAGCTGGCGACGGGCTCGACGACGACGACGTCGTCGCCACCCTCACCGGAGGGCTCGACCGTCGGGCTGGGCTTGCAGGCGAGCAGCGCGAGCGTGGGGATCCAGAGTAGGGCGTTGCGTCGCATCAGCCGGCCTTCCTTTCGGTCTTCGCGTCGGGCTTGTTCTCGAGTTTGGGCTTGGGCTTTGGCTTGACCGGGATCGGCTCGCCCGGGACCTCGCCCGGCGCCGCCTCGCGGACCAGCACGACGGTTCGCTGTTGGTCGCGCAGCCACTCTTGGGCGGCAGCCCGGACGTCCTCGGGCGTGACCTGAGCGAGCGTCGCGTAGAGGGTCTCGACCGCCTCGAGGTCGCCGCTGATGCCGATGATGTCGGCGGCGCTCTCGGCCACGGCGCGCGGCGTGTCGAGCCCGAGCAAGAAGCGGTACTTCATGTGCGCCTTGACGGCGTCGAGCTCATCGGCGGCGACCAGCGTGTCGCGGAACTGCGCGACCGTCTGATCGATCCGGGCCATCACGGTGTCGACTTGGGCGGGGTCCTTGACGACCGCGTGGATCATCCACAGGCCGGGGTCGCGGGTGTCCGAGGCGCCTGCTTCGATGCCCTCGACCAATTGCTCGTCGAGCACCAGCGCGCGGTAGATGGCGCTGGTCTCACCGAACGCGAGCTCGGCCAGCGCCATCGAGGCGACGAAGCGGCGGTCGCCCGGGCTGAAGGCGCCGGCCTTGTAGCCCATCAGGATCTGCGGCTGGGTCTTGCCCTCGTAGGGGACCTCGACCCGCCGCTCGGCCTTTTGTTTGGGCTCGGCGCGGACCTTCGGCGGCTTGTAGCCGGCCTTCCACGCCGCGTAATGCTGCTCGATCAACGCGAAGGTCGTGTCGGGGTCGACGTCGCCGGTGACGATGACCACGCAATTGTCGGGGCGATAGTAGCGACCGAAGAACTCGCGCGAATACTCGTACTTGGTCGGCATCGCCTTGATGTCCTCGACCAAGCCCATCGCGGTGTGACCGTAGGTGTGGACGTCGTAGGCCGACTGGCGCAGGGTCTCGTAGGCGACGAAGAAGGGGCTCGAGCGGTTCTTGCGGTATTCGCCATAGACCGCGCCGGCCTCGGTCTCGAACCCCTCTTTGTCATAGTCGAGGTTCATGAAGCGATCGGCCTCGAGCTCGACGACGGTCGCGAGGTCGTCGCGGGCGATGTCGAATTGATAGACGGTCACGTCGGTCGAGGTGTAGGCGTTGGTGTCGGCGCCCAGGCGAGTCACGATTTCGTTGTAGAGGTCGGCGGGGTACTTCTTGGTCCCGCGGAACATCATGTGTTCGAAGAAGTGGGCGAAGCCGGTCGCGCCCTTCTCGTACTCGTCGCGGGCGCCGGTTCGCACGACCGTGCGGTAGGCGACCAGGCCCGGGGTCGGGGTCGGGATCACGACGACCTTCAGCCCATTGGCGAGGGTCTTTTGCGTCCACGCGTAGGGGAAGAGCTTGACCGGCCGGCTCTCCTCGGGGGGAGCGCCCTGCACGAGGTTGTCCTCGGCGACGCTCCCGGCCCCGAGCTGGGCGTCCAGGTTGCCGGCCGAGGCTGGGGTCGCCAGCAAGACCGCCAAGACCGGGAGGAGGGGAACGAAGGCGAGGCGGCGTGGCATCGCGCGGATGATGCCACTAGAGCCCGCCCCCGAGATCAGTGTTCGGGCCGGCGAAACTCACGGCCAGACCACCACAGGCGCTCGTCCGAGCCCTCGCCGCGGACCTCGATCACGGTGCCTTGGCCGCGCGCGAGCCCGGCGATCCTCGCTCGGCGATCGTCGAGCGGCAGCAAGACCTCGTCGATCGGCATCGGCGGTTGTTCGAGCAGGCCGAAGTAGCGCAGGACCAGGCTGCCATCGACGATCACGAGCTCGGGCTGGCGCAGGGTGGTGACCTCGCCGGGTCGTTCGGCCAGCGCCCATGCGCCCAGCCGGGCGATCCACGCGGCGGGGATCGGCGCGGGCTCGAGCAAGCGCGGTCCGACGCGGCGGACCTTGTCGTCGCGGATCGAGGTCATCAGGTCGATGCCTTCGACGCGCGCGAACCCGAACTCGCCCGCGAGGCTGTTGGCGATTCGAAAGCGATCGGGACCGAGCAGCTCCAAGGTGACGTCGCCAAAGGGGGCCAGGACCTCGACCTCACCCTCGCGCAGAACGAGGTCGGCGAGCCCGAAGGGAGTCACGTAGGCGCCCGCGTGGCGGACCAAGAAGGTGTCGAGATCGGCGTCGTTGGCCGGCGCCAAGCTGCCCGGCGGTGGCGGTGGCTCGAGCTCGTGCTTCTCGAGCAACGCGGAGGTCAAGGTCGCGACGGCGAGCGTGTCGAGGGCCTTGCTCGCGGTCAGGGAATTGCTGAGGACGGCGACCGCGAGCCCGTGGTCGGGCAGCAGGATCAAGCGGCTGTGGTGGTAGTAGGTCCGGCCCGAGTGCCAGGCGACCCGACCGAGCCAGTCGAGCTCGGCGTGGTCGAGGAACCACCCGTAGCCAAAGCGTTGATCGAGATCGAGGGCGGGCGCCTCGGCGGGGCCGCGCAGGAGGGCGTCGACGCTCTCGGGCTTCAGCACCTGCTCGCCGGCGCTGCTGCGACCCGATCGCTGGAGCAGCGCCGCGAAGCTGGCGAGGTCGACGACGCTGGCATGCAGACCGCCCGCAGGCGCGAGCCGAAACTCGGGATCGACGTGGAGGGTCGAGCGGGTGTAGCTGGCGGCGCGCTCGATCGCATCGAGCCCGCGCGGCCCCTCGCGCAGCGGCAGCAACACGGGCTGCGGCTCGGGTCCATCGACGAAGTAGGCCGTGCGCATGCCGGCGGGGCGCAGCAGCGTCTCGGTGACCAGCGTCTCGTAGTCGCGCTCGCGCTCGCGGGCCAGCGCGAGCCCAGCGAGGGTCATGCCGAGGTTGGAGTAGATCGTGAAGTGGCCGGGCGTCGCGGCCAGCTCGACGCCGCGAATCTCCTCGACGATCCCCGTCCAGGGCGGCGGGTCGTTCGAGAGATCGTGGATGAACCAATCCGAGGGCAGGCCCGAGCGGTGCGTGAGCAGCTGCTCGAGCGTGATGATCGATTCGGCGTCGCCGGCGAGATCGAGCTCGGGCAGCAGCTCGATCAAGGTGTCGTCGAGCGCGAGCTCGCCCTGCTCGACCGCCTGCATGACCGCCGCGGCGGTGATCGGCTTGGCCAGCGAGCCGACGGCGTAGACCGTGCGCGGCCCGGCTCGCAGCTTGCGATCGACGTCGGCCCAGCCCCAGCCGGTCGCCCAGACGATCTCGCCGTCGTCGATCAGGGCCAGCGAGATGCCGGTGATCTCGTTGGCCTTCATCAGCTCGACGGCGAGCGCGTGGATGGTCTCGCGGGTCTCGGCGTAGCTGGGCTTGGCCCGGACGAGCGGGGCGCTCGGCTCGGCCGGCTCGGGGCTGCCTTCGCAACCGGTCGCGCTCGACCCGATGAGGGCGAGCAAGCCGAGCAAGGCGAAGCCGAGCGCGAAGGTCGAGCGCACCTCGACAGGGTAGCGCAAGGCGAGGCGCGCCGAGCTCAGGCGAAGCGTCGAGCTCAGCCAAGCGCGCCGAGCTCAATCGAGCACGCCGAGCTCAGCCCATGCGCTGCTGGAAGTAGAGCTCTTCGATCGCCTTGACCTTGTCGGCCTCGCCCGCGTGCTTGTCGGAGCGAATCGCGACCAGCTTGGGATCGCGCAGCTTGAGCTCGCCGCTCTCGTTGTCCTTGACGATGCCCTCGAAGCGGACGGTCACGACGATGTGCGGGCGCAGCTCGACGCCGGGCCGGACACCCGACGAGCTCTGGCGCGTGGTTCGTTTGCCGGTCATCAGCCCGTTGCGCATGATCTCGGCCTGCAGCTCGCGGTCGCGGATCTGGTCGACGCCGGCGACGTCGCCGACGTCGAGGAAGCCGCCATCGGCCGTGCGAGCGCCGATCGCGAAGCTGCCGAACATGCCGGCCTTCTGCTTGCTGGTGACCGAGAACACGCCCTCGATCAGGACCAGGTCGAGCGTGATCTCGGGCTTGCGCTTGAGCCAGTCGGGGTCGCGGCGGGCGAGCGCGTAGACGCCGTCGAGATCCTTGGTGATGATCCCTTCGTAGCCCTGGTTGCGGAAGTACTGGTAGAGCCGATTGACGTCGTTCTTGTCCTTGGCCAGCTGGCCTTCGGCGATCGTCAGCGGGATCGGGCTGGGGAAGTTGGCGAGCGGACCGAGGAATTGCTGGAGCAGCTTGCGGCGCTCGTGCAAGGGCAGCTGGGTCAGGTCGCGGCCGTTGAGATAGACGAGATCGAAGGCGGCGTACTTGAGGTTGACCGGGCGCTGGACGACCTCGCCCGACAAGCTGGCGTAGACCTCGTAGACGGTGGCCGGGCGGGCGCCGTCGAGATCGAAGACCGAGCCGAAGAGCTCGCCGTCGATGATGCAGTCGCGGCAGGGAAAGCTGGCGATCGTCTGGCGCATGCCGGTGATCTGCTCGAGCCAGTCCTTGCGCCCGCGGGTGTAGGCGGCCGAGAGGGTCGAGCCCTGCGCGTCGGTCGACTTGTGCAGCATCAGGCGGATGCCGTCGTACTTGCGCTCGACCCAGCAGGGGTACTTCTTGACCGAGTCGCTGCTGCCGCTCGCGAGCGCGTGCTTGACCGCGACCAAGGGCTGGAGCTGGACCTCGCGCAGGCCGTCGGGGCCTTTGGCTGCGAGCGTCTTGGCGACCGCGAAGGGGTCGGACAGGGCGATCGCGTGTTGGACCGCCTCGGGCTCGGCCCCGTAGTACTGACCGAGCGCGCGAGCGATCACGGCGCCTTCGTATTCGAACCCGAAGTCGGCCTTGCCGAGGATCAGGCGCGACATGAAGTAGGCCTCGATCTTGCCCATGCGCTCGAGCAGCGAGCGGAGCAGGTCGAACTTGAGCGAGCGGACCGCGTCGGGCAGGAACTCGAGCGTCAGCAAGACCTCGCCGGCGGTCAGCGGCGGCGTGCTCTTGAGCTGCTTGCGCGACTCGGCGAAGAGCACCCCGACGTCGCCGACCCGCGAGAGCCGATCGAGCATGTCGCGGTAGTTGACCATGGTCACCGACATCAGCAGCCGGACCAGGCTGTCGCGCTTGAAGGTGCTGGTCCGACCGAGGAAGACGTCGCCGACCAAGCAGCCGATCTTCTGGACCGCCGAGAGCCCGGTGTCCTTGTCGAGGAAGCGTTGGACCAGATCGGCGCGGCCGGCCGTGTCGGGCGGCGGCGGGCTCTCGATCCCGAACAAGCTCGCGGCCTTCTCGGGGTGCATGCGCATCAGCGGCATGAAGAGCCCGCGGCAGAGCGAGTGGAAGGGGATGGTCTGGAGCTGCTCGAGCGGACGCCCGGCTGCCGTCAGCTGGTCGGTCACGAACTGAACGTGCAAGGGCAGCCCGAGCACCTCTTCCATGTACTCGTAGCTGGGTCGGTGGCTGCCGATCTGCCCGGTCAGCAGCTCGAGGCTCTCGCCGGAGTGGAACCACTTGCGGATGGTCGAGTCGTCGACGATGTGCATGGCGGGCGGGTCATGTTTGCACGCCGCCGGGGCGGCGGTCGAGCGTGATGGATCGCCGCGCGGCGTTCGGCGCCGCGCGGCGTTTGGCTTGGGCGAGCGTGGCTCAGGCGAGCTCGAACACGGCCTTGTCGTCGGGCTGATCGCCGCTGACGACCAGCTCGCCGGTCCCGTCCTTTTGCACGACCTTGATCGGGTGCTGGAAGATCGGGGCCGACACGCACTTGACCGCACGGATCACGACGATCTTCTCGCGGTA
>JAMHUH010001026.1:0-13717 GCA_035904925.1 Nannocystaceae bacterium
AGCACGATCACCCGCGCGGCCCGAGGCAGGCGCAGGTCGACGAGGTCTTCGGGGACCTCGGGGTTTTGTTGATAGATCGTCAGGCCGCGGACGCGGGTGAGCTGTTGGCGGACTCGCGGCGGCAGGGCGTCGGACACGACCACGTGGATCGAGCGCTGGCGCATCGGGCCGGGGCTTCGCAGCACGCGGACCAGCTGAATCATCTCCTCGCGGAAGTTGAGGATGACGATGTGATTGCGCATCCGCCGAAAGAGCCGCATCTGGTCGCGCGACAAGATGCTCGTCAGCGCGGCGGTGAACCAGGCGAGCAGGCCCAAGCCGGCGATCGTCGCGGCGGCCCCGATCACCCGCGCGGTCGAGGTCTTGAGCGACTCGCTGTCGAAGTTGCCGGTCGCGAACATGTTCATCTCCCAGAACGAGTCGTTCAGGGTTCGAACTCGGGCGTTGCTGTCGTGCTCGAGGTTCCAGACGATCACGGTCGCGGCCCCGACGATCAGCAAGAAGCCGGCGAAGGGCACGAGCGGGTTGGAGAGCTGGCCCTCGAGGTTGCCGCTGAGCGGGTTGCCGAGCAGGCCCTTGCGCCGCAAGAAGCGACGGGCGAGCGCGGCCAGGCCGAGCGCGAGCGCGAGCGCGGCGATGACCTTGGCCCAGTAGGTCAGAAAGTCGCGGCGCTCGACGTAGGCGGCGCCGCGATGCAGGGGGATCGGCTCGCGCTCGGCGAAGCCGCGCCAGCGGACGCTGACCGCCGGCACGTCTTCGACCGGGTTGTCGGTCAGCCAGCGCAGGCCGTCGATCAGCGCGATCACCTGCTCGTCGGTCAGCGCGTCCTCGCCCGCGCGTCGAGCCGTGAGCACGACCGTGCTGACGCAGACGGTCGGGACCCCGAACTCGTGGCCCGGGTAAGTGTGCGGATCGATCTGGCAGATCCGGTAATAAGGGAAGCCGTCGATCAGCCGCTCGATCACGGTCGGCGGCAGGGCGTTGAGGTCGGCCATGCCGGTCGCGATCAGCCGGGCGATCGCCGGGTCGCCGATCTCGGTCGTGCGCAGCATCAAGAGCAGCTCGCCGCGCTGCATCGCCGTCATCGCGGCCTTGTTCTTGATGTCGAGCGAGTTGACGTCGTCGAGGGTCAGCCCGGCGGCGCCGAGGATCACCTTGGAGGTCTCCATGCTGCCCGAGCCGCGCTGGCCGACGAAGATCGGGCGATCGCCGACGCTGGCGAAGTCGTCGAGTCGAACCGGGCGACGGACGATCACGTGGACGGCCGAGTCGTCGATCGCGGCGACCAGCTCGAGCTCGACGCCCGCGAGCTCGGCGGCCGAGAGCTCGCACATCCAGCCGCTCTTGCCCTCGGCATCGACCTCGCCCTCGGAGCCGACCGCCTGCGCGGCCGCAGCTGCGGCGAAGGCCTCGGCCGCGACGTCGTATTGGACGAGCGCCGCATCGAGCTCGCCGTTGGCCAGCTTGCGGACGTTGTCGCACGAGCCTCCGGTGTAGACGACGTGGACCGGCGAGCTCGCGTCGGTCGCCTCGAGCGAGGTCGCGATCGCCTCGCCGGTCTTGGCGAAGCCGCCGCCTTTGCTGCCGGCGCCGAAGCGAATGCTGCCGGACGGGGCTTCGGCGGGCGTGGGCTCGGCGGGGGGCTCTTGCGCGGCCGCGTCGAGCGAGAGCCCGAGCGCGAGCGTCATCGCTGTCGTGATCGTGATCGCCCGAGCGCGAACGCCTTCGATCACGCTCACGCGGCCACCACCGCTTCGTCGCCCGAGACCAGCACCATCAAGCCCAGCACGTCGCGCAGGGGCGTGCGTGGGCCGGGGTTCACGACCACGTGGTCGGTCGGTCCGGTCTTGGTCGGTTTGGTCACGCCGATCACGGTCATCGGTCGGCCGCGCTCGTCGGCCTCGAGCGCCAGCGCAGCCTCGGCGAAGGTCGAGTCGCGCAGCGCCTCCGGGACCGGGATGCTACGCACGTGATGGCGGCCGCGCAGCAGCCCGACCACGAATTGAAACACGCCCAAGTCGACGCAGGCTTGCCCGAGCAAGGCCGCGCGCAGATGGCCCGAATAGAACACGGTCGAGACCCCGAGCCCGACGAACTCGAAGGCGGCCTCGGGGTCCTCGATCTCGACCAGCACGTTGGGACCGACGCGCTCGCCACAGGCCCTGCGAATCGCCGCGCAGGTCATCCGCGAGCTCGAGTCCGCGTCGTCGATCGCGATCCGCGGCAGCACGATCACCGAGTTGGCGTCGACGACTCGGACCACCTCGCGCAGGAATTCGACCAGCTCCTCGCTGCCGAGCGCAGGGTCGAGCGCGAGCGTGCGGACCTCGATGCCGTCCTCGCGCGGCAGCTCGGCGGGCGACTTGGACGCATCGCCCACGCAGGTGATCCGAGCGACGCCTGCGCCGAGCATGGTCCGCGCGAGCTCGTCGAGCAGGCCGCCATGGGCCGGCGTCCAGTTCAGCACGACGACGCCGGGCCCGTCCTTCGCCACGGCGTGGATGAGTCGTTCGGGACGGGTCACTTCGCCCGCGACGATGCCGAGCGCTGGAGCAGGGTGTCAAGCACGTGCTAGCTTCGCCGGCATCGCGACCCTCCTCGCACTCGATCCGTCGCACGCATGGCTCGCCGCTGCGGCGCTCGTCTCGGGCCTGCTGGCGTACCTCGGCGCGATGGTGGGCTTGGTCCTCGGCCAGTTTCGTCTGCCCTTGTTGGTCGCGGCGCTGGGCTCCGCTCCGGCCGCGGCCGCGTCGAATCTGGCGATCTCCTCGCTCGGCGCCGCGACGGGGGCGCTCGGGCACGCCCGCGAGGGTCGGGTCGACCTGCGCTTGCTGCTGAGCATCGGCGCGCCCTCGGCCCTCGCCGCCTACCTCTCGTCGCGGATGCTCACCCATGTCGACGCCTGGTGGATCGAGGTGGTGATCGGCGCCGTGCTGCTGCTCTCGGCCTTGCCGCTGGCAAGCAAGGCTTGGCAGATGCACGCGGGCTCGGCCGCGAGCACGAACGCCGCGAGCAAGCCGAGCACGAACGCCGCGAGCGAGCCCGAGGCCAGCGACGACTCGCGCCCGCTCAGCACCCGCGCGCTGGCGATCGAGGTCGCGATCGGTGCGGCCCTCGGCGCGCTCTCGGGCGTGGTCGGGCTGCTGCTCGGGACCATGCGCTTGCCCGCGATGCTGCGCCTGGGCGTGAGCCCCTCGCGGGCGGCCGGCACCAACATGGCGATCGGTTTTTTCACCGGCGTCGGCGGGGCGCTCGGGGCCGTCGGCAGCGGCCGGGTCTCGCTGCTCGCCTTCGTGTTCGTCGGCGGCTCGACCTTCGTCGGCGCGTGGCTGGGTGCGCGGCGAACCAAGACCTTGCCGACCGCCAAGCACTTCGCGCTGATCGCTGGCGTGCTGATGGTCGTCGGGCTCTGGCTGGCCCTCAAGGCGCTGGTCGAGCACTGAGCCCGGCGATCCGGCGATCGATCAACCAGCGCTCGAGCTCGGCCGGGGCCGCGGGCTCGGCTGGCAGCTTCGAGTTCTCGAGCGCCTGATCGAGCCGAGCGAAGGCGCGCTCGATCAATCCAGGCACCCGCTCGCGCCAGGGCTCGGGCAGCACGCCGAGCTCGGCCGAGCGCTTGATCTCGACCAGCTCGGGCACCTCGGGGAAGCCGTAGATCGGCGCGAGCGCGACCAAGTCGGGCACGACCTCGCCGGCCTCGAGCAGGTGGGTCCCGGTCAGGCAGGTCCGCAGCACGTAGAGCAGCTTCTTGGCCTTGGGCGCGAGCGGATCGACGGCGAGCTTCTGGCTGTGGGCGAAGCCGCGGTAGTGGGCGTGGCTGCGCTTGCTGAGGTTGCGGGCGACTCGCTCGCGCAGGCCATGCAGGCCCTCGCCCGCGCGCAAGGGCGAAGGGTCGAGCACGCGCTCGAGCATGTTGCCGTTGCCCTTGAGCAGGCCGCGAACCACCTGGGTCAGCTCGTTGAGGGTCAGGTCGACCTCGACGCCGTCGATCCACTCTTGCCGATCGATCGCTCCGGGTGTGTCGCTCAGGCCGAGCAGCGCCTCGGTCGGCGCCTGCCAGACGCCTTTGAGATCGAGGTCGCTGTCGACCGAGGCGAAGCCATAGGCGTGCGCGCCACACAGCGAGATCACCAGGACCTCGCGCGCGTCGCCGACCTCGGCCAGGACCTGCTCGGCCACGCGTCGTTGTTCGGGGGTCATCGCGTCGGTCATGTCAGTAGCTCCTGGGCAGGTCGCGGCCGGCCACGGCGAAGAAGGCCGCCAACGCGGCGGGCAGCGAGTTCATGTGATCGCCCTCGACCTCGACCATCTCGAAGGGCTTGCCGAGCGGCCACGCGCGCGCGAGCACCTTTTGGGCGTTGCCGGCGAACCATGGATCTTCGCGGCCGACATAGGCCACGTGCGGGGTGCTCATCCACGCGACGTTGGGCCCGAGCACGCGCAGCTCGGTCTCGTCGGGATCGTTGGCGTCGAAGCGGACCAGGTCGGCGTTGGTCTCGCTCGTGGCCCAGCGGGCGAAGGTCTCGGGCACATAGATGCCGCCGCAGCTGCCGGTCCGCCGCAGCGGCAGGTCGGGATACAAGCTCAGCATCGCCGCGAGCCCGCCCCCGATGCTGTGGCCGAACGCGTAGATGCGCGAGCGGTCGACGCTGGGTTGTTGGGCGATCCACTCGACGGCCGCGCGTGCGTCGTCGACCTCGCCCCAGAGCAATTCGAACTCGCCGGGGTTGCCGTTCTCGCCGCGCAGCATCGGGGTCATGACCACGAAGCCCGCGTCGAGGTAGCTGCGAACGACCTCGAAGTCGTCGGCCCCGAACGCGAAGTCGCCGTGGAAGTAGACCAGCGCGGGCGCGCGGTTGTACTCGCTGACGCCGAGCGGCCAGGCGACCCAGGCCGCGAGGTTCAGCTCGCCGGAGGGGTACTCGATCTTCATCACGCCCGGCGGAGGCTGGAGCTCGACCCACTTGCCGGGCGAAGGACCGTGCTCGCGCAGCTCGGTGTGGGCCTCCGCGCGACGGGCCAGGTACGAGCGCGAAGGCACGCCTTCGCTCGCGGCTTCGGGCTCGGGCGTGTCGCTGCGCCGGCCGCGGTCACAGCCACAAGCCATGCTGGTGACGAGCATGGCCACGATCAGGATGCTTCCGCCGATGGCGCGATGCATGGCGCCAGTGTGCTCGGGGACGCGGGCCAGGTCCAATCGCTCGCGCGAGTGCGGTCGGACACGAGCACCAGCATGCCTCGCGTCCTTGCGCTGTGCAGAGCCCACGGGCATGTTCCGCCGCGCGTGCGCACTCGCGAAGACATCCGAAACGTGGCGATCATCGCCCATGTCGACCACGGCAAGACGACTTTGGTCGACGCGCTCCTCAACGAAGCCAAGGCCTTCGAGCGCAGCGAGGTCTCGGTCGAGCGCGCGATGGACAGCGGCGATCTCGAGCGCGAGCGTGGCATCACCATCACCTCCAAGCCGACCGCGCTCTCGTGGAAGGGCATGCGGATCAACATCGTCGACACGCCCGGCCACGCCGACTTCGGCGGCGAGGTCGAGCGCGTGCTCAACATGGTCGACGCCGTGTTGCTGGTCATCGACGCCTTCGAAGGCCCGATGCCGCAGACCCGCTTCGTGACCGAGAAGGCGGTCCGCATGGGCCTGAAGATCCTGTTGATCGTCAACAAGATCGATCGCCCCGGCTGCGACCCGCACGGCTCGGTCGACGGGACCTTCGACTTGCTCGCCGCCCTCGACGCGAGCGAGGAGCAGCTCGACTTCCCGGTCATGTTCTGCAGCGCCCGCGAGCGCTTCGCCGTGCGCGACCCCGACGACGAGCGCGGACCGATCTCGCTGATCCTCGACATGATCGCCGAGTTCGCCCCGCCGCCGAAGGTCGAGCCCGACGCCCCGCCGGCGATGTGGGTGTCGACGCTCCACCACGACAACTACTTGGGCTTCCTCGCGATCGGTCGGCTCGACAGCGGGACCATCCGGCCCAACGATCGGCTCGCGCTGATCCGCCCGCCGACCGACGTCCAGCGCGACACCGACGTGGTCGGCGACTGCGTCGAGGTGTTCCGGGCCAACAAGCTGCTCGCGTTCCAGGGCCTTCACCGGCTCGAGATCAGCGAGGCCGTCGCGGGCGACATCGTCGCGATCGCCGGCATGAGCAGCCTCCAGGTCGGCGACACCATCACCGACTCCGAGGTCGACAAGCGCCGCGCCTTCCCGGCCCTGGCCGTCGATCCGCCCACGCTCTCGGTCCGCTTCCGGATCAACGACGGTCCGCTCGCCGGCAAGGACGGCAAGTGGGTGACCTCGCGCAAGATCGCCGAGCGACTCTTCCGCGAGCTCAAGTCCAACGTCGCGCTCCACGTCGAGAACACCGACCTCGCCGAGGAGTTCGAGGTCTCGGGTCGCGGCGAGCTCCACCTCTCGGTCCTGATGGAGACCATGCGCCGCGAGGGCTACGAGTTCTGCGTCTCGCGCCCGCGGGTCATCGTCCGCGACGGGCCCAACGGGCGCGAGGAGCCCTACGAGAACCTCGTCGTCCAGACCGACAGCGAGTACAGCGGCGCCGTGATCGACAAGCTCGGCCGACGCATGGGCGAGCTGACCGGCATGCAGGACTTCGGCAACGGCCGGGCCAAGCTCGAGTTCAAGATCCCCGCGCGCGGCCTGATCGGCTACCGCTCGGAGTTCCTGACCGACACCCGCGGGACCGGCATCATGGCCTCGGTCTTCGCCGGCTACGGGCCCTGGCTCGGCTCTCGCAAGACTCGTCCGCGCGGCGTGTTGATCGTGCTCGAGGCCGGCGAGACCATGACCTACTCGCTCGCCCGCTTGCAGGAGCGCGGCATCTTGTTCGTCGGCCCGCAGGTCCCGACCTACGCCGGCATGATCGTCGGCGAGCACAGCCGCGACAACGACCTGGTCGTCAACCCGAACGTGAACAAGAAGTTCACCAACGTCCGCTCCGCCGGCGCCGACGAGAAGCTGTTCTTGACCCCGCCCAAGGAGCACTCGCTCGAGGAGGCGCTGGCCTTCATCGAGGACGACGAGCTGCTCGAGGTCACGCCCAAGAACCTGCGCCTGCGCAAGCGCTGGCTCGACCACAACGTCCGCAAGCGGATGGAGAAGGCGGCCGGCTAGAGCGCCGACCGGTTTGAATTCGCGTGCTTGCATCAGCGCGTGGATTCAAACCGGTCGGTGCTCTAGCATCGAGCTCGCTTCGACCCCGAAGAACCGGTCTTGGCTCAGCCTCGACCGGTGTTTTTCAGCCGCGGGCGGCTGACTCGGTTTTTGCTTCGCAGGTGGAGCGCGAAGAGGGCCGCCGCTCGCTCCGTCTCGGAGATCTCGGAGATCGCGTAAGCCGAAGCCACGGCCTCGTCGAGCTCGCGGTGCGCCTTCGCGAGCTTCGGGGGCATCGTGCGTGGGTCGTAGAGCTGGGCCAGCGAGTCCTGCGGCTGCGCTGCGCGAGCGTCCAACACCGCCTGGGCCCGGGCCTCGATCGCGGTGCGTTGCTCTGGGTCCGGGTCGGGCCAAGGAAAATTGTTGTAGACGATCCCGGCCGAGTAGCGATAGCGACTCTCGAGCCGCCCACAGACCGCGCGGACCCAGGTCATGTGCATCTGCGAGGTCAGGACGCCGAAGTGATGGAGGGTCGCGCCCTCGACCACATAGACCTGGTTCGATGCGATCACGCTCGGCTCGAGAAAGGCGATCGGAATGTACGCGCGCTGCTCCGAGGAGAGCGTCGGGATCGCCAGGTAGCGCGTGGTCGGCTGGCGGATCTCGGCGAAGCGAGTCGGCGTGGCCGCGAGCGCTCGCGTCTCGGGCCGCGCTCGCGTGCTTCGCCAGTCCTTCACGGCTTCGACCCGCTTCGCGACCTCCGGCATCGCTTCGATCTGTTCTTGCGTCGCGTCGACCAGCCACAGACAAAAGCGCGCTTTCGAGTGGAGCAATTCTTTTCCGCCCACGAAAGCGCGCACGAAAGACTCGGCGGCCGGGCAGGCCGCCAGCAATTGATCGCGCTCGCGGCGGTCGAGCGTGTAATGCCCGCCATCGAGTGCGAAGCTGCCGTAGCCGATCGCGGGCCCGCCGAGCGGCGCCGGGCGATCCCGCATCAGCACGTTCGGACCTGCGACCAAATAGGCGTTGATCGTCTCGACCTCGCGCAATTGCGGCGTACCCTGGGCCGTGTCGTAGTCGAAGAGCCGCTTGCGCCCCCGGTCGCGCAGCCCGAAGCCGACGATGACGCATTGCACGGCCGCCTTGCCCTTGGCCTGCGAGGTCCATTGAAAGCTGCGATGGGCAAAGTCGATCGTCACGCCCAGCTCGAACAACGCGGCCCAGAGGATCCCGACTTGCTCGCCCTGGGTCACCGAATTGGTGGCCACGAACGCGATCGAGGTCGTGGGGTTCTGGCTGGCGTAGCGGGCCGCCAGCATGAACCAGCACGAGACATAGTCGAGCTTGCCGACCCCGGTCAGATCGGGAAACACCCGCTTCATGTCGGCCTTTTGCGCGGCGCTCTGCTCTTTCTTGCCGACGAAGGGCGGGTTGCCGACGATGAACACCAAGGGGCCGGGCGCGAGGATCGACGCCCAGTCGAGCGCGAGCGCGTTGAGCTCGAGAATGTTGGGCGCGGTCGACCGTGGGGTTCGGGCGGGTCGCTCGAGCTCGGCCGCGGCGTACAGATCCTCGCGTTGGTCGGCTTGGCGCAGCGCCCCCCGGGCGACCTCGGCCGCGCGAGGATCGATCTCGAATCCCCAACATTGATCGAGGTCGACGCGAGCATGCGATTCCGATGTTTCGGGGGACTTCGAGCATTTCAGCGCGGCGAGCTCGAGCCGGCGAAGCTCACGATACGCGATCACCAGAAAATCCCCGCAGCCGCAGGCGGGATCGAGCACGCGAATGCAGCGAAGCCTCAGCAGAAATTGTTCGAGCGATGCACTCGATCCTTTCGCCGCCTCGAGCTCGACGCGCAGGTCGTCGAGCAGCAAGGGATCGAGTAGCGCGAGGATGACCGGCTCGCTCGTATAATGCGCCCCGAGCTGGCGACGGCGCTCGGGGTCCATGTCGGATTGTAGCCGAGCGCTCCCATCCTCGATCTCGTCCGGCATTCGATCCTCTACGACTGGCTCAGGTCGCCCGGATCGAAGTCGTCCTCGATCGTGAACACGCCCGAGACGATGCTGAGCTCGGCCTGGCACTCGCCGTCCCTCGACATCGCCGCGAAGGCGTCGCGATCGAGCACCAGCACCCGCACGCCCTTGCTGGCCGCGCGCACCGTCGCGACCCGGGGCTCGTCGTCGAGCAGGCCGAGCTCGCCGAAGGACTCGGGCGCGGAGATCCGTCGAGCGACGCGCTGCTCGTCGGGATCGAGCTGCTCGACGCTGCCTTCGAGCAGCAGATAGAAATTGTCGGGCGCGTCGCCGCGGCGATAGAGGATCGAGCCGCCGGCCAGATCGAGCTCCCAGACCTTGCCCCGGCCGCCGAAGGTCGGCGACTTGCCGCTGCGCAAGGTCGTGGCGATCAGCGTGGCGGCCTGGCGACGGACCGCGAGCTCGCCGAACTCGCGCGCGGTCATGTCGTTCTCGGCCACCGCTCGCAAGAAGTGCTCGCCCTCGACCGTCATCAGCTTGGCCCGGGTCAGCGCGTGGACGGTCGCGTTGCGGGGCAGACCATGCAGGACCCCGATCTCGCCGACGACCTCGCCGGGGCCGACGATGGCCAGCTCGGTCGGCTCGGCGTCCTCGAGCGCGCGAGTGACCCGCAGCTGACCATCGACGATGAAATAGAGCTTGTCGGCGTAGTCGCCCGCGCGAAAGAGCAGCTCGCCGGGCTGGAGGACCAACTCGGGCGCGCCGTCGATCGCGTCGAGCAGCCCGGTCGAGAGCGAGTAGCGCTGGGTCGGGCTGTGCCTTCGCTTGCCCCGCGGCGGCGCGGCGGCCCGGCGCTCGACGACCTTCATCTCGTGCCCGACCCAAGGCCCCGGCAGCGCGTCGACGATCGTGCGCAGCTCGTAGTTGGCCTCGAGCTTCCAGCGGTGGAGCAAGGTCCCGATCGTCACGACCGCGATCGCCTCGAACACGCCTTGGGCGACGCAGGCGTGGTTGCCGAGGCCGAAGGGGTTGTAGACGTAGCGCGGGCGCTCGTCGTCGTGGGCCGGGCTGAAGCGATCGAGGTCGAAGCGATCGGGATCGGGGAAGTACTCGGGCAAGAAGTGGGTGGCCGAGATCGGGATGAACATGCGGTCGCCGACCTCGAAGCGATAGCCCTCGAATTCGAAGGGCTCGGCGACGGTCCGCTGGAGCGAGACCGCGGTCGGCAAGAGCCGCAGGGTCTCCTTGATCGCCGCCTTGGTCGCGTGCATCGACGCGATCTCTTCGAGCGTGATCTCGTCGTCGGCCAGGACCCGATCGATCTCGGGCTGGACCCGAGCGAGGACCTCGGGCCGCTGAACCAGCTGCACGAGCAGGTGGTTCATGACCCGGCCGGCGTAGACGCCCATGTTCTTGTAGGGGATCTGCCCGAACACCACACGGACGCGATCGGGCAGCGGCGAGCCGTCGGGCATCACGCCGCGCAGCAAGAAGTCGAAGTAGTCGGGCGGGCGCGTCGAGCCGGGCGGGTTGCGTTGGTGCCCGGCGAGTCGCTCGGTGATCATCGCGTCGAGCCCCTCGCGAGTCCGCCGAACCCAGGGCCAGCGCAGCGTCAGCATCGGCCAATTCATCGCGACCACGCCGGTGAACACGGTCGCGTAGCGGCGATAGGGCTCGGTGTCCTGGCCGAGCTCCTCGCCCGAGGCGAAGAGCGAGATGCAGTTGAGCCCGAGCCGCGCGGTCTCTTCGGCGACCCGCAAGCGCTGGCCCGGCGACCAGGTGTCGACTTGGCGGCGCACCCAGCTGGTCATCGCCGGCAGATGCGGACCGGCGGCCTGGCGCGAGAAGCCGGGCCCGACTTGGCGGCGAAGGTGTCGCTGCAGCGCGCCCTCGGTGAAGCTCGGGTGGATGGTCGTGCCCAGCACCTTGGGCGCCCGCGGATAGGTGAGGTCCTGACGGAAGAGCCGGTGGCCCTCGAGCGCGAGCAGCTCGTTGGCCTCGCGGCCCGCGATCATGAACCACTCGCCGTCGCCCGGCAGGCTGAAGCGCGAGACCGGCCCGTACTCGAGGTACTGGTTGGCCCACCAGCGATAGGGCTCGCGCAGCAGCGCGAGGGCCGGTCCGAGCAGGGGCAAGCCTCGAACTCGCGGGGCGCTCCTGGCCAAGGGCAAGGTCATCGCGGCAATGTATCGCACGGCTCGCGCGGGCTCGCGGAACAAGCTGCGCGTTTCGACGCTCGCGCGGAGCCCGACCCGATGGATCGCGTAGGCTCGATGGCGATGCGGACTCCGAGCGATCCCCTGCAAGCCGCCGCGCAGCGGCACGCCACCAGCCAGCGGGTCGCGGCGATGATCGAGCAGCTGCGCGCGCTGATCGAGGGTCGCAGGACCCGAGCGCAGGTCGTGGACTGGGCCCGTGCGCTCGCCGTCGGATTGCCCTACCCGACGGTGCCCTTCCCGGGTCACGGCAGGGCCCACTTGGTTTGGGCCTCGCTGGTCAACGCCCACGAGCGCCACGACGAGGGCGAGGTCGTTCGGCTCGGCGATCTGCGGGCCTACCTCGACTGGCTGACTCGGGGCGAATCCTTTGTCGGCGTTCGTGAGCAGCTCGTCGGTCTCCCGATCAGCCTGGACGCGCTCGCCGAGCGGACGGGGACGACGCCGGTTCGAAGCTGGTGCGAGGGGCTCGGCTGGATGGGAGAGCTCCGCTTTGGCGCGACCCTCAGCGGCCGGCCCTTTGTTGCTTTCGGCGATGCCCTCGGTGCAGGGGCCGGCACCGCGATCCACGAGCGCAAGGGCGATCCCTGGCGCGAGGCGCTGATCGACCTCTTCGAGACCTTCGCGATCGACGAGCGCGACACCACCCAACTGCGCGAAGACGTCGACCTCGCCCAATTACCCGTTTGGTCGTTCTGGCGCGAAGACGACAACGCCAACCGGTTCGAGATCGAGCGCTTTCGCAGCTACGCGAAGGCCGAGGCCCAGGTCGAGCTCTTTCGCGCGCGCGGGCATCGACAGTTCTATTGGGTCGAGCCCGCCCGCGATTGAGCGGGACGCATCGCGTCAACCACCGCCCAAGTGTGGGCGGGCAAGGTGGAGGGACCGGCGGGACCGGCGGGTCCCTCCCTAAAAATTAACTCCCGGTCAGCGCGAGCTTGCGGGTCTCGAGCACGCGCAGGCGGTCGCGCAGCTTCGCGGCCTCTTCATAGCGAAGATCCTTGGCCAGCCCGCGCATCTGCGACTCGAGCTCTTTCATGCGCTCGTCCAATTCCTTGGGCAGCAGGTCTTCGTCGCGGATCGTGTCGACGCCGATCGGCAGCATCTGCTTGGCCGGACCCTTGCGGCCCTTCGAACCGGGCTGGGGCTTGTCCTGCTCGAGCGGGCTGATCTTGGCCCGGGTGCTCTTGGGCACGATCCCATGCTCGAGGTTGTAGGCGGCCTGAATGGTGCGACGTCGATCGGTCTCGTCGAGCACGACCTTCATCGAGTCGGTGGTGCGATCGGCGTACATGATCACCCGACCTTCGAGGTTTCGCGCGGCCCGGCCACAGGTCTGGAGCAGGCTCCGCTCGGCCCGCAAGAACCCCTCTTTGTCGGCGTCGAGGATCGCGACCAGCGAGACCTCGGGCAGATCGAGGCCCTCGCGCAGCAAGTTGATGCCGACGAGGACGTCGAATTCGCCGAGCCGCAGATCACGAATGATCTCGATCCGCTCGAGCGTGTCGACGTCCGAATGCAGGTAGCGGACCCGGATGCCGAGGTCGGCGTAATACTCGGTCAGGTCCTCGGCCATTCGCTTGGTCAGCGTGGTCACCAAGACCCGCTCGTCCTTCTCGGCCCGGATCCGAATCTCGTCGAGCAGGTCGTCGACCTGGCCGGCGATCGGGCGAATCTCGATCTCGGGATCGAGCAGACCCGTCGGGCGAATGATCTGCTCGACGACCTCGCCCTGGGTCTTCTCGATCTCGATCTTGCCTGGGGTCGCCGAGACATAGACGACCTGCTTGATCCGGCCCTCGAATTCCTCGTAGGTGAGCGGGCGGTTGTCGAGCGCCGAGGGGAGGCGAAAGCCGTGATCGACCAGGGTCTGCTTGCGGGCCCGGTCGCCTTTGAACATGGCTTGGACCTGGGGCAGGGTCGCGTGCGACTCGTCGATGATCATCACGAAGTCGTCTTGGAAGTAGTCGATCAAGGTCGGCGGCGGCTCGCCGACCTTGCGCGCCGAGAGGTGGCGCGAATAATTCTCGATGCCCGAGCAGCGGCCCATTTCTTCGAGCATCTCGAGGTCGAACATGCAGCGCTGCTCGAGCCGCTGCGCCTCGACCAATTTGTTGTCGCCGCGCAGCTCGGTCAGGCGGCCCTGGAGCTCCTCGCGAATGCCACCGATCGCCGCCCGCAAGGTGCTCGCCGGGGTGACATAGTGGCTGGCCGGAAAGATGGTCACGCGGCTCATCGCGCCGCGCGGGACCCCGCGCAAAGGATCGATCTCGCGGATCGCCTCGACCTCGTCACCGAAGAATTCGACCCGCACGGCTCGGTCGTCTTCATAAGCGGGGAAGATCTCGACCACGTCGCCGCGCACGCGAAAGGTTCCGCGATGGAAGTCGACGTCGTTG